>CALKVG010000059.1 GCA_937998045.1 uncultured Myxococcales bacterium
CCGGCGGACGATTCGGCACGGGCGCCACTTCGGCCGCGGCCGTCGGCGGCGCCGGAGGCGGAGGTGGCACCTGGGGCGGGGACGGCGCAGGTGGCCGCGCTTTCCCCTGCGTGGCGGGGGACGGCAGCGGCGCCGCAGGCGGGGCCTTGAGGGCGGCCGGCGCTGGCTTCGGCGGCGGCGGCACCGGTGTCGGCGCCTCCGACGGCGACGCGCGCGAACGTCCTTCGTCCCCCGCCTCGCGTGGCGCGATCTGCGGCGCGACGCGCGAGACCTCCGGCGGCCATGCCTCGGCGCGCTCCAGGTGCTCGCGTCGCGCGCGAATTCGGTCGCCGGACGTCGTCCGCACCTGGGTCGCCAGGCGCGAGGGGGGAGCCAGCTTGGGCCCGGCGATTTTTCGTAGCTCCGCCGCGAGCGCCGGCGCCGACGCGAACCGGTTCTGCGGATCGGCCGATAGCGCGCGAGCGACGACCCCCGGCAGCGGCGCGGCCCACGGATACTGCAGCGGCACGGGCGCGGGCGGCAGGTGCCCGCCGAGCACGCGCGTCACCATGGCCGATGCCTGCATGTTCGAGTCGAAGAGCGGACGCCCGGCGAGCGCCTCCCAGAGCATCACGCCGACGCTGAACAGGTCCGCCCTCGCGTCGGCGGAGTCGTCGGCGAGGAGGACCTCCGGCGCGAGGTACCCCGCGCCCGAACGCCCCGGCTCCGCGGCGCTGGACTTGGCGCGGCACGCGCCCACCAGCCGCGTGACGCCGTCCAGGCCGACGATGACGCATTGGGGGGTGAGCTCGCCGTGCACGAGTTTGAGCGGCTGTCGCTTGGCATCGCGCAGGTTGTGCAGGGCGCTGAGTCCGGCGAGGATGTCGAGGAAGACGCGGAGCGTGAGCTCGAGCGGGATCGACTGCGCGACCAGCTCCGACCAGCGCACGCCGTCTACGTACTCGCTGGCGACGAGCACCTCGTCGCCGCGGATGAGGACGTCGCGCACGCGGCCGACGTTGGGGTGTTCGAGGGTCGCGATGCGGCGCGCGTCGCGGACCCAGTCGGCGATTTCTTGGTCGCCGTAGGCGCCGCCGCGCGCCACGCGCTCGACGACGACGAGCTGAGAGCGGCCCGTCGGGAGCGACTCGAGGGCGGCCCACGTGGGCACCGGACGTGCGCCGAGCTCGCGGAGCAGGCGGAACCTATCCGCCGGCGCCGACCCGCTGGCCTCGCGCGAAGACAATGCCGCCACGATGGCTCTAGAGTACCACCGAAGCGAAGCGCTGAGCTCGGGGCGAAACCTAGTTATCGTCGCTCCGCCGGCGCGCGCTCGGAGCCTGTCCGGCGACGCCGGAGGGAAATGTGGGCGAGTCTACGGCTCGAAGCGTGCCCAATGCGATGAAAGCCGCTAAGAGTCGCCGGTGCCCACTTCCTCCTCCACCCGCCGCGCAAGGCTTCCCCGGGTGGCGTGGTTTTCCTGGGGCGTCCTCGCCTACGAGATCGCGGTCGTCGCGTGGGGCGCCTACGTGAGGGCCACCGGCTCGGGCGCCGGTTGTGGCCGGCACTGGCCTCTCTGCAACGGCGTCGTCATCCCGCGTGCGGCGCGCGTCGAGACCCTCGTCGAGCTCTCGCACCGGGTGACGAGCGGCGCTGCGCTCGTCCTTTCGGTCGTCCTCCTCGTTTGGGCGCTCCGCGCGTTCCCGCGTGGGCATCGCGTCCGGCGCGGGGCGGCGACGGCCACGGCGTTCATGTTCGCCGAGGCGCTCATCGGCGCAGCGCTCGTCCTCTTCGAGCTCGTCGCTCACGACGCCTCGATGAAGCGCGCCCTCAGCGTGAGCCTGCACCTCGTCAACACGTTCTTCCTCCTCGGGTCCACCGCGCTCACCGCGTGGTGGGCCTCGGGGGGCGCGCCTCTGCGTGTGCGCGGCGCGAGCAGAGCCCCGTCGCAGGCGACCGTCGCGTGGGCCATCGGCGTCCCGCTCGCGGCTCTCCTCGTCGTCGGCGCAGCCGGGGCCGTCACCGCCCTGGGCGACACCCTCTTTCCCTCGGCGTCGCTCGCGGCCGGGCTCGCCGACGACCTCTCCGCCAAAGCGCACCTCTTCGTTCGCCTTCGGGTCGTGCATCCGCTCCTTGCCGCGATCACTGCGGTCACCACGCTCGCCGCGCTGGGCCTGGTGCGCACGCTGCGGCCGTCCGCCGCGGTCCGGCGCCTTGCCGGCGGCGCGAGCGCGCTCATCGTCGCGCAGGTCACGCTGGGGCTCTTCGACGTGATGTCCCTCGCGCCCGTCTGGGCGCAGCTGGCGCACCTGGTCCTTGCGGACGCCGTCTGGGTCGCGCTCGTCCTCGTGGGCGCCGCAGCGCTCGCCGACACGTCCGCCGCCTCCTCGGCCGAGGTGCTCGCCGCCGGCGCCGACCCGCTCGCGTCCGCGCCGTAATCGCCGCTAGTGCGGTCGGCGTTTGGCGCGCTCGTCGTCCTCCGCCACGCGCGCGAGGCCCGCGAGCTCGCCGAGCGCAATGGGATGGACGGGCGGCCTGGGCGTGATGGGCAGCGCCGCGGACCCGCCGCGCTCGACGAGAAGGCGCGCGCACAGGGCCACGCACCCCTTGCCCTGGCACCAGCCCGTACCGAAGCCGGTGTAGCGCTTGAGCGACTCGATATCCGTGTATCCTCGCGCGATCGCGTCCTCGAGATCGTGCAGCGTCACGTCCTCGCAGCGGCAAGCGAGCGTCTTGCTCATCGCTGCCCCGGCGCGCGCGGCTGGCGAAGCCGCCTCACCGCCCCTCGTACTCGCAGCGGGACTCGCACGTCTCGGCGACGGTCACGCGGGCGAGCTGCGGCAGCGCGACCACGACGCGATCCCACACCCACCGCGCGAGGTTCTCGCTCGTGGGGTTCTCGAGGCCGCCGACCTCGTTCAAGTAGCGATGATCGAGTTGGTCATAGAGCGGCTTCCAGGCGTCGAAGAGACGCTGGAAATCGACGAGCCAGCCCGTGACCGGATCCACGGGCCCGGCCACCGCGAGCTCGATGCGGAAGCTGTGCCCGTGAAGCCGGGAACACTTGTGGCCCGCGGGAACCTTTGGAAGAAGGTGCGCCGCTTCGAAGCGGAACTCGTGCACGAGCCTGACGTTCATGGTAAGAGGCCCGCCCTAACCGCGAGAGCGTGAGTCATGTACATCGTCCTTTCCAAGCAGCCGCGCAAGGTCAATCGCGACAAGAGCAAGCGCTATCGCGCCAAGCTCAAGGCCAAGGACAAGGCCCGGCGCAAGCGCGTCTACAACCAGGCATGATGGTCTCGTTCGAGGGAGCGCGGCCGCTCCCCTCGAGGCTCGCACGCTCTCGTCCGAGGGGAGCGCGGCCGCTCCCCTCGAGGCTCCCCGCCCATGACAGGCGGTGCCAGGTGCGAGAACCGCGTTAGGAAGCGGGCGGGCCTGACGCCGTCAGCCGCCGCCTTTTTTCAGCTCGGTAAGGACGAGCTTCGCGACGGCCTTCAGCGTGTCGAAGACGCCCACCCCGGTGCGCGCCACGGCATCGAAGTCGGGCACGTTCATCCGGTTGAGCATCTGGCGCAGCTCCTCGGAGCCGGCGACGTTCGGCAGATCGCGCTTATTGTACTGGATGACGAACGGCAACTTCTCGAGCGAGTACCCCTGCTCGGCGAGGTTCGTCCGCAGGTTCTCCATGGACTCCTCGTTCGCCTCCATGCGCTCGATCTGCGAGTCGGCGACGAAGATGACGCCGTCGACGCCCTTCAAAATGAGCTTTCGCGAGGCGTCGTAGAAGACCTGGCCGGGCACCGTGTAGAGGTGAAAGCGCGTCTTGAAGCCGCGGATCTCGCCGAGCGACAGGGGGAGAAAATCGAAGAACAGAGTTCGCTCGGTCTCGGTCGCGAGCGAGATCATCTTTCCTTTGTGCTCGGGGTTCGTTCGTTCGTAGATGTACTGGAGGTTCGTCGTCTTCCCGCAGAGGCCCGGCCCGTAGTAGACGAGCTTGCAGTTGATCTCCCGGGCCATGTAGTTGATGAAGCTCATCGGCAGCCTGGCGGTTCCTCGTGTGTCGACGACGCTCCGGTGGTCGGAGGCGACGAGTCTCAGTCGTTGAAGAGGTTGTCGATGTCTTCGTCGGTGATCTCGGCGAACGGCGAGTCGGCGCCGGGCTCCTGCACCTTCTTGAGCAGCGACTCGAAGATGTGGTTGAGCTCCTCGCTGGCCTTCTTCACGCGCAGGCGCACGAGGCCGAGAGACGACTTGCTGTCGAAAATGACGACAAGAATGACGCGATTGCCGACGAGCTGGATGTGGATGTTCGCCTTCTCTCCTTCGTGAAACTGCGTGGCGAACTCCTGCTCCTTGAGGAGCTTGGCACTGCTGTCTCTTATACACAT
>CALKVG010000060.1 GCA_937998045.1 uncultured Myxococcales bacterium
CGCGTCCTTCAGCCTCGGCGACCCTGCGTACCAGACCGTTTCCGAGCAAGCGGCGCTCTCGATGGTCGGCGGCGCGTACAACATCTTCCCGTACGCCGTCCCGCTGGCCGTTCTCCAGTTCACGCAGGCGACGCACGACCCGAACTTCGTATCCTTCGCGCAGCGTCCGGAGATTCGCGACTGGACGGGTGGCTACACGTTCACGCGCGAGCAAGACTTCCTCGACTACTTCCGGCGAATCGCGGTCGCAAACGCGTTCACGGACGAGAAGGGAAACGTCTGTACCACCACGCAGGCTTGCGCCTACGACCCGCGGCTCCCGAGCTATCCGACCGATCCGCTCGCCGCGTACCACTCCGATTTGTACAACCAGTTCAAGGGTCCGGAGGGGCGGCGCTGGATCTGGGTCTACGTGCAGGATCGCAATCAGTGGATCGTGGCAGACCGCGACCGCAACGTGGCGAGCTACGTAGTCATGTTCAACTACACACAGGACGTCATCTACAACATGGATGACGGAACCTTCGGCGGCGCCTACGGCCTGCAACTGCCGCTGAAGTACTTCCTCACGTACTTCAACCAGTTCAACTGATTCGGGCATCCGACGCGCGTTTTCGAGAATCGTCGGACGACCGATCGAGACAAACGAGCGCGCGGCCGGTCTCTCGTCCGGAGACCGGGCCGCGCGTTCGCCTTTGAGCGCTTGCGTGCCTCCCGGCAGGACGCAACCTTTCGCGGAAGGCAATGATGATTTCTCGGAGTTGGTCGGTGCTCGTGGCGCTCGCCGCGGCGGGCGCGTTGGTGGTCATGGTCGTCGCGGCGTGCGGGTCGTCCTCCGCCACGGCGCTTTCCTGCAACGAGGATCCATGGCAGTGCACCGCCGGGCAGACCTGCTGGCCGCAGCCGTGCAATTGCCCGCAAGGCTGGCAGTTCGCGTGCGTGCCGAGCGCGAAGGGGATCCCTCTCGGGGAGGGCTGTATGCTGCAAATCGGCACGGCCACGTGCGGCGACTTGCAGACTTGCGTGTTCTTCCAGGACGCCGGCGACGGCGTGTGTCGCGGTTATTGCGATCCGACGGACCCTCAGCGCGGCTGTGGTCCCGGTCAGGCCTGCGTCCAGCTGACGGTCGGCGACGCGAGTCCCCCGCGAGTCGAGAGCGTATGCCTCCCGCTCCCCACGAACGAGGATGCATCCTTCGCGGTGGACGGAGGATCGGGCAGCAGTAGCGGCGGAGGGCCGGCCGACGTCATCATTCAGCCCGACGTCCAGCCGGACAGCGTGAACACGCATCAGTGAAGCTCGGTCGCGCTTGCAGTGCGGCCTGACCGGCATCAAAGGTACGGCGTGCGGCTTTCCATCGAGGACGTCGACCTGGCTGAGCTGACTGCCGTGCTCCGCACGCGCTTTGCGGGCGCCGCGCCCGTCGGCTATCTCGACGGCCGGACGGCGCTGCGCGACGCGGTGGCGGAGCAACTCGAGTGCTCGACGCTCGCGGCCGAGGAGATCGTCGATACGCTTGTGGCGCGGGGGTTTCTCAGATACGAGGGAGACCCGAGCGCAGCCCTCGACGACGGCCGGGGCTGGTCCCTCGGAGCGTGAACGGCTCGTCCGAGGAGAGCCTACGGTCGAGGATGCCAAGGAGGTATGAGCGCTGCAGCGCTCCGGAGTCGTGCTTTCGACATCGTTCTATGGCTGGGCATACGGCAACGTCTTCTTCCCGACCTGGCAGCGGGTCGTACGCCACCGACGGATCGGCGACCATCTCGCGTTGCTCGAGGGCACGCAGTGGCTGGGCTCCGAGGAGCTCGAGCGCCTGCAGTTGGCCTCGCTTCGCGTCCTCCTCGAACACGCGGGGCGTCGCATCCCATACTGGCGGGAGCTTTTCGCCCGCATCGGTTTCGACGTCCGCGCCCTGAAGTCGCGTTCGGACCTTCAGGCGTTGCCGGTCCTGACACGCGAAATCATTCAAGAACGCTTCGACGACATGGTCGATCCGGAGCTCCATGCGACCAACATTCGCAAAGGTACGAGTGGCACCACCGGCGTCCCGCTCCGCTTCGAGTACTGCAACGAGAGCGAGGCGTGGCGGACGGCCGTCCGTTTGCGCGGATACGGGTGGGCCGGCTACCAGCTCGGACGTCCGACGCTGTACTACTGGGGCACGGGAGCGCAGATACCCACGGGCCTGAACGCTGGGAAGATAGGCCTCGACCGTGCGTTGAAGCGCGAGGTGTACGTGGACGCCGCGCGCCAAGACGAGGCGTCGATGCAACGCGCCGTGCGCATCCTCGCACGCCACAAGCCGCGCACGATCGTGGCTTATACGCAAGCGCTCGCGACATTGGCCCGGTGGATCCTCGAGCGTGACGAGCGCGATTGGCCGGATGCGAACGTCGTCTGCGCCGCCGAGGCGCTCCTTCCGCACGATCGCGACGTGATCTCGCGAGCGTTCGGCCCGAACGTATTCGAGACTTACGGCTCGCGCGAGACGATGCTCATCGCAGCGGAGTGCGACGCGCACGACGGCCTGCACCTCTCGGAAGAGAACCTGATCGTCGAGGTTGCCGGAAACGGGCAGCCCGCGTCGCCAGGGGAGTCGGGGGAGGTCATCATCACCGATCTGCACAACTTCGGTATGCCGTTCATCCGCTACAGCAATGGGGACGTCGCGACGATGGCCGCTTCGGGACCATGCCGATGTGGGCGCTGGCTACGAAAGCTGACCCACGTCGACGGGCGGCGGCTCGACACGCTGCGAGACGGAATGGGGCGGCCCGTGCCGGGCATGGTGTTCATCTCGCTCCTGCAGTCGGAGCGACAGATGCTCCGTGCGTATCAGGTCGTGCAGAAGAAGACGGGCGCGGTGGAGCTCAAGATCGTACCCGGGCGCGACTGGGATGCCGCTCGGTTCGAGGGCATCGCGCGGCGGCTGGCCGGGTACTTCCACGGGGTCCCGTTCCGGGTCACGCCCTGCGACGAGATCCCGGCTTCCGCGTCGGGGAAGCGCCGGCCGGTCGTGGTCGAAAACTGACGGAGCGCGCTGACAGATTCGAAAGGGGTGATAGGAAGCGTCCGTGCCGCAAAGTCCGGACGCGGTCATCATCGGGGGCGGGGGTCGTCGGCTTGGCGCGGCGCTCGCGTTGCTCGACCGTCGGCCCGCTGCGCATGGCGGGTCTGATCGTCGGAGTCGCCATCGTCCCGTCTCGCGGCGAGTACTGAATGCTCTCTCCCGCGCGCAGAGACCTGGTGCGACACCTCATCTATCCGGTACCGGACCCCGCGTTCCATTTTCTCGGCGTATCCTCACGCGAACGATCGGTGGAGGCGTCGAGGCGGGACCGAACGCGGTGCTCGCGCTCGCTCGCGAGGGATACGCTCGCGCGAGCTTCGACCCGCGCGACACCTACGGAATGGCCTGCTGGCCCGGGTTCTGGCGAATGGCGCGCAAGCACTGGCGAATGGCCGCCTTCGAGCAAGCCCGGTCGTTCAGCCGTTCGGCGTTCGCGCGGCGCCGTGGCTCGTGCCGGACGTGCGCGCCGAGGACCTGGTTCCGGGCGGCGCGGGCGTTCGCGCGGAGGCGGTGGCCCGCGACGGTGCGCTCGTCGACGACTTTGCGATAGCCGAGGGCGCGCGCATGGTGCACGTCCTCAACGCACCCTCACCGGCGGCGACCGCGTCGCTCACGATCGGCGAGGAGATCGCCGAGCGCGCCCTTTGCTGGCTGTGACGAACGCCACTCGGCGGTGATGTCGCGCACCGCGCTCGCGCTTCGCAACACCGCGCCCGGCACTCAGGCGTAGGTGCGTACGAAGAAATACGCCGTCATGCTCCAGGCGACGCCCATGACGAGCCAGCGAACGTATTTCGGTTCGACTCGGCGAGCAATGGCGGCCCCTGCGTAGCCCCCGATGATGCCCCCGACGATCATGAAGG
>CALKVG010000061.1 GCA_937998045.1 uncultured Myxococcales bacterium
CTACACGCGTAAGATCGTCGGCAGCGTCAGATGTGTATAAGAGACAGTCCGTGGAGTGCGCGAACGGTTCTTCGAACGAGGTCGCGGGCCATCGGCGGACCATCATACCGCGCTCGGATGCGTCAGCCCGAGGCCCGCTCGGGCCGTCGCGCTGAGCCGACGAAAGGCGCGCGTCGAGCTCGGACCGCCGGTGCGCCGTTTGCCTGTCCGTGGCAGCGAGGAATTTGCGATGAACATGAGATACACGATCGGCGGGGCGGCTCTGGCAATCGTCCTGGGAGCCGGGATCGGGTGCGCTCGAGAGGGTGGCGGAGCGGCGAGGCCCACCGCGTACGCGACCGGCGGCGAGCCGGTGGCGCAAACGCTGGCTCCCGCGGCGCCGAGCGCGGAAGCCGGGCATCACCTGGGCGCGGCCGCCGCCCTGCTGCGGGCAACGGACCAGCAGTCGCTCAACGGTACCGACAAGGCGACGGTACGCACTCTCGAGCAGCAGCTCCACGAGAGCTGGCAAGGTGTCGACGCGGCGTTTCGCGCCATGCGCGCTCATTTGGCGGCCCAGGTGAGAGCCGGCGCGATCGATCCGGCGCGCGTGCACGCGGACGAGGATGTCGCCGCAAACGCCGTGGAGGCGTACCAGAAGCAGGAGTTCTTCGTCCTGAACGGCTTGCATGCCCTGCTCAACCCGGAAAAGCGCGTGGCCGTCGCCGCCGCGGTCCGCTCGGGCGCGCCCGGGCGTGCCGAGGCGCAAGCGCAGCCCGAGCCGGCAGAAGGCACCGCCGCGCGCCTGGACCGGCTGACCCGAGAGCTGGCTCTCGACGCGGACCAGCAGCAGCAGGTCGCGTCGCTCCTCGCTGCGCAGCCCGGTCCCACGCCGGCCCGTCAATCCGCCCACCGCGAACGCTTCGACGCGTTGCTGAACGCGTTCCCGACCGAGAGCTTCGACGCGAAGACGACCGTCCAGACGATGCAATCGCCCACGGCCGCCCTTCGCGACCACATCGAGCGGAAGGTCGGGTTCGTCTCCGCGCTGCTGCCGATCCTGCGCCCCGACCAGAGAGAGATGCTCGCGTCGATGCTCGAGCGCAGCTCGGAGCACGCTCGGTCGGGCACCGCGGAGTGACTGTCGCCAGCGTCACCTCAAGGGTTCCGGCGTAGGGATTCGAACCCCAATAAGCGGAACCAAAATCCGCTGTCCTGCCATTAGACGACGCCGGAGTGGAGTGGCACCCCACAGGGGAGCACGCTGGAGCGTGAGCCTACGTAATCGCGCGTCGAACGCAACGCCGGAGTCGCCGGCCGGGAACTTCGCGCCACCGTGACGGTCAGCACGAGGATGGGGCGGCGGCGTTCCGTGGATGACGGCGCCGGCGCTTCCCCCGCGGGCGCGCCCTCCGGCCGGCGCGAGCGGCCCCTTCCCTCTGCCCGTCCCGCGCGGGATGAGGCACTATCGATCTCCGTGCCGTCGCCCGAGGATCCGCTTGGCGACCGACCTGCGGGCGGCGTCGCCGGCGCGGTCGACGGCGCCGCTGCGGCCGCAACCCCCACGGGCGCTGGCGACCCGAACGGCGCGGCGAGCCGCGCGACTGTCGAAGATCCTCTTCCTCGTTCTCATGCGTCGGACGGAGCCGCGGACGCGGCTGCGAGAGAAGTCGCCCGCGTCGTGGCGTCCCCGGATGCCGCGCCGGGGATGCCGGACGAGGAGGCTGGCTTCCTCGAGCGGCTCGTCGCCCGCGACGAGCGCGCGTTCAACGACCTCGTGCGCGGCTACCAGCGGCGCGTATTCGTCCTCGTCCTTCGCATGCTCGGCAACCGCGCCGAGGCCGAGGATCTGGCGCAGGAGGTCTTCGTCCAGGTGTTCAAGGCCGTGGGCTCGTTCCGCGGCGACTCGAAGCTCTCGACGTGGATCTATCGAATCGCGATCAACCTCTGCAAGAACCGCCACAAGTACCTGCGCGTGCGGCACGCCGGCGAGCAGGACGAGCTCCAGAGCCTCGAAGATCGCGCCGCGCCCGGCGAGGTCTCGCGCGGCCGGGCCGCGGTCGCGCAGGTGGAGCGCCCCGATGAGATGATGGCCGGCAGGCAGGTGGAGCTCATCGTGCAGCGCGCCATCCTCGCCCTCGAGCCGTCGTTCCGCGAATGCCTGGTCCTGCGCGACGTCGAGGATCTGAGCTACGAAGAAATCGCGCAGATCACGGGCCTCCCGGAGGGGACCGTCAAGAGCCGCATCCACCGCGCCCGCGCGCAGCTCAAGGAGCTCGTCGAGCGCGCGCTGGGAGAGAAGATCCAATGACCGAGCCGAACCACGACGACCCGGAGCAGCAAGGCTCCGACGCGCTGCGCGACCTGGTCCGGCGCGCGCTGGCGGACGAGGTCATCGCGCCCGAGACGCCGGACCTCCTTCGCGGCGTGCAGCGGCGCATCCGCAAGCGTTCGCGCGGCAGGTTCTTCGCGGATGGCTGGAGCACCACGCAGAGCCGCATGGCCTACGTCCTCGTCGCGCTCATCACGCTTCTCCTCGTGGCGGTCGCGTTCTTCGCGATCTCGCCCATCGACTTGCGCTGAGCGGCGCGCTCTCACGCTGGCGCCGAGCGATCGCGCTCAGCCCGGAACCCAGCGGGCGAGGACGACCGTGATGTTGTCCGGTCCCCCGTTCTCGTTCGCCTTCGCGATCAGCCGCGAGGCCGCGGTCTTCAGGTCGTTCGTGCCGTGCAGGATGTCGAGCATGTCCGGGTCGGTGATGGGCCCGGAAAGCCCATCGGAGCACAGCAGGTACAGATCTCCGGCGCGCGGCTGCTCGAGCCGGGTGTCCACCTTGACCGTGTCCTTCATCCCGAGCGCCCTCACGATGACGTTCTTGTGCGGGAAGTTCGCGATCTCCTCGGGCGTGAGGCGCTTCATCTTGATGTAGTCGTTGAGCAGCGAGTGGTCCTCGGTCAGCTGCTCGAGCGTGCTGTCGCGCATGCGGTACACGCGCGAGTCGCCGACGTGGGCGATGTAGACGCCGTCCTCGACCGCGAAGAGCGCCACGACGGTCGTGCCCATGCCGCGCTGGCGAGGGTCGCGCTGCGCGCTCTCGTAGATGCGCAGGTTCGCGAGCTTGATCCCGGTGATGAGCCGGTTCTCCTCGTAACCCTTCGAGCGGTCCATCTTGTATGGCCACGTCCGCTCGGGGTCGTTGGCCGTCGCCGCGAAGAACTCGCGCATGGCGTCGACCGCCATCTTGCTCGCGATCTCGCCGGACGCGTGCCCCCCCATGCCGTCCGCGACGATGTAGAGGCCGCTCTCCTCGATGATCGAAAAGTTGTCTTCGTTGTGCGTGCGCTTCATGCCGACGTTGGTTTCGCCGGCCACTTCGATGCGGAGAGCTCCTCCCACGATGAGCGATCGTCGCAAGGACGTGCGCGCGGTGTCAACGACGTTGCGCGACGAAGAGACGTTGCGGGAGCCCCCTCAGGGCGTGCGCGCGAGCGCGACGGACAGTTCGCGGAACTTGTCCTGCCCGAAGACGAGGAGCTTCACCGTCTCGCCGGGGGCGTGCCTCGCGATCGCGTCCGCCAGCTTCTCCGGGGAGTCGATGGGCTGCCCGTCGACCGCGACGATGACGTCTGCCCCCGATTTGAGACCGGCGCGCTCCGCAGGGCTTTGCGGCGCGATCGCGACGACGCGGACCCCGTGCGTGGACCCCGACGACTCGGGTTCGCCGCGGATGCCCAGCCAGGGCGCCGGAACGCTCGCGCTGGCCGGCGTCTTCGAGAGGAAGGACCGAATGGTCGAGACGGGCGCACCGAAGACCGCAGGGGCGCACGCGGCGGCCTTCACCGCCTGAACCTGCGCCGCCCAGGCGCCCCAGGACGACGCTCCGTCCGTAGCTTGCGGCGCGGCCCCCTTGCACGCCCGGACGAGGACGGCCACCACGCTGCCGGTCGAGTCGAGCAGGGGGGTCCCCGCGATGAGCGGCCCCTTGACGTCCACATCGAGCATCTGGAGGAGGGGCTCGCCATCCCTCGCGTGCGCGTCGACCCGTCCCTTGATGCCCGCCTCGGCGGGACCAAGGTGCCCACCCCGCGCCGGAAGCATCGCCCGGAGCTCCGCGCCGGACGGGTCGGCCTCGCTCGCGATCAGCCCGTCCGTCCATTTGGCGACCTGCGGCACGAGGAGCGCCAGGTCCGTCACCCTGTCACTGTGACCAAGCTTGGCGTGAACGGTCGTTCCGTCTGCATAGCGAACGTCGGCGACATCGGCGTTGCCGAGGCCCGACAGCGCCGTCAGGATGCGCCCGTCGTTCCCGAGTACCGTCCCGATCGCGATCGGCAGCCCGCCACGCTCGATCACGGCGACCCCGCGGCGGACGTGCTCATAAAGCTGCTGCGGCGTGGGCAAACCCGGCGCCGGGGCGGCCGCCTCCTCCGCGGGAGCGGCTTGCCCTGGAAGCGCCGGCAGGCCAAGGGGAGTGGCCTGAGGAGGCTGTTGCGCGGGCGGCTGGGCGGCGGCAGGCGTGACCGCGCAAGCCAGGGCGACGGAGAGCAGAGGAAGTGCGGAGCGCTTCACGACGAACAGCATAGCGCTGTGGGGCTGCAAACGCCGAGCCGCTGGGCTGTGCACAGGGACGTGTGTGCTTATGTCTCCTTCGGTCGGCTACGGGACGCGGCTCCAGGGACGGCACGCCGGAGCGTGGTCAAAAGTTAAAGGTGCGCCGGCTTGTGGTAAAGCAACGGCCGCCATGAGCGATCCGCATTCCCCCGCCGATGCCGCCCCGGCCGGCGAAGACGAGCCGCAGACGCCGCCTTGGCTCCCCGCGCTCGGCGCCGTCCTCTTTGTCGGGGCGGCGATGGTGTGGGCCGGTATTTCCGCCGCTTCGCATGCCGCGCCCGAGGGCGCTGCGCCTGCCAGCTCCGCGGCGTCGACCGCGGCGTCCGCGCTCGCCGCCGCGCCTCCTCCTCCCTCCCGGCCTGCGCCACCTCCGGCGCCCGCGCAACCTGCGGCAGCTCCGCCTCCACCGCGATGGCTTCAGCGCAGCCCTCGGTGCGCGCCGGCGCCGCGGTGTCGGCCGGTGGGGCCGGGCAGGGGCGGCCCAAGACGCTCCCGCGTAAGCCGGCCGGCTCGCATCCGTAAGTCGCTGCATCGCCGAGCGCTTTGAGCTAGATCGCACCGCGCAATGGACAAGCTGCGGGTCGGCGTCGTGGGATCGTCCGGCTATTCCGGAGGGGTCGCGGCGCGCATCGTGGCGACCCACCCGCGCCTCGTGCTCGCAATGGCCACGAGCGACAAGCTCGCCGGGGAAGCCGTCGGGGCGCGCCTCGGCGCGCCGGCGATCGACCCGGGGTTGCGCTTCGTCCCGAACGGCGAGGCGCTCGACCGCGCCGACGCGTGCGACGCGGTCCTCCTCGCCACCGCGGCCGATGTCTCGATGCGCCTCGCGCCCGCGTTCGCCGAGCGCGGCAAGCAGGTCGTCGACCTTTCCGGCGCCTTCCGCCTGGAAGCCGGCGCTTACCCCCGCTGGTACGGCTTCGAGCACACCGCTCCCGGCTGGCTCGAGCGCGCGCACTACGGCATCCCCGAGCTCTTCGGCCCTCCGCCGCGCGGGGCCCTCGTCGCCAACCCCGGGTGCTACCCCACCGCGGCTCTCCTCGCGATCGCGCCGCTCCTGCGGGCGGGGCTCGTCGAGCCCGCCGGCATCGTCGTCGACGCAAAGAGCGGCGTGACCGGCGCCGGCCGGCGCAGCGAGGAGCCCTACTCCTTCGCCGAGATCGACGGCGACCTCCGCGCTTACAAGGTCTTCACGCACCAGCACACGCCCGAGATCGCCCGCGGCATCGCGCGCCTTGCGCGCGTCGAGACCGACGCGGCGGCGCAGGCCGGCGGCGCCGCCGGCATGGGCCTGACGTTCACCGCGCACCTCCTCCCCGTCTCACGGGGGCTTCTTGCCACGTGCTATGCGCGTCCGCGCGCCGGCGTCTCCGCCGCAGCCGTCGCGGCTTGCCTCGCCGAGGCCTACGCCCGCACGCCCTTCGTCCGGGCCGTCGCGCTCGATCAGGTCATGCTCAAGCGCGTCGCGGGCACCAACCTCGCGCTCGTCGGCGCCTCCGCGGACGAGCGTATGGTCGTCGCGGTCGGCGCGATCGACAATCTGGTAAAAGGGGCTGCCGGCCAGGCCGTGCAGAACCTCAACTCGATGAACGGCTGGGACGAGGCCCTGGGGCTCGAGGCCCTGCAGCGCATCGCTCCTTGATGGGAGGGCCATCGTGCGGACTCCGCGCGGATTCACGTATTCGGGCATCAACAGCGGCATCAAGTCCGCGCGCAAGGACTTCGCGCTGGTCTTCAGCGAAGCGCCGTGCTCGGCGGCCGGGTGCTTCACCGTCAACGCCGCGCGCGCCGCCCCCGTGCGCGACGCGGCGGCGCGCCTCCCCGCGGCGGGCATCTACGCCGTCGTCGCCAACAGCGGCAACGCGAACGCGCTCGTCGGCCCCGACGGCGAGCGCGACGTGCGCGAGGTGTGCTCCGCGGTGGCGCGCGCGCTGCGCATCAAGCCCGAGAGCGTCCTCACCGCGTCGACAGGCGTCATCGGCGTGCGCCTCCCGGTGCAGAAGCTCGTCGCCGCCGCTCCCCAGCTCGCCTCGGCGCGGGGCGCGGCCATCGAGCTCGCCGCCCAGGCGATCATGACGACCGACACGCGCGTCAAGCTCGCCAGCCGCGCGCTCCGCGTCGGCGGCGTGGAGGCGACCATCGCGGCGTTCGCCAAGGGCAGCGGCATGATCGCCCCCGAGCTTGCCACGATGCTCGCCTTCATCACGACCGACGCCGCCGTCGCGCCGGCCGCGCTGCAGAGCGCGCTCGCGCACGCGATGAAGTCGAGCTTCGAGATGCTCAACGTCGACAACGACATGAGCACCAACGACTCGGTGTTCGCGCTCGCCAACGGCCTCGCGGGCAACCCCACGATCGAGGAGGGGAGCCCCGACCAGGCCACGCTCGCCGAGGCGCTCGAGGGCGTTTGCATCGAGCTCGCCAGGCAGATCGCCGAGGACGGCGAGGGCGCCACGAAGCTCCTCGAGGTGCGCGTGGCGGGCGCTCCGGACGTCGCCATCGCGCGCGACCTCGCTCGCGCCGTCGTCGGGTCGAACCTCGTCAAGGCGGCCGTGTTCGGCGCCGACCCCAATTGGGGCCGCGTCCTGTCGGCCATCGGCGCGCGCATCGGCTCGCGCAAGTGGCCTGTCGATCCCACGCGCGCGACCGTGCAGGTGCAGGGCGCGTGCGTGTACGCGGAGGGGGCCCCCACCGGGGTCGACGCCGTGGCCCTTCGCGCGCGCATGCGCGAGCCCCACGTGTCCATCGACGTGCGGCTGTGCGAGGGCAGCGCCCACGCCGTCGCGTGGGGGTGCGATCTCACCTACGACTACGTGAAGATCAACGCCGACTACACGAGCCTCACCCACGCCAGCGCCGACGGCACCGTCGCCCGCGACGACCGCCTCACGAACTACAGCCCGGGGTTCAAGCGCGCGCTCCTGGTCGAGGCGCTGAGCTACATCTCGCGCTTCACGAACAAGCGAGCGGTCATCAAGTACGGCGGCGCCGCGATGGTGAAGGACACCCTCAAGGCGAGCTTCGCCAACGACATCAACTTGCTCCGCAGCGCGGGCCTCCTGCCCATCGTCGTCCACGGCGGCGGGCCCGAGATCACGCACACGATGGAGAAGCTCGGCCACGGCAAGAGCGAGTTCGTCGACGGCGTCCGCGTGACCGGTCGCGAGGACGTGAAGGTCGTCGAGATGGTGCTCACGGGCAAGATCAACACCGAGCTCGTGTCGCTCCTCAACCAGCCGATCGCGCACGCGGTGGGCGTCTCCGGCAAGGACGCGGGCCTGCTGCGGGCGCGCAAGCTGATGGGAGAGGGCGGGCGCGACCTCGGCATGGTGGGCGAGGTCACCCACGTCAACCATGAGCTCCTCGAGGTGCTGCTCGACAAGAAGTACGTGCCGGTCATCTCGCCGGTGGCGATGGGCGAGGACGGTGAGGGGTACAACATCAACGCGGACGCCGCGGCCGCCGAAATCGCGATTGCGCTGCGCGCCGAGAAGCTCATTTACCTGACCGACGTGCCGGGCATCCTCGAGAACGGGGAGCTCGTGAGCGAGATCACGGCGAGCGAGCTGACGAGGAAGATCGCGACCGGGGTCATTCGCGGCGGCATGGTGGCAAAGGCCAAGAGCGTCCTCCGGGCGATCTCGGGCGGCGTCGCCAGCGTGCACATTCTCGACGGCAGAACGCCCCACTCGGTCATCGCGGAGCTCTTCACCGATCGCGGCGTCGGTACGCTCGTGAAACGCGACTGACTCTGTTAACGTAAGCTTCCTCGCAGGGAGGGAGCCGATGAAGCCAGCCAAGCCGATTCCCGAAGGCATCCAGACGCTCACGCCGCACTTCGTGGTCCACGACGCGCGCAAGGCCATCGCGTTCTACGAGCGTGCGTTCGGCGCCGAGGTGGTCGACCTCATGAAGGGCCCGGACGGAGAGACCATCTGGCACGCGCGCCTGCGCATCGGGAACTCCAACCTCTTCATCGCCGACGAGGGGACCGCGCCGGGCGACCAGTCGCCGCGATCGCTCGGGGGCAGCCCCGCGTCGCTGCAGATGTACGTCGAGGACGCGAAGGCCGCGTTCGAGCGCGCCGTCGCCGCCGGGGCCGTCGTGCGGAAGCCCCTCGGCGAGACCTTCTGGGGAGACCTCTACGGGCAGCTCATGGATCCGTTCGGCTTCCGCTGGGCGATCGCGCAGCGCGTGCGCGTTCTCAGCGACGAGGAGCTCGCCCACGCCGTGAAGGCGGCCGCCCGCCTCCGGGAGTCCTGAGCGCGCCTCGCGGCGCTCCCGAAGCGTGAAGCGCTCCGCCGATCCAGGGTTGAGGGCGTCGTGCGGCCGGTCACTCTCGTACGCGTGTTTCGCTGCCGGGCTTCGCGGGCCGATGCCTGGAGCCACATCTCGAACACGCTGCGCCTCAACCGCGCTGCGGGCATGTCCTCGCTCGCGGTCGAGGCCAACGACACGCGCGGCCTCGCGCGCTTCCGGCTGCGTGCGCGCATGGGCGGCTTCCTGGTCACCTACCTCGAGCACCCGTACACGTGGGAGGCCGGCGAGTCGTTCTCCTTTTACCGCGTGATGCTCGACGGCCCCGCGCGCACGCTCGCCACGCGCTACGACCTCGCCGACGCGCCCGACGGCGCCGGCTGCGACGTCACCGTCCGCGTCGACGTCACGCCGCGGGCAGCCCTCTTCCGGCCGGTCCTCTGGATGGCGACGTGGCGAACCATCGCCGCCGTCGCGAGGTACATCTCCGCCGTCGATCGGTCACCGCGCGCGATCGTGAGCGGGGCGCCCGACGAGCACGTCCTCGCCGCGGCCTGCGCGCGGATCCGGCCGCGGTACGCGCCGGAGCTGATCGAGCGCCTCGCGAACCACGTTCGCAGCGCCGACGACTTCGCGGTCGCTCCCATCCGGCCGTTCGCCCTCGCCGCGGCCTGGGGCGCCGACCGCCTGGCGGTGCTCCGGCTGTGCCTCGAGGCGGTCCCCGCCGGCATGCTCGAGCTGCGCTGGGCGCTGCTCTGCCCGAGCTGTCGCACCGCGAGCCAGATTCTCCCGTCGCTACGGGACCTCGACGGCCGCGCGCACTGCCACGCGTGCGATCTGCGCTACGACACGGACCTCGATCGCGCCGTCGAGGCGCAGTTTTTCCCGCATCCCGCCGTTCGACGCGTCGACGCACGCCCCTACTGCATCGGCGGCCCCGCCCTCACACCGCACGTCCTCGCCCAGGCGTCGCTCGAGGCCGACGCCGCAGGGGCGCTGCGGGCACCGGCCGACTCCGGGCGCGTGCGCATCTTCGTGCGCGGCGGAACGACGGCGCTGGTGGACGTCGTCGAGGGCGCGCCCGACTCCGTCTCCCTCGAAGTCCGCCCCGGCGAGCTCTCGCCGGCGGGCTTCTCGATCGCGCCCCGCGGGACCATCCGCGTCGTCAATCGCTCGGGCGAGGGGCGGCACGTGAAGCTCGAGCGCACCGACTGGCTCACCGAGGCCGCCACGGCGCACCACGTCGCGGCGTTGCCGGAGTTCCGTCCGCTCTTCGGCGCGGAGGCGCTCCGCCCCGGGCTCGCCCTCAAGGTGTCGAACGTCGCGATCCTGTTCAGCGACCTGTGCGGATCGACGGCGCTCTACTCGCGCGTCGGGGACGCCGCCGCCTTCGGTATCGTCAACGACTGCCTGTCGTACGGGATCGCCATCGTCGAGCGTCACGGCGGCACGCTCGTGAAGACGATCGGCGACGCGGTCATGGCGGCGTTCGCCGACGCGCGCGGCGCCGTGGCCGCCGCCGTCGAGATGCTCGAACGGTGGACGGAGTTCGTCGCGGCGCATCCGGCGGCGACGTCGCTCGAGCTGAAGCTCGGCGTGAACGCCGGGCCGTGCACGGTCGTCACCGCGAACGGCACGATCGACTACTTCGGGCAAACGGTGAACGAGACGGCGCGCATGCAGCACCTCGCGGGTCCCCGCGAAGCGGTCGTCGCCGAGTCGCTCGCCCCCCTCGTCCCGACCGCGGGCACCATCCGCCACGTCGAAGACTTCCAGGCGCTCGTGAAGGGCATCGCGGCGCCCTTGCGCCTCGCGCGCCTGCGCGTCCCCGTCGCCTGACCGGGGGCACCTAGCCTTCGTCGACGATTCCCTGGGGGAGGAGGTTTTCGCCCACGCCGGGGCCGGCGCCGAGCGCCTTGGCGAAGTGGAGGAGGAGCTCGCGGTTGTCGAGGACGCCGAGCGACTGCATTTCGAGCGCGCCGACGCGGTCTTCCGGCGTGAACGCGCTGGCGGTGCGCTC
The DNA here is from genome assembly GCA_937998045.1 of uncultured Myxococcales bacterium. Taxonomy (GTDB): domain Bacteria; phylum Myxococcota_A; class Polyangia; order Polyangiales; family Polyangiaceae; genus Palsa-1150. Next base: position 10,865 of record CALKVG010000061.1, read on the forward strand.
CATCGAGAGCTTGTCGGGCTCGTAGGCGCTGCGCGCGGCTTTCGTGTCGAGCAGCGTGTAGTCGTCGCCGCGGCGGAGCTCGAGCTTGACCTGACCGGTGACCGCGGGCGCCACCCAGCGCGTGAGGGCCTCCTTCAGCATGAGGGCCTCCGGATCGTACCAGCGGCCCTCGTAGAGCAGGCGGCCGAGGCGCCGCCCGAGCGTGAAGTAGAGGTCCGTCGTGTTCTCGTTGTGGACCGCGCTGAGCAGGCGCTCGTACACGATGTGGCAGAGCGCCATCCCGGGCGCCTCGTAGATGCCGCGGCTCTTGGCGTCGATGACGCGGTTCTCGATCTGGTCGCTCATCCCGAGGCCGTGGCGGCCGCCGATCGCGTTCATCAGGGCGAACGTCTCGAAGAGCGATCCGTGGCTCTTTCCGTTGATCGAAACGGGCACGCCCCGCGAAAGCTCGATGGTGACCTCCTCGGCCTCGACGCGCCTGTTCTCCATCCAGTGGGCGACGCCCATGATCGGCTCGACGATGCGCATCCCGCGATCGAGGCGCTCGAGGTCCTTGGCCTCGTGGGTCGCGCCGAGGACGTTCGCGTCGGTGGAGTAGGCCTTCTCCGTCGCCATCGTGTACGGCATCCCGATCGAGTCGAGGTACTCGCTCATCTCCTTGCGTCCGCCGAACGCCTCGACGAACGCGCGGTCGAGCCACGGCTTGTAAATCTCGAGCGCCGGGTTGACGAGGACGCCGTATCGGAAGAACCGCTGGATGTCGTTGCCCTTGTGGGTGCTGCCGTCGGAGAAGACGTTCACGCCGTCCTCGCGCATCGCGCGGATGATCGCCGTCGTCGTCACCGCGCGGCCGAGCGGCGTCGTGTTGAAGTACTTCTTGCCGCCGCTCGAGAGGTGGAACGCGCCGCACTGCACGGCGACGATGCCCTCGCGGACGAGGGCGTCGCGGCAGTCGAGGGCGCGCGCCGCGCGGGCTCCGTGCCGCATCGCGACCGGCGGAATGTCGGCGACGCGCGCCTCGTCGGGCTGCGCGAGATCGGCGGTGTACGCGTACACCTCGAGGCCGAGGCGCGACATCCATGCGACGGCGGTGCGTGTGTCGAGGCCGCCGGAAAAGGCGATGCCGATGCGAGTGCCCTTGGGGGGGAGGGAGCGATGGATCCGTGCCATGGCGCGCAAGGAGATACACGCGGATGGCGCCGGGGGCCAGTCCGCGCGGGCGGGGCGGTTCGCGCTACTCGGACAGAATCCGCCGCACGCCCGCTCCAAGCCCCGGGTCCATCGCAGGCCCTGCGGACGTGAGCAGCAGGTCCCGCTGGCCGACGCGCATCCGCCACGTCGCGACGCCCGGGCGCATGCGCACCCCGATCGGCGCTGACGGCACGTCTCCGGCTATGCCGGAGCGTGGTCGAGAGTTGGCAGCCGCGGCGCCCAGCTGCGCGAGCTGGTAAACGCCCTCGCCGGCGCCGGCGA
>CALKVG010000062.1 GCA_937998045.1 uncultured Myxococcales bacterium
GGGTATTGGGGGGTGCAGCGAAGGCGTCGCTCATCGGTTCTCCGTTTCGGCGCGCCGCCATTGCAAAAGTCGGTCTCGGGTGCTTCTCCCGGCGCTGCGGGGGCCTATCGTTTGCGTTGCGCAGCAAGTGTCGACCTTCGGGGGCCGAAGGGCTACGCGAATGGTCACCGCGTTTGACGAATAGCGGTCTGGAGCGGGGCCGACTTGTAGGTGTCCGAACTCCCGACTAGCGATCGTCCGGACGCCGTCTCCCCACCAACCCCCCTTGGGGAATCACCTCGTCAAGGTGCGACCGGACGTCGTCTCGCTCCTCGTGATCCGGCGCCACGTCCGGCGTGCAGGCAGCCCCGGGCTCTTCAATCGTTCGCGTAACGCGACAGATCGAGGATCCCCGAGGCGATCGGGTCCGTCTGCGCGTAGCGCTCGTTGAAAAAGTCGGACTCCGCCCAGAACACGGGGTTGTCGCGACGGATGCCGTATCGATCGAGGAATCGCGACCACGTCGTGTCCGCCGTGCCCAGCGCCAGGACGTCCGCCGCGAAGCGCTCGGGGTCATCCATGTTCACGACGAGGAAGAGGTTCGGCCGACTCGCCGCGACACCACGCACCACGTGGAGGGTGTCCTCCGCGGGAACGCGTTCCTCGCTTTCGGCGAACATGAAGTCGATATTGAGGTGCTCCTTGTTGCGTACGATCGTGTAGATCGCGTCCGCCGTGGAGTGGCTGAACAGGCGGACCAGCGTGGCGTCGGGAAAGGCGGCGACGAAAGCGCCCGGCCTGCGCACGAACGTCCGAGCGGCGCGCTCGAACCGGGACGGCACGTCGTCGCCCGGGATCGTGAGCTCGGGCCACTGGATGGGCTCGCGCGCGCCGGAGCCCTCGCGGGGCGGCACCAAGTCGACGAGGCGCGCGATCAGCTCGTCCTTCGCAAGGGCTGGATCGGCGAACGTCACGCGGGTCTCCGGTTCGGCGTAGCCCGGTTCGAGCACGTCGACGATGCGAGAAACGCCCGGCGGTCGGTACCAGGAATCGCGCACCGCCTTGCGCTGCGGCGCCGGGAGGAACCCGAGGAACGAGGACTCCGCCTCGATACGCAGGAGGTTCATGTACCGGCGCGTCGACACCTGGCGAATGATGTTGCCGAAGACGTCGAACCCCGCGACGAGGTCGTAGTACATGCGCTCCAGGATGGGGTAGTCGAGCACCCATGCCGTCTTTGGCTGGCCGCCCACCGCACCGCGCAGGACGAACGCGCTGTCGAAGTGACGGTACACGGTCAGCGCCGCGTCGGCGTTCGTCCCGTCCCCGTCCCACACGTCCGAAAGCACATGACCCGGTGCCCCGGGCCGGCCGAGCAGCGACGCCCGGTCCTTCAGGTACGCGAGCTCGTGGAGCTTGAAGCGCTCGTAGATGGCCTCGACGCCGTCGCCCCCCTCCCCCGGCACGGCGAGGTCGCGGGCCGCCCTCGAGAGGAAGTCGGGTTGGGCGATGGTGGGGTCGGCCCCGGGCGCGAGAAAGAAGACGAAGAAGTGCTCGTCGATGACGTCGAGGGCGACCTGTCCCTTGCACACCGGGCCGTGGATGAACGTACGCACGTGATAGTAGGCGTCGTCGAGGAGGAACTGGTAACGCGCGCGCGGCGGGATCGCGGCGAACGCGACGAACGGGTTCGCGGCCACCGCAGGCTCGTACGAAGGGAACTTCGGGGCGGCATCGCTCCACGGCGCGCCCGAGAAGAAGAGCCGCCGGAGGCGGGCGAGCTTCGCGTCGCTCAGAAGGTACGGCGCGTGCGTCTTCTCGACGATCGCCTCGGTGACGCGGCGCAGCCGGTAGTGGAAGTCGGGCGTCCCCGGATCATCGTAAGGCCGGACCGTCGCGATCTCGTCGATCGGCGCGGGAGCTGCCGTTCGCGAGCGCACCAGCCGGAACCACTCCCCCGGTGCTTGCTCGATCGCGATGTGAGCGAGGAAGAGGTGCTCGTAGACGTAACGCGCCACGAGGCGCGATCGCGCGTCGCGAGCGTCGAAGAATGCCTCCCAGCGGGTGATGGCGTCGCGTGCCGCAGCGGTTTCCTCCGGCGGCCCCGGACCGCCCGCGCCTGCGCGGAGCCAGTCGCCGAGCGACCGCGCATCGTCGTCCCCGATCGGCGGGAGCCCGTACGGCATGCCCTTTCCGGGATCCGCTCGCAACGTCGCGACCAGGCCGGCGACATTCGAAGGACACGCCCAGCGATCGTCGATGTTCACGGCGACGCGCACGGGACTGTTCCTGCGCTGGTCCACCATGCGCCACAAGAGGGAGCCGTCGAGGCTCCCCGTCGAGGGCGCCTCGCGTTGCAGCACGGGGAAGAATCCGAATCGTCGTTGCCAGTCGGCCGTGGTCTGCGCGTCCTGGAACATCCGCGTGGGGTGGACGGCCGCGAGCCGCGACGGTTCGTACACGCGAGACGTCGTTGCTCCGCGGTCGAGCCCCTGGAAGGATTGCAGGTTCAGCTGGCAGGGCGAGTCGTAGCAGGAGTGGCAGACGACGCAGCGGCGGTCGAGCAGCGGCTGGATCGTCGTGGCGTACGCGTCGTCGATGCGCAGCGAGACGCGCGCGGCCTCCGCTTCGGGCCGGTGCGCACGCGGCGACAGGAGCACAGCACCGCAGAGGATCGCGACGACGGCGGCGAATACGATCAAGGACCGCGGGCGCACTGGCCGCGCCAGATAGCACGGCTCGGCTGTCGCTGGCCCCTCCTCGCTCCGGCTGAGCCGCACGCGACGCTCGCGGCCGCCTGGAACGGCGCTGGCATCTCGCCTGCGATATGGCGTCGCAAACCCAACCCCGCGTCGACGAGCACCTGTACGACCTCGACCAGGTGCGTCGCGAGGCGAAAGAGTCCATCCTAAAGGGGGCCGTTACGGCCGACTATCCGCTCGATCTCGCGCGGACCCACAAGCTGATGAACGAGGCCCTCGCGGCCGAAATCCTCTGCGTGCTGCGTTACAGGCATCACCAGGTCATCGCCAAGGGCATCAACTTTCCCCAGGTCGCGGCGCAGTTCGCCGAGCACGCCGACGACGAGCAGCGTCACATGATGGCTATCGCCGAGCGGATCGATCAGCTCGGCGGAGATCCCGACTTCAATCCCGCCACGGTGACGACGCGAGCGTCGACGGAGTACGGCTCGACGGACGTTTTGGCGCGCATGATCGAGGAAGATCTGGTCTCCGAGCGTATCGTCATCGAGATCTACAGGCGGATCATCCGGTGGTTCGGGAACGACGATCCGACTAGCCGGCGGATGTTCGAGAGGATCCTCAGGGACGAGGAAGATCACGCGAACGAGCTGTCGGACCTGCTCGCGGCCATCGACCCGAGATCCGAACCTCAGAAGTGAGACCCACGGGACGATCCGATGAAACGCGCGTTCGTCTTCGCGCTCGGTTGCCTGACCCTCGCGATCGGCTGCGCCGACGCGAGCAAGTCGTTCTCTCGCACCGCGAGCTCACCCGCGGGCGTTCCGGAGAGGCAAGGCGTTTCCGGCGAGCACGAAGACGCCGGCCCCTCGGGGAAGCCGGCCTTCCATACGAACGTCCTGCGCGTCGCGCGCGACAACGATGCGTACCGGCGCGTACTCTTCACCGGCGCTCGCTCGCAGCTCTTCGTGATGAGCATTCCACCGAGGCAGGACACTGGCGTCGAGTCGCGTCCGAACGTCGAGCAGCTGATCTTCGTCGTGAGCGGCCAGGGCAAGGCCAGCATCGACGGCGCGGACTCCGCGCTGAGCGCCGGTGACGTGCTCGTCGTCCCCGCCGGTGCACGCCACGACGTGGTCAATACCGGGACCGAGCCGCTCCGCATCTACACCGTCTCCGTGCCGCCCAGCCATATCGACGGCCGCGTGCAGCAGACGAAGGCCGAGGCCTGGTCGGACTCGGCCGACGAGGTCTTCGGCCGATCCGTCCGTTGACTCTCGGAGGCCTATCCCTTGACTTCGAGCGCGCTCCGGGTCCTACGTTGCAGACATGCGTTACAATCCTCTCGGGAAGACGGGCCTATTCGTCTCGGAGCTCTGCCTGGGCACGATGACGTTCGGAGGCAAAGGGTTCTGGCAGTCCATCGGGCAGCTCGGAGACAAGGAAGCTCTGACGCTCGTCGCGACCGCGCTCGATGCCGGCGTGAACTTCATCGACACGGCTGACGTCTACTCCGAAGGCGAGAGCGAGAAGCTTCTGGGCGCGGCGCTCAAGTCGCTCGACCGGCCACGCGAGCAGATCGTCATCGCCACGAAGGTCCGCGGCCGGGTGGGACCCGGCGTGAACCAGGTGGGGCTCTCGCGCGGTCACATCCTCGCGAGCATCGACGGGAGCTTGCGGCGCCTCGGCCTGGATCACGTGGACCTCTACCAGATCCACGGCTTCGATCCGGCGACGCCGATCGAGGAGACCGTGCGGGCGCTCGACGATGTGGTCCGCTCGGGCAAGGCACGATACGTCGGGTTCAGCAACTTACCCGCGTGGCTTGCCTCGAAGGCCATCACGTTCGCCGAGCAAAACGGGCTCGCGCGGTTCCAGAGCGCCCAGGTCTACTACTCGATCGCCGGTCGCGACATCGAGCGCGAGATTGCACCGCTCTGCCAGGCCGACGGCGTCGCCGTCCTGCCGTGGAGCCCGCTCGCCGGAGGCCTCCTGTCGGGCAAGTTCGACCCAGACAAGAAGGGCCCCGCAGACGCGCGTCGCGCCACGTTCGATTTTCCGCCGGTGAACCTCGAGCGCTTGCCGCGCGTACTCGCCGCTCTGCGCAGGGTCGCCGAGGCGACCGGCACGTCCATGGCACGGATCGCTCTCGCCTGGCAGCTCACCCGCCCCTTCGTGACGAGCATCATCATCGGCGCGAAGAAGAAAGAGCAGCTCGTCGACAATCTGGCGGCGACCGAGCTCAAGCTCTCGAGCGAGCACGTCGCCCTCCTCGACGAGGCGAGCGCGCTGCCCAAGGAGTACCCGGGCTGGATGGTCGAGTTCCAGAACGGCCGGGACCCACGCGGGGTCGCTAAGACGCCGACCGAAGCCGAGATCCGTGGCGTCGCGGATCGCTTGAAGTGACGCAACATGCTCGAGCTCAAGCCAGCAGCTCGGCTCGCTCCTCGGCGGTGATCGCGATCCCGATGGTCTCCAGCGGATCGAGGATGTCGGCAATCACGACCTCCCGCGCGACGCCGGCGAACCGCTGCGGCGCGAGCCACCCGAGCGCGGCGAGATCTCCGGGGTGTGACGACGCACCGCCCGGGTCGGCCTTGGGGGACTTCCAGAACGGAGCGAGTCCTTGCAGAGCCTGCAGAAGGATGCGGCCCAGCCGGGCCAACTCCCTCTCGTCGATCTGCGACAGCGCCCACTCGAAATAGAGCCCCCCCAGACGGCGGTGGTGGGCCTCGTCGCGCAGGATGGTCTCGTACACCGCGCGCGTGAGCGGGTGCGACGTGGTCTCGAAACTCACCGTCGCCGTTCCGCCGCTGAAGGCTTCTGCGACGCAGCTGATGCGCAGCACGAGCTCGTTCGCGCGCTGAAAGGGCGTCGCCGCACTCGACCGTGCGGCGAGGCGCTCCGGGTCTACGAGGCGCGGCACCGCACCCCCGAGCTCCATCGCGACGCGGCTCGCCAGCTCCACGTGCGAGCACTCGTCGGCGAGGAAGTCGCTCGTCATTCCGAGAAGGTCGAGCGGGGCCTTCGCCTCGATGAGGGCACGCACGACCTCCGTGAAGGACGCCGCCGCGCGATACTCGTTGATCGCCACCTCCGTCCACGAGGCGCGCGCGTACGCCACGGTCGTCGGCGCGAATCGAGCTGGGTCGAGCGTTCCCCAGGGCAGCTCGAGAGCGGCCGGACGCGCCTTGCGGAAATGGTGCTCGGCCGCGCCCCCCAGCCACTCGATTTCGAACGGCGCTTTCACTCAGTCGCTCCCGGCCTCCGGGTTTACGACGAGCCCGAGTGCCGAGTCGAGGCCGCCGCTCGCGTCGACGAGGCCCATCGACTCGTCGTTGGCGTCTCCGCTCTCGCCGCCGTCGCCGCCGTCCGGCGGCATGGCGACGACCCCCATGACCACATGGTCTTCTCCGCCCTCGGAGCTGGCGTCGACGGATCCACAAGGTTTGCAGATTGGGCCGGAGTCTCCGCCCTCGGAGCTGGCGTCGCCGTCGGGCATGACCACCGACCCCACAGGGACGTTGCTCGAGCCCTCCGGCGAGGAGCACGCGACGGCAACGGCGGCACCGGCACCTACAGTGGCGACGCGCAGGAGAAGACGCGACGGGTTGGGAGGCCATTTTCGATAAAGCATGCCGTCCGCACAGCAAGGAGCGCGCCGCAGCCCAACCGGGAGTTTCGTACGGAAGTCGAGGCGTGTGCCGCTCCCATTCGCCTCTCCCATGACACACGCGCCAGAGGGTCACCCGCCGCTCCGTCGTCGATTGGGCGTCCGTCCGTCCGAACCAAAGGGTCGTGTAGCCTGGCCCCATGGTGCGTCGTGACGCGACGGAGAGGCTGACCTCGCACGAGGGAAA
>CALKVG010000063.1 GCA_937998045.1 uncultured Myxococcales bacterium
GCCCCAGGAACCGCACTCGCGAGCTCTGGGCCAAGTTTTTCAACACGCTCTCAGAGGACGCCAAGAGCGCGCTCGAGAGAGCCCGGGCGGGGAGGGCTCGTGACGAGCGCATTTCTCACGCTCGAAGCGTTGCCGGTGCTCTATTGCGATCTGGCGCCATAGCCAGCTCCGCCGGTCGCAGCGCGCCGCCGTCCCGCTCGAGACGATCGTAGGTGCCGTTCCCGAGTGGGCGCGCGCTTAGCGCGCGTGACGACCTCACGTGGGGTCCGTGGCGGGCGGCACGGTAGGGCGCCACGCGGACCCGTCGACGAGGACGAGCGCAAGGGCGACGGCGCAGTAGCCGATCGCGTGAACGGCGAGCGGCGCCGCATTCGCCGGAAGCGCCTGGGTCGAGTTATCGAGGTACACGCCGGCGTTCGCGATCACAACGACGAGCATGCTGGCGGTGCGTCGGTAGAACCACGTGAAGAGGATCCGTCGATTGCGTCGCTGGATCCGCCATCGCTCGCGGAAGCTTCGACCGTGGCGTCCATTGCGTCGTCACCGCCGGCCTCCGGAGCGCGCGCCTCTTTCGACGCAGCCGCGTCTTGCACGCTGATCGTGGACGCTTCCCCGCCGCATGCGCCGTGAATCGTCACCGCCAGCGCGGCCACGCCGAACGTTCGCGCGCTCAGGCGTGTTTGCCGGCACGGCCCGCACACATCCCGCCTCTCCCCCCGCTTGCCCATGGTTCCCGCACTTCTAACACATGCTCGAGCGCATCATCACGGCTCCGCGCACGACAGGCGCTCGTTTCCCGACGATCTCGTCTTTCGTGGCCGAGGCAACATCAGCCCGTACCGCAGTGTTGTACGTCGCCAACGAACAGATGCTTCTCTTCACTGGCAAACGACGTCCGCGCATCGGCCGCTGCAACACAGGGTCTCGTCGCCGCAGGGCGATCCGGTATCGATGCATCCGGCGCATTCCCCGTCCGCCGCGCCCGAGCAGCAGACGGAGTTGTCGCCGGGCTGCACCGGATGCGCATAAGCGCTCATACTCGTGACTTGCCGCCCGTCGATAAACTACGCGATTCTCACGAGAAGCACCGTCGTATCATCGAGCCCGTGACGGCGCCCCCAAGCATCGACAGGTACCCTGACGGAACACCGGCCATCGTCGAGGGCGCGTACGGACGTGGCTGGGACGGGGCGCACCAGCCAGGGAAGGGATGCACTATGAAGAAGCAGCGGTTGGACCTGTTCTCCGAGACTCTACGATTGGCCTTCGTGCAGCAGGGTGCGGGTCGCCCGTTTCTCGTCTTGCATGCGGGAGACGGGCCCGGCTCGATGATGGGGCTTGCAAGCGCCTTGGCGGCAAGGAGCTCCGCCGTCCTACCGATCCACCCCGGGTTCCACGGCGAATCGCGCCCGGAACGGTTCACGCGCATCGATGACCTGGTGCTCGCGTACCTCACGCTCCTCGAGCGGCTCGAATTGAGGAACGTCGTCGTCGTCGGCAACTCGTTCGGCGGATGGATCGCCGCGGAACTCGCCTTGCGGAAGTCGCCGCGCATCGCGGGAGCCGTGCTGATCGACGCTGTCGGGGTCGATGGCACGATAGCAGATGCACCGCCTGCCAAACTTTCGCGCGATGAGCTGCTTGCGCGAGCCTTCCACGACCCAACGAAGTTCGCGACGTTTCTCTCGGCACCGAGCCCCGAGGCCGCCGCGGTGGCCGCCGAGAACCAGCGCTCGCTTCTCATCTACGCGGGCGAACCCTACATGCACGACCCCGGGCTGCGGCCGCGGTTGGCCGCAATGACCACGCCCACACTCGTCGTGTGGGGCGAGAGCGACCGGCTGATCGATCTCGATTACGGCCGCAGCTACGCTGCGAGCATCCCGGGGGCTCGCTTCGAAGTGATCCCGAGGGCGGGACATTGTCCGCACATCGAGCGCCTCGAGGAAACGCAGCGTCTCGTGGAACGCTTCGCCGCAACCCTCGGAGTCGCTCAATGAGTGAGCGCGCCGACAGGCGGCGTCCAGACGAGCACCACGTCCTACGCGAAAATGCTGGCTCAGAGCCCAGCTACCGCCTGTCGAGCCCGTGCTCCCGCCGGATGGCGGCGTTGCGCTCCTCCGCGCGCTGCAGGGCCGGCCTCGCCCCGAGGCGATCGGCGTAGGCGGTGAAGACCGGTCGCGGCTCGATGGATTTGAACATGAGCATGAACCGCAGCGTGCCGCCGAAGACGATGTCGGCCATCGAGAACGTGTCGCCGAGCACGTACTCGCGATCGCGCACGACGCTCTCGAGGGTCGAGAGCATCGCGTCGTACGATCCCCAGCCCGCCTGCGAGTCGCGGTACGTCCAGCCGCCCGTTTTGGCCATGGTCCCCGGCTCGACGACGGACGGCGCGAACAGCGACCAGCGCAGGTACGCGGCGCGCGCCGCGTCGTCGACCCGCGGGGCGAGGCGGCCGTACGCGTATCGGTCCGCGAGGTAGAGTGCGATCGCGGCGTTCTCGGTAACGACGGTGTCGCCGTCGACCAGGATCGGAATCTTGCCCATGGGGTTGAGCTTGACCAGCTCGGGGGACTTTTGCGCCCCGGCCATGATGTCGACGAAGCGCAGCTCGTAGGGAACACCGACCTCCTCGAGCATCCAGAGCGTGTGGGCCGCGCGCGAGAACGGGTGGTGGTAGAGAACGATCGCCATGAGGCCTCCTAATGGGCCCCAGCCTAGCGACAGAGCCACGATCTGGCGACCGCGCCCGCTCGCCTCACGGCACGACGATGGACTTGCACGCGTCCAACGCGTCCTTCGACGGGGCGTTCTTCGCCTTGTAGGCGAAGGAGCACTTGAGGGTGAGCGGGGCCGGGCCCTTGATGAGCGTAACGATGCGCTCGAAATCCTGGTGCGCGCCCTGGAACCATTTGTTGCCGCCCGGCAGGTCGCCCTTCTTTTCGAGCTTGTCGCCGCCGAACTTCATCTCGCTCTCGACGTCCTTGGTCTGTTCGGCGATCGTCGTCGCGTCGTACGAGACCATGAGGTTGTCGGTGCTCGAGCCAGTGTCGTAGGCGATGGACCCGCGCGTCGGCGAGACGCGCGCGTCCTTCACGGTGTAGCCCGCGGGCAGCTTGATGCAGAAGGCCGGAACCGCGTTGCCCGTCAGGCCCGGCGGGCACCTCGGGAGGTTTGCCTGCGTGCTGGCGCTCGCCGCCGCGCTTGCGCTCGCCGACGGCGATGCCGCCGAAGGGATCGCGGAGGGCGCAACGACCGCGGTCGCGGAGGGCGCAGCGGACGCGGAAGGCGCAGCGGCCGCGCCCTGCGCGTCGCCCTTGTCGCACGCCGGGAGGAAAGCGCAGAGCAGCAGGCCTGTCGTGAGGAGCTGGGGTCGCATGGGCCCCCGAGCATAACAGGGTGCCGCCGCGAGAGGAGCCCGGGGCCGACCCCGTTTTTGGACCTGCACGTCCAACAAGCAACCGGTAAAGATGCAGGCGTTCTGTCTGCGTCGACGTCGAGCGATCTCTCTCGAACTCCCCTCCAGCCATCGGGCGCGCGCGTTTGGGTGCGGCGCGTCCTGCGTGGCATCGCGGCGATCGCAGTCGCGGCGCTGCTCATCAGGCGCCTCGTGCCGAGGCCGGACTTTCTCCCGCTCGCAACGCGGGTCGACGGGCCTCCGCCCGCAGACGCCGCGGGGGTAATCGTCTTTCTGCATGGCAAAGGTGGTGGCCTCGAGATTGCGCAGCGGATGGCGAGGACCCTGCGCGAGGCGGGACTCCCCGGGAATGTCTCCATCGTGCTCGTCGAGGGGCCGTACCACACCTGGTTCGGGCACCAGTGGGGAGACACGGCGGCGCAGCAGGCACGCTCGCGGCAGCGCCTTCGGGAGCGCCTTCACGAGCTGATTGGCGATCGGGGACCGCCACCGGACCGCGTGGTCGTAGCGGGGTTCTCGCAAGGAGCCGGGGTCGCCATCGACGTGGCCGTCGAGGAGCCTCGCATCGGTCGGGTCGCGAGCTTTTCGCCGTGCCGGAGCATCCTGCGCGGCGAGCTGCCGAAGCGCGGCGACGTTCGTATTCTGCTTGCGCACGGTGCGGCCGACGCGGTCTGCCCGGTCGAGGAGTCGCGCTCGCTCGCCGCATTCTCGACGACGCGCACAGGCCGGCGCGGTACATCGAGTTCGACGGACCCCACACCATCCCTCTCGAGGTCGTGCGCGCGCTCGCGACGTTCGCGACCGATCCCTGATACTGGGAGGGAGCTCACATCGCCGTGACGAAATGGGTCGACCTTCATTGCGGCTCGGCCGGACGAGCAGCCGCTGGGCGGGGCGACGCGGGGTTGCCCGACGCGCGAAACGCGCCCCTTCGGAAATCGGAGACTGCGCGGCTCGTCGGCGGCCAGACCGGGCTCGGACCCTCGCGGCCACGCCTCGTCGGCTGTCGACTGCGCCGGCGCGGATTGCCGCGTTTCGTTTTCTGAAAATTGCCGTTTCGACGGGATTGGTAGCGGGCTGCGGTACCAGGCTGATCGTTACTGAAACGAGACAAACTCGGAGCAGCAAACGAACTCGTGCGGGCGAGTCGCGCCGGCTCACACACAGGTCGTCACGACTTGTTCTGCCTCCCATCCCTCCCATCGAACCGAGGTCGCCATGCGTATGGTCGTCAGCCGTGCAGCCAATCAAGTCCTTCTCGCGAGTAGCGGGATCTTCGCGCTTTGCGCTCTTAGCCACGTCGCGCGAGCGGATCAGCCGATCCTCCTTCCCAATTCGCTCGTCATCAGCAGCTCCACGTACGACAACACCCGGGGTGCCGTCGCGTCCCTGCAGGTCGGCTCGAAGCTCGCCGGCACGGCAAAGGCGACCTCGGTGGCCACAGCCGGCAACGACTACGTCAACGTCTGGGACAACGCGGGGCCGGACGGCAGCTTCGGCGTCACCTCCGCGATTCACCTGACGGTCGTGGAGCCGCACAGCGGGCACGTGTTCCACACGGTCTCCGTGCCGACCGATCAGGTGGTCACGAGCTTTTCCTCGAAGTCGGAGCTGGGGCTGCACATCGCGAAGGACTCGAATGGCCCCCACCTCGTGTTCGTCGCCTACGCCGGCGCCGGAGTCGGAGCGATCGACGTGTCGAACTCCGACGCCGTCGCCGGTCAGGACCTGACGAACCCGGTGACCTTCGCCTTCGGCTCGAGCTACGCGTTCGCGCGCACCATCGTGTCGATGGACGCGCACGGGAACTTCTCCTACACGCCCACGAAGGCCTACGGCGGCAACAACGGCCGATCCGCGCTGCTCGGATCGAACGGCCTCTACTACGCCGTCGGTAACGCGAACAACGGCAACGCCACGGCCTTCGGCGCCTCGAACGGCACCATACCCGACGTGACCGAGACGACCGGCCTCGAGGTCGTGAACCCCATCGATGGGGCTTCGTCGAACGTGGCGATCCCGGCCAACAACTCGGCCGAGGTCGATCCCCTCATCCAGTACACGCCGACGGGCACCACGAAGGCCGACAAGCCCGGCAAGGACAACAACTACCGCGGTATCACCGAGTACGGCGGCGCGCTCTACTTCACCAAGGGCAGCGGCAGCAACGGCAAGAACACCGTCTACACCGTGAGCTCCCTCCCCACCCTGGGGAGCGCGGCCTCCACTACCATCAGCGTCATGCCGGGTTTCCCGGACGACTTCGCCAAGCTGACCGGCGGCAACTTCACGCCCTTCGCCGTCTTCTTCGCAAACGACACGACGATGTACGTGACCGACGAGGGCTCGGGCAACTCGAGCGACGTGCAGACCCACGCGGGTCTCCAGAAGTGGAGCCTGGTCAATGGCGTCTGGCAGCTCGATTACATCCTTACGAACGGCCTGATCGGAACCATCGATACGAACCTCGACGGGGCCGACGGTGCGTGGCCCGACGTGACCACGGTAGGTCTGCGCAACCTGACGGGCGTCGTCCATGGGGACAACGTGACGTTGTACGCCGCGACGGCGACGGCGAGCACCTCGGGCGACAACGGCGCCGACCCGAACAAGGTCGTCGTGATCACCGATCGGCTGGACGCCACGACGCCGGACCAGGTGGCGAGCGAGTCGTTCGACGTCGTGGTCGGGCCGACGTACGGCACCGTGTACCGCGGCGTCGGGCTCGTGAACTAGGGGGCCCCGGCGAGACGCCGGGCGGGCGCATCGTCGTGCCCTCGATGTCGCCCGCTACGGCTCGATGTGGAACTCGACGCGGCGGTTCTCTCCGCGTCCCTCGGGCGTCGTGTTCTCCACAATGGGTCGCTCGAGGCCGAAGCCGGCGCTCGACAGGTGCGACGGGTCGATGCCGTGGGCGACGAGCCATTTCACTACGGAGGCGGCTCGGTCGAGGCTGAGCTTCTTGTTGAAGGCGGGCGTGCCGACGTTGTCGGTGTGACCATCGACGCGCACCCTCGTGATCTCCGGGTGCTTCTCGAGCACTGCGAGTACGGCCTCGAGCACTTCCTGGCTGTCCTTGCCGGGAAGGATCTGCGCGCTGCCGGTCTTGAATTTCACCTGATCGACGATCTTGATCTGGCCTTCTTGCACGAAGGCCTTCGGACAACCGTTCTTCTTCGGATCGGGGTTTGGCTGTCCGGGCTCGTCCGGACAAGCGTCGACGTCGTTGGGAATGCCGTCCTTGTCTCGATCCGGGTCGGGCGGGCAGCCGTTGGTCTTCGGGTCATCGGTCTTGACGCCGAGCGTATCGGGACAGGCGTCCTGCACATCCACGATGCCGTCCTTGTCGCGGTCGAACGGGCAGCCGTTGGTCTTCGGGTCGTCCGTCTTGACGCCGGGCGTGTCGGGGCAGGTGTCGTCGGCGTCGGGTACGCCGTCCCCGTCGCGGTCGGGCGGACATCCATTGGTCTTCGGGTCGTCGGTGTGGACGCCGGCCACGTCGGGGCAGGCATCTTCGTCGTCGTAGACTCCGTCCCGGTCGCGATCGGGCCGCACCGGCGGCGGGGCGGGCGCTTCCTCTTCGAACGGCAAGATCCATTCGAGCGAGAGCACGGCACGGAAGGTCGGAGCCCCATACCCGCGCGTCAGCCCGCCGCCCGCGCCGGCGCCAATCCGCCAGTCGTCGCGGACGGCATAGTGCGCGCCGAACAGCGCCTCCAGCGGCGTGTTCTGCGTGCGAAACGCCCCCTCGGGGCTCGTCACGACGGTGCTTCCAAAGACCTCCGGCCCGACGAGCAATCGGCGATCGGCCAGACGCACGCCCGCGGACACCGCAAAAGGCAGCTCGCTCCCGAGGTGCGTCGCGCCGAAGCTGTCGTCGAGCGACCGGTATTCGAACGCCACCCTCGCGGCGTACGCGAAAGCGCCCGCGTCGCCCGCCACTAGAAGGTGTGGCTGCACGCGAAACGCGCCGTCTCCGGTGTACTGGTCGCGGCTTCCGACTGGCACGTAGCCGGCGACCCCGAGGGCCGCCGTGATCGGCTCGCCGTACGCGCCGAAGAAGCGGATGTCCGCGGCGATGCGCAGGTCGCCCGCGCTGACCGAATTGGGCGGCGCGTACGAGACTCCGTTGAGAGTGTTGGCCGCCCCGTCCTGGTAGAGTGCCAGCGGCCCGTCGAGGCCGAGTCGCAGCCGATCGGCGACGACGAGGGCCATCCCAAGGTGCGCGAAGAGCTGATCCTGGACGAGGCTCGACGTGACGTTGCCCCCGGCGTCGTAGAAGGCCAGCGGACGGTAGGCGTAATCGCCCACGATGCCGATTGCCGGCCGGAACGCGCCGCGCATGTCGAGCGAGTCCAGCACGAACCAGTCGCTCCCCCGTTCGGACGGATCGAACCGGTCCACCGCGAACCCGTTCTGCTGGCCGCGAGCCTCTCTGCCGCTCGAGGCGACGGCTACGAAGCACATGGCGGCGATGACCGCCGCCAGTCGTGTGCGCATCGGACGTCCTCTCGTGGTCCTTCTCGTTGGCTATCGTTCCCGACGCGGGCGCCGTCGCCGGGCGGCCCCTGCTCCCGCGAACAGCATGCCCAGCGCGCCCCACGTGACGAGCGACGTTCCAC
>CALKVG010000064.1 GCA_937998045.1 uncultured Myxococcales bacterium
GTCGACGACCGCCGCGGGCGGCACGGCGACGGCGGCGGTCGGCGTGGGATCCGGGCTGGGGGTTGCCGGCGGGGGAGGAATCGCGCTCGGCGCGATCGCCAAGGTGCTGCTGCCGGTCGTCGTGCTCGGCGCGACGGCGACGGCGGCGTCGATGCGGATCGGGACGCCGTCGGCGCCCGTCGCCTCCGCGACCGTCGCCGCGCCGGTCCATGCGACCCTCAGCGCGTCGGCCTCGCTCCGCAACGCGCTGGCGCCGTCGCCCGTCCATCGAGAGCAGCCAATACTCGCTGCACCTCCTCCGCCCGCCCCGGCGCCGCCGGTGCCGACCGGAGCGCCGGAGAGCGTCCCGGCGGCGCAGTCCGCGCCGCCGCGCGTCGCGGTTCCGCCCGCTCGCCGCGCCCCGCCGGAAGCCGCGCCACGCGCATCCGCGCAGGCGACACAGATCGCAGCGCAGCCGACAGAGATCGCGCTGCTCGAGGCGATGAACGCGGCGCTCGCGCGCGGAGACGCCGCGACGACGCTCGGACTGGCCTCGGAACACGCGCGCCTGTATCCGGACGGGACGCTCGCCGAGGAGCGCGACGGCGCGAGGGCGCTGGCGCTCTGCATGGTCGGCTCGCCGGGCGCCGCGCGCGAGTTCGTGCGCGCGCATCCGTCGTCGCCGCTGGTGGGGCGTCTGCGCGCGGTCTGCGAGCGAGGCGACGATTCCTTCAAATAACCGCTTCAGAATCGGCTGTCGTAAGCGACGAACGCGCCCGAGGGGCCGGCCATGGCGTGGAGCGACCCGGCCTGCGTCGAAGGCGTGAGAAGCCAGAGGGCGGCGCCCGCACCGAGGGCCAGGATCCCGACACCGAACGCGACGTTCGAAATCGTCGCCGAGGCGCGGGCCTCGTCGTTGGTCTGGATCGCCTGAGGGCTCGTGCAAGCTGTCGTCGGACATGCGGTGTTCGCCTTCGTGGCGTCGAAGATCGCGATCGACCCGGCGACGCTCCCCATCGCCAAACCGGCCACGCCTACCCCCACGAGACCGTACGCGACATAGCGCAACGTCGGCGTCTCTTGGGCCGGCACCGACGGCGGAGCGTCGACGCTGGGCGGCGCGGCCGCAGCGCCGGTCGCATCCGGGACCGGCGCGGTCAGCGAAGCGCTGATCATCTCCGCCGGTAGAGGGACGGTCACCTCGTAGAGCTTGCCCTCCTGGTCGACGGCGACGCGAGCCTGCCACGGTTCGCGACCGGCCGCCGTCGCCACGATGGTGTGGGTACCGACGTCCACGGCCATCGGCGCGTCGATCGCGTCGGCGGCGAGGGTCTCGCCGTCGCGGCGGACGGATAGGTTCGGTGCCGCGCTCGCCTCCCGCGAGACGTGCACGACGAGGCGCGCGATCTTCGGTTCCAACCGCGCCATGTGCATGGTGGCGACCGCGATGCGATCGCTCCGGTGCTCGGCGCGCGCCGCGGGGATGGACTCACGAAACTCCGCCCAGGCTGTCGTGAACCGGCCCTGGGCTTCATGGCAAAGCGCGAGGGCCAGGAGCGTGCCCGTGCCGGGGTCGAGGCGCTGACTCTCGGCCAGCTTCGGGCAGGCGTCGGCGTAGTTCTTCGCCGCCATGAGCGCCTTCGCTTGCTGAAAGAGCTGCTCGGCGCGAGCCGCGTCGTCGGCGCTCGGGGAACCGGCGCGCGCAGCCGGCGCGTAGCCGACGATCGTGGCGATTGCCGCAGCGACGACGGCGCGGCCAAGCGAGAGCGGGCGCGAAGCGAGTGCGTTCATTTTCGGGTGTCGATTGCGGAGCTTTCGATGTCCGGTTCGGCGGCGTGTGCCAATGGGGGCGCCGGAGCGGGCCGGAACACGCGCGGTCGCGTCGGCGGTCGAGACGACGCCGTCGCGGTACCCGCGGTGGAGAGTGTAACGACGTCCCTCGGAATCGAGGACGCGAGCGACGGAACCGCGAGCTCCGGAGGCGCCTCGGAGAGCGGTGCCGGCGACGGAGTCCGCGCCAGGGAGGACGCGGTGTCTCTCGAGGAGGCGGCTGTCGCGGGCGAGACTCGGGTCGACTGCGCGCTTCCCTCTTCCGCCCGCGGCGGCCAAGCGGTCGCGACGAGTACGGCGACACCGACGAGCGCCGCGCCGGCGAAGGCTGCTCCCGCCATCAGCGCGCGGCGGCGGGTTGGCCATGCAACCGCCGCGCGAAGCGCTCGCGTGTCTGCGCCGGCCCTCGTGGTCGCGTCCTCGTCGGTCGCCACGGCGGCCCCGTCGTCAGGGGGCGACGAGACGAGGCGAGGACCCGCGGCCCGCCGGCGACTTCCAGACTCGAGGTTTGCCCGCAGCTCGGCGAGGCGCTCCGACGCGCTGGCGCCGAGCAGCAGGGCCTGCCGGCGGGCGTCGATGCAGTCGCCCATGCGCGCCGAGTAGTACGCCCCGAGCTGGGAGGAGCTCGATCGGATGCGCAGATCGTCGGCGGCGGCTTCGATGGCATCGGCCATCTCGTGCGCGGTGGCGAAGCGCGCCGCCGGCTCCGGTTCGAGGGCGCGCGAGAGGACCGCGGCAATCGGCGGCAGCACCCACGGCGGTAAGGCCCTGCGCCGGTTGTTCGCTACGGCAGCGACGGTCGCGGCTTCGCTCTCCTCGGCGTACAGGTGCTCTCCCACGACGAGATAGTGGAGGACCGCCCCCATGCTCCAGATGTCGGCGCGGCGATCGATCGGCCCGTTCGAGAATTGCTCGGGCGCCATGTACCGGAGCTTGCCTTTGACGACGCCGAGTGACGTCTCGTCCTGCACGCGACCGCGGGCCTTGGCGATCCCGAAGTCGATGAGCTTCACGGCCCCCGAAGCGCCCACGAGGATGTTGTGCGGCGACACGTCGCGGTGGACGACCTCGAGGAGCTCGCCGTCGGCGTCCCGAAGCTCGTGCGCCGCGTGCAGACCCGCGCAGGTGTCGGCGACGATTCGCAGCGAAAGCCCGGGTGGAATTCGCTCTCCCTCGCTGAGGACGGACCGTTGCAGGAGCTGCACCGAGTCGCCGTCGATCCATTCCATCACGAGGTACACGCCGCCGGCGTGCTCGCCCACGTCGATGACCTGCGCCACGTTCGGGTGCACGATGCCGGCGGCGATGCGCGCCTCGTCGATGAGCATCGCCCGCAGGTCGGGGTCGCCGGCGAACTGCGGCAGCATGACCTTCACCGCGAAGAGGCGCTCGAACTTGCGCATGCTCCGCAGGCGCGCAGCCCAGATCGAGCCCATGCCGCCGTGGGCGACCGGGTACAGGAGCTCGTAACGATCGATGCAGTCCCCAGGCGTGAGGAGCATCGCAGCGGACCTGGGCAGCATCGTCCCCTTCGAATCCTTCTCGACCTATCCGTTGGTTGCGGACAAGCACCCCCAAGCAGAAAGGCCCCACGAGCGAAGAAGCGTCCCCGCTCCGTCCCGCAGGAGCCACGGGTGCGAGGTCGGGACCATTGTGGCTCGACTGCGAGAGTCACGCCCGAACCGACGTGCTTCATTTGACTACCTCTCCGCGCATCCCCCCCCACTTCTCCGAGTATCCATTTGCACACTTCACCAGACTGCATACTACGCGGAACCTGCGTCTCGACGGCCTCATGCTAGAGATCGAGCGCGCCGCATTCGCTGTTCGGCGGGCCTCACAGTGCGTCGACTCCTCATCGTTGCAGTCGCTTTCGCGATGACGACCCCCGCGTGCGGAGAGCTCGCGGGGATTCGCGATTTGCAGCTGATCCAGGACGCCGGGACTGTCGAGGGGACGGACGCGACGGATTCCGACCCCACCTGGAACGATGCTTCCGGAAGGGAGGGGCCTTCGCCAGTGCCCGGAATCGACGGGGCCATTCCGGACGGAAACGAAGTGGAAGGGCCGGACGCCGCCGGCGTCGATGCAACCGTGCCGCTGGACGCGAATGGCGCAGATGCGACGGCGCCGCTCGATGCCACCAACGCACCCGAGACCTCGTCACCCCCGGCGTGCGACGGGGGCCTCCTCCCCTGCAAGGGCGTCTGCGTCGATCCGAGGAGCGACCCGAACAACTGCAACGGGTGCGGGAACGTGTGCGGGACCGGAGCGTGCGGCACGTCCATCGTCGCGGATATGTCGAGCGCGCCAGTGGGATGGACCTTCAACGGGATCGCGACGTACGACGCGGTCGCGGCGAGCGCCGTGCTCACGCCGGCGACGCTGTCCTCCGCCGGAACCGCGATCTTCGCTCACCCCGTGACGCTCGACGAGTTCACCGCCCAGTTCGATTTCCGCATGGGATTCGGCGGCGGCACCCGTTGCGACGGCATGGGCTTCATGTTCGAACAGACGGGTCCCAACGCGCTGGGCGCCAACGGCAGTGGCCTCGGGATGCTGGACCTCGCCGGCTTCGGCGTGGAATTCGACATCTTCGACAACGGCCTGTGCGGCGACTTCAATGACGACCACGTCGCGATCGATTCGCTCGCGTTCTGCAACTCGCAGCTGAACAATCCCCTGCCGGAGACGCTCGCCGCCAGCGGGGACCTCACCAGCCAGGTGGACCTCGGCGACGCGCAATGGCACCACGCCGTGGCCACCCTCCAGAGCGGTCAGATGTCGGTGAAGATCGACAGCGTGCAGGCGATCGCCGGCGCCGCCGTTCCGGGCTTGCAGGTCGGCTCTCCCTATTACTTCGGCTTCGCCGGGGGCACCGGCGCCCTCGTTGGCCCCGACGGCAGCGGCGGTTTCCGGACCGAGGTGCGCCGGGTCTCGATCGTCTTTCCCACCCCGCGCTGTCTGTAACGTGGCCGGCGCGCCGCAGCGGGACTACTCGCGTAGCCACTCGAGGAGCGTGGCGTAGTCGCAGCTCCGGGGATCGCGCAGGTAGCCGGTGAGGATCCCCCGCACGACGAAGCCGGCTTTGATCTGCGAGCCGAGCACGCGGTCGACGAGCTCGCCGGCGAGGACCTTCGCCACGTACTCGTCGGGTGTCATCCGATCGGCGTGCGCGTGGTACCCCCAGAGCCTGCCGCCGGCGACGACACGGCGCAGAAGGTGCGTCGCGCAGAGGCGCCGGAGCGCCGCGTAGAGGTGGCTGCCGACGCTGCGGCGCCACGCCGAGGGGTCGACGTAAATGTCGGCCAGATAGAGCGTGTCGCCTGCCGGGTCGTGACTCGCGAACGAGCCGTTGTCGGTGATCTCGAGCCAGGTGTGCTGCGCGAGCGGATCGCGCGTCCGAGGAACGATGAACGTCGAGATGGCGCCGACGACCTTGCCGTCGAGGACGGCGACGAGCTGCCCGGCCGGGAAGCGTCGAAGGTGAAGGCGAAGCTGCGCTTCGTTCCAAACGACGTTCTCCTCGACGAGCTCGGGATACGCGGCGTGGTTCATGGCCACGAGCTGCAGAGCGTCGTCCTGGGTCGCTGGGCGGATGGTCACAGCCGGGCTTGTAAGGGCAATCATGGGTCCTTCACAGGCTCCCCATGTCCCGGGTGGAGCGCAACTTTGTCACCCAGAGTTCACACGAGAATGCGGGATCTCTCGGGAAATGCGAGGGTGGCCTCGGTGAGGGCATGTAGGCCTCGACGCACCGCGCGCGCACGAGCGAGGGCGTCCTTTGGGACCGCAGCAGCCGCCCGGTGCACCGAAGCCATCCCTTCTTCGTCTCGGGCGCCCAGGCGCAGGTCTCTCGCCTTGCCGGCGTAGCGGGGGCATGCTCAGAAACGCAGCCGTAACCGGCGAGCAACCGCGCGGGTCCCAACGGTGGGCACTCTGCGGGCAATCTGTTCGATCGGTAGAGGTCCATCATGTCGGCTTCGCGGTCCTTCGTGGCTCTTGGCGCCATCGTCCTCAGTGGGGTCGTTTCGCAGGCGTGCGGCTCCAAAAACGGCCTCTCCGGGTTCTCGGCGGACGCCGGCGCAAGCGCGGGAGACGGGAGCGCCGTGAGCGATGCGGTCGCGTCCTCCGGCTCCAGCGGCGGCTCGAGCGGCATGGGAGGGACGAGCGGCGGGTTCGGCGACGGTTCGTTCGTGTTCGACGGCCCGCGAGGGACCGGCGACGACTTTCCGAATCCCATCATCGACAGCGGCGCCCCCTCGTCCGCGCCGACCCTCTTCGGCGTGCCCGACCAGGGCACCAGCGGGCCGTGCATGTACGAGCCGGAGGTCGGGTCACTCTTCCCGAACAACTGGCTTCCGCTGCGCTTTCGATTCACGACGAGCCACAGCGAGACGCTCTTCGAGATCAAGCTGACCATCCCGAACGAGAAGAACCCGCTCGTCATCTACACGACCCAGAGCGGTTACACGCTCTCGAATTCCGTATGGCAGACGATCGTGGGAGCCGCCGCCGGAGCCGGCCCGATCCACGTCACCGTCCGCAGCGGAGTCGCTTCGGGAGGCACGCTCACGACCGGACCCTGGATGGGCAGCGAGGGCGACATCGAGATCGCGCCCGTCTCCGCCGACGGAAGCATCGTCTACTGGACGACGACGAGCACCGCGAACGTGTCGAACACCGGGACCGTCCTCAAGGGCTTCCACATCGGCGACTCGTCGGTGCAGCCGGTGCTGACGACCGTACAGGAAGGGAACGGATCGGGCTGCATCGCGTGCCACACGTCGACACCGGACGGCCTTTTCGTCGGGCTGACGACCGATCCGGATCCGCGCAACGGCACGGGCCAGGCGACGATCGATCTGCGCTCGGTCGATGGCCAGTCCAAGCAGCCGAGTTTCATCACGCCGAGCGCGATTGCGCTGCTGGGGCGCGAGAACCAGCACGCGCCCGCGTTCACCAAGGGCCACTGGGCAGCCGGCGATCACATCATGCTGTCGATGCTCAACCCGGGTGGTTCCACCGCGGGGTCCACCGGACCCTCGGACATCGTCTGGACCAACCTCGAAGCCACGGGGCAGGTGCAAGGCACCGACTGGGGAATCGTGACCCGCACCGGCGACAGCAAGTACGCCGCCTCGGCGCAGTTCAGCCACGACGGCAAGACGATCGTCTACACGTCGGCCACGAGCGTAGACTCCGGAATGAACAGCTCCGACGGCGCCCTTTACACGGTGCCCTTCAACGGCGGAATGGGAGGCACCGCCACGGCTCTCCCCGGCGCGAGCGACGCGAGCTACATCCAGTTCTATCCCGTCTTCTCCGCCGACGATCAATTCATTGCCATGAACCGAATGCCGACGAGCGCGGCCGCGAATGCGATGCCCGGCGCGGCGGCGACGTACAACAACACGTCTGCCGAGATCTTCGTCCTCCCCTCCAAGGGGGGAACCGCCACGCGCCTCGTGGCCAACGACCCGCCGGCGTGCCTGAAGGTGACCAGCCCGGGCATCACCAACTCGTGGGCCAAGTGGTCGCCCGAAGCGAAGCCGGTCAACGGCAAGACTTACTACTTCCTCGTCTTCTCGTCCGGCCGCGATCCGAACGCCGTGGATCCGACCACGCTCACGGGCGGCTATCCCCAGCTGTACGTCGCGCCGATCGTCGTCGACTCGAGCGGTCAGATCACCTCCTACTCGGCGCTGTATTTCCGCAACCAGGTCGAGACGGAGCACAACCACACGGCCGCGTGGGATGTGTTCATGATCCCGCCGCAGCCGCCCCAATAGATAGCGCCGAACACTCTCCGGCTGACAGCCTGCAAGCTTCAGCTCTCGGCCCAGAAGCGCGGCAACGCCGGGTCCCGAAAAGCTCGGGCCTACCGCCTGGAGCTTCGTCGGCTCGGCGCGTGCATGGTGCACGCGCATGGCTACTGCGCCCGGTCAGTCTACGGAACAGGGAGAGCGGCTCATCAGGTACGCCGTCGTCGGTGCCGGCTGGATTGCGCAAGCCGCCGTGCTCCCGGCTTTCGCGCACTCGCACCGGTCGCGCCTCGTCGCGATCGTCTCGGGCGATCCGGTGAAACGCGAGGAGCTCGCGGCGCGGTACCGCATGAAGGCGTACTCGTACGACGATTACGACGCGTGCCTGGCCAGCGGCGAGATCGACGCAGTGTACATCGCGCTGCCCAACTCGATGCATCGCGACTACACGGTCCGCGCGGCGCGGGCGGGCGTGCATGTCCTCTGCGAGAAGCCGATGGCGGTCACCTCGGAGGATTGCGTCGCCATGACCGAGGCGGCCCACTCCGCCGGAGTCAAACTGATGATCGCGTACCGCCTTCACTTCGAGGCGGCGAACCTGACCGCGATCGACATGATCGAGTCCGGCATCCTGGGCGACATCCGCTACTTCGAGTCGACCATTAGCCAGGACACCGGGGAGGGTATCCGCCTGAACCCGGCGCTCGGCGGAGGCGCGCTGTTCGACGCCGGCATCTACTGCATCAACGCCGCGCGTTACCTGTTTCGCGACGAACCGACGGAGGTCTTCGGCGTCGAGTCGACGGTCGACGAGCGGTTCCAGGGCGTCGACGAGACGACGGCGGGGATGCTCAAGTTCAAGGACGGGCGCGTCGCGCAGTTCGCTTGCAGCCTGGGCGCGGCCAGGACGTCGGCCTATCGCGTGGTCGGCAGCAAGGGGACGCTGCTGGTCGACCCCGCGTACACCTTCGACGGGCCGCGCCGGCATGTCCTCACGATCGGCGACGAGACGCACGAGAGGATATTCGAGCCAGAGGACCAATTCGCTCCGGAGGTGGATTACCTTGCCGAGTGCATCCTGACCGGTCAGGAGCCCGAGCCTTCGGGCGAGGAAGGGCTCGCGGACGTGCGCGTGCTCGAGGCCATCCAGCGCTCGTGCCGGACCGACCAGCCCGTACGCCTCGCTGCGTTCCACCGCACGGCCCGGCCGAACATCGAGCAGTTCATTCGCGGCGGGCCGCTCGAGACCCCGCCGCTCGTGCACGCCCAATCCGCGGCCAAGTGACGAAGTGACGCCGGGTCCCAGGTCAAGCTCCAGGACGGCGAGAAGCGTGAGCCGCGGGGCGCTCTCGACGGCACAGTAGGTACGGTGCCGTCCGTCGCGTGCAGGCGTCGGCCGTGCCGGCGAGCAGGGCGCCGGACCAGGCCGCGCACCTGGAGCAAGAACGATGAACGCAAAAGAATCGATGCTCGCCGCAACGCTCCTGGCGTGCGGCGCCGCCCTCGCCCAGTGTGGGGGCACGACGACGATCTACGAGCCTGCGCCCGGTTCCTCGGGCAGCGGCTCCGGGTCGGGGGGGAGTTCCGGCAGCAGCGGAGGGTCCGCGAGCGGGGGGAGCACGAGCGGCGGAACGAGCTCCGGAGGAAGCGGCGGGACCAGCAGCTCGGGATCGGTGAGCACGAGTTCAGGAAGCACCAGCGGCAGCAGCTCGGGAGGAAGCACCAGCGGGAGCACCTCGGGAGGAGGAAACGGCTCGGGAAGCACCTCGGGCTCCTCGTCGGGCGGCACCTCCGGCTCGTCGTCGGGGAGTAGCTCGGGAGGCGGGTCCGGAGGAGGCTTCCTCGGACCGCAGAATCCGAATTGCATGCCGCTCGGCTCGCGGGCGGACCCTGGCATGACGCCGGAGACGACCTTCGACCCGCAGCCGACTTACATCCCCAAGAACATGATCATCCTTACTCTCGATGACGGCCCCGACGGCTCGGGTTGCACGGGAGTGATGGGGGACTCGACGAGCTGCACGGTGCTCGACAACGAGTTCTTCATGTCACAAGGGATCAAGGCCGACTTCTTCCTCAATACCAACAATCGATGCACGGTGGCCCCCATGTTCGGGTGCTACAGGTACGCGCAGCAGCTCATCGCAGCCGGGCACTACATCGGCAATCACACGGTCCACCACTACCATCTCTCCCCGGGCGGCGGGATGGGCGACGGCATCATGCATTGCTCCGACTCGACCTGCGTCGATAGCGAACTCTCTGGCGTCGAGCAGACGGTCGCCATGCTCAAGAACCAGACGACCCAAAACCTGACTCGTTTCCGCGCCCCATTCGGCGAACCGTATCAAGCCGAACTTCCCGCGAGCTCGGATGCAGTGCTGGTCGAACCGGTCGTCGCGAAATACGCGGTCGAGGTGGACTGGAACTTCGATTCACAAGATTCGAACGGCATGCAGTGGACGGGCGCCACGCTGCTCCAAAACGTCGAGGGCATCATCCAGAAGCCTGGCCAGGGATCTTGGGGAATCATGCTCATACACGCCGTGTACGCATGGACTCACGACATGTTGCCAGGCCTCATCCAGTACTTGCAGCAGAACGGCTTCGCGCTGGCCACCGTGGAAGACGTCATGTGCTGGCGCTTCGGGAAGCATTCCTGGGAGATCATCCCGAACAAGACGCCGAACTAGAGCCGGTTCACGACGGGTCGCGAGATACTCACGCTGCGCCTTCACCTTTCGCGGATTGAGCCCGTTCCGGCACCGCGACGGCCGCGCAGGCGGACGGTCGAATATCGCCTCTTGCCTTCCCGCGCGAATCGCGCGCGTGTAAGGGTCGACCTCGACGCACCCGGTCACACCTTGTCTCGGCGTGAGGCCGAGCACCACTCGCCCGACCCTGAAATCCCCGGCTGCCTGCGCGGCGCGCATCCTCGCGCTGATGGCGAAAATTTCCTACGTACGGGGAGAAGTCCGGGGCAGGCTCACTGCCAAACTGCCGCGCGCTCGCCGCACGGACGCCGGTAGCGTGGGCGACCTCCAGCCCGCGGCCGCTAAGCGCGATCGCGCAGCGACTGTCGCGAGAGGGCTCCCGGCTCGTCGAGCCGTCACCGCTCGGCGGGCGAGCTCTCACAAGTTCCGTTACAAACCGAGGCTCGCCCGGGCGGGCGCTACATGGCCATTGCGAATTGGCCATACTTGGGGCATACACGCTCCCCAGAATGAGCACGTTGAAATCTCGACTCGAGTCCCTCGCAGCTTCGTTTGCCTCCGAGGTCGTCCGCGCCATTCAGGGCGCGTCGCTCGAAGAGTTGCTTTCGGAGGTGGGGGGAGCCAAACGCGGCCCGGGTCGGCCGCCGAGCGTCTCCTCCGACGGCGGACCGAGCAAGGCCGCCGCGCGTTCGGCTCCGCGGAGGGCCGGCCGCCTGCCTCGCCGCAGCGCCGAGGACATCAAGGCCACGCTGGACAAGGTCCATGGTCTCCTCAAGGCAAGCAAGGGCGGGCTCCGCGCCGAGCAGATTCGCGCGGCCCTCAAGCTCGACGTTCGCGAGATGCCGCGCGTCCTGAAGGAAGGACTCGCGACGAAGAAGCTCACGAGCAAGGGCCAGAAGCGCGCGACGACGTATTTCGCCAAGTAGGGGTTGCGTCGATTCGCCGGGCGCCGGGCGCTCCGGTCGCTCGCGAGCGAGCAGCAGTACCCTACAAAGGCGCCTGGTTCGTGCCTTCGAAGGCGTCCCGCCTGGGGTGCGCCCGGTCCTCGACTTCAGTTCCGATTCGCTCCGGCCGTACCAACGTCGCGGACGCGACGCGTACCGCAGATGGGAATCTGTCGTGACGAAGTGGCCCAAGCGACTACATGGGGCCGTCGTCGCAGGCAGTCCGCTCTCAACGCCGCGCGCCCGGAGCAGAAGGACCGAAACAAGGAGGACATCGTGGAGCGGCGCACTGTGAGAGGCAGGGCCTTTTTCGTCCTGAGTGCGGTGGTCCTCGTCTGCGTGTTTGCGCCGCGGACGAGCGCGGCGGGCGGCGGCGGATGGGAGACGCTCCGGCACGACGACGGCATCCTTGTCCAGCGCAAGGAGATGCCGGGCAGTCCGTTCGTGGCTTTCCGCGGAGAGGGCGACGTCAACGCGCCCCTTCTCATCGTGGGAAGCGTGCTCGTGGACGTCAGCCGCTCGCGCGAGTGGGTCGACAGCGTGGTCGAGTCCCACCTCCTGCGCCAGGTGAGCGACACGGAGTACGTCACGTACGCACACATCGGAACCCCGTTCCCATTGACCGATCGCGAGTTCGTCACCGACGTCGTGCTCAGCCTCGACGCGGCGTCGAAGACGATGACCATCAGAATGCACTCGGTGAACGACCCCGCCGCGCCGAAGACCGGCTTCGTTCGCGGGGACCTGGTGGATGGCTCGTGGGTCCTCACGTCGATCGCCGATGGCAAGCGGACGCACGTCGCGGCCGAGATCCACGCGAACCCCAAGGGGAGCATCCCCTCGTGGGTCGTGAACATGTTTCAGAAGAACTGGGGCTACAACACGCTGATGAGCCTGCGCAAGCAGGTCGCCAAGCCCGACACGACCGCGCATCCTCGCCTTTTTGCGTTTCTCGACCAGAAGGGCTTCTTCGTTCAGTAATCGAGGACGCGGAAGCGCCGGCGGGGCTAAAGTCACGCCCCCATGCGAAACGTCGTCGTATCCGGAGCGATCCTCGTCCTTTGTGCGTGCTCCCGAGCGCCCGAGCCGTCCCCCGGCGCCAGCGCCGCGTCCGCGGCTGCGGACTCCCCTCCCGCGAGCCATCCCACGACTGCGGCCGCGAGCGGGACGGCGGCGGGCAGCGCGGCAACGCTGGCTCTGAAGTGGACCGATCCGCCGCGCTGGCACCGGCGTCCTCCGACGACGGCGATGCGTGCGGCAGAATACGTCATCCCGGGCGCAGCGGGCGACGGCGACGACGCCGAATGCATCGTGATCACCTTCGGGCCCGGCCAGGGAGGTGGTGTCGACGAGAACGTGGATCGCTGGGTCGGGCAGTTCTCCGACGCGTCCAAACCGCAGCGGACCACCCTCCAGGTCAACGGCCTCAAGGTCACACGGATCGAGGTGACGGGTACCTATTCTCCCATGAGGATGCCGGGAATGCCGGCTGGGCAGTCGAACCACGCCGGCTGGCGCCTCATCGGCGCCATCGTCGAGGCGCCGAGCGGCTTATGGTTTTTCAAGCTGACGGGCCCCTGTCTCTTATACACATCTGACGCTGCCGACGATCTTACGCGTGTA
>CALKVG010000065.1 GCA_937998045.1 uncultured Myxococcales bacterium
GCCTATTTCCATCGACCGCTACGCGCGATCGAGAATCACGCTCGGTGATTTAGATAGCCCGCCCTTCATGATCGTCCTTTCCAGCGTCACCAAGCGGTTCGGCCCGAAGGTCCTCTTCGAGAACGTCAGCCTCCAGTTCGATCCCGCCAAGCGCTACGGCGTCACGGGCGCCAACGGCGCGGGCAAGTCCACGCTGCTCGAGATGCTCTCGGGGCAGGACGACTGGGACGCCGGGAGCATCGACATCCCGCGCGGCCTGAGGCTCGCCGTCCTCGAGCAGAACCATTTCGCGTACGACACCCAGCGCATCGTCGACACGGTGATGGCGGGAAAGGTGGACCTATGGGCCGCGATGGTCGAGAAGGAGAAGCTCCTCGCCGGAGACGTGGACGACGCCGTGGGCGTGCGCCTGGCGGAGCTGGAGGGGGTCATCGCCGAGCACGACGGATACTCCGCCGAGAGCGAGGCGGCCGAGCTCCTCGTCGGTCTGGGAATCCCGGCCGAGAAGCACACCGACCCGATGCGCAGCCTCCCCAGCGGCTACAAGCTGCGCGTCCTCCTCGCGAAGGTTCTGTTCGGTCGCCCCGACGTCATGCTCCTCGACGAGCCGACCAACCACCTCGACCTCGAGTCGATCCACTGGCTCATTCGCTTCCTCGTCGACGAGTTCAAGGGCACGTTGCTCGTCGTGTCCCACGACAGGCATTTCTTGAACTCGGTGGCCACCCACATTGCGGACATCGATTACCGCACGATCACGATCTACACGGGCAATTACGCCGAGTTCGTCGAAGCCAAGTACGACAACCAGCAGCGCGCCGAGGCAGTGGCCCAGAGCGCGAAGAAGAAGATCGGCGAATTGCAGGATTTCGTGCAGCGCTTCGGCTCCCATGCCGCCAAGAGCAAGCAGGCCCAGAGCCGCCTGAAGCAAATCGAGAAGCTCGAGGAGATCGTGGAGACGAAGGGCGCCAAGCGTTCGAGCCTGGTGAGGCCGTACGTTCGTTTCGACGGCGGCAAGCCGAGCGGACGCGACGTCGTGCGCGTCGAAGGCGCCCGCAAGGCGTTCGGCTCGAAGGTCGTCCTCGACGCGGTGAACCTCAACATGAACCGGGGCGATCGCATCGCGATCATCGGGCGGAGCGGCATCGGCAAGTCCACGCTGCTCAAGCTCGTCGTCGGCGGCTACAAGGCGCTCGACACCGAGACGAAGCCGTACGTCCTCGCGCCCGATGCAGGCGAAGTGCGCTGGGGGCACGACGCGAGCGTCGGCTACTTCGCGCAGGATCACCACGAGGCCCTCGGCGAGACCGGAAAGGGCACGACGCCGTACGAGTGGCTATACCGGTTCGACAAGCAGCGCCCGCAGGAGGAGATCCGCGCCATCCTCGGGCGCCTTCTCTTCAGCGGCGAAGCGGCCCTGAAGCCGACCGAGGCCCTCTCGGGCGGCGAGGCCGCGCGGTTGCTCCTGGGAAAGATGGTGCTCGGGCGGCACAACGTCCTCGTCCTCGACGAGCCGACCAACCACCTCGACATCGAGTCGATCGAAGGCCTGCTCGAGGGACTGCAGAAGTTCCAGGGGACGGTCCTCTTCGTGAGCCACGACCATCACTTCGTGGCGCGGCTCGCGACGCGCATCGTCGAATTGCGGGATCGTGAGCCGGGGAGTCGCGGCGACGGATGCGAGATCGTCGAGTTCGGAGGCACCTACGACGATTTCATGGCCCAGCGGGGGTCCGATCGACCCCGGCGCGCCGCGAGCTGACGACAGCCGCGTTCAGAGCCCGATCGATACGACCGACGGCGAGGTGCAGGCGACGACGAAAGTCGATTGCAACGCCTGGGTAGAGGTCGTGCCGGCGACCTGAAGCGCGGAGCTGAAGTGGCCCTTCAGCGCGACGCGGGAGGGCGATGCGCGCGGGTCCGATGATGGAATCCCCATGAGGGCGCTCACGAAGTCGTCGATCGCCGCGTCGGGAGCGGCGCTCGACCATTGCTTGGCGCCCGGCGGCGCGCTCCCCGGCGCGGCGTCTACGACCCGCGCGGCAATCGTTGCGCACAGGTTTTCGACGCCGGCGCGAAAGAAGAGCGTCGGCTGGTTCGGCAGAATGGGGGCCACGGCGCCGCGCCCGTAGCCATCCGAGGGAAACCCGGAAACGATCTCGGAGGTGCTCGCCGCCGTTCCGGTTGTCTGGACGACATCGAGCCCGCACGGGTCGGCAAGGCCGAGTCGCGCCGCGAGCGCGGCGCAGAGATGGTTGCGACGAGCGATCGCGACGGTCTCGCCACTCTCGGTCGTCGTTCGCGTGGCCGCGCTGAGCGTCGTGAGAGGAGACCTGACGAGCGCTTTGACGAGGGTCGTCCACGAATAGCCGGAGCTCTGAAACAGAGTGGCAATCCGTTGAAACTCGGGGTCACTCTCGTCGCACGGCGCCGAGTTCACGTAGTAACAGAGCTTCTGCGTCCAGCCTGGTGCGACGAGCGGATGGGTGGCGAGCGCATTCGCGAAATCGGTCAGGCTGCTCACCGGCTGCACGACACCTCGAAACGCGAAGATCCCGGGCTGCGCGATCCACGTCGGATCCTGCTGGTTGTGGTAGTTCCACGACCACGTCGCCGAGAGGATCGAGCGGGAAGGATCGAGGATCTTGTGGCAGGCGAAGCAGTCGGCCTGGCTCGCGTGCGCTGCGTCCAGCCCAGGCGTACCGGTGGGGTACGTCTTGTCGGTGCCGTCGATCGACGACCCGGTCGCCACGATGAGCGCCTGGTGCAGCGTCACGCGCATCTGGTTGCTCACGTTCGTCTGCCAGTTCGCGAAGAACGCGGGGGTACTGAAGAAGCCTGCCCGGGGCATCGAGAGGACCAGCTCCTGCGCCTTGCGGAGCGAGGGCAGGTCATAGAACGCCGTGGTCGACTCGCCCGAACCGGCACGCCGGATGGTCACCATCGTCCAGTCAGAGAAATCGCTTTCGAGAAATTGCGTCGCGCCCGCCGATCCGGCGTACACGGGACAGAGCATCCCACTTGCGAGCTTTCTGCCGTCCAGCGACCCCAGGAGGAGCCAGTGCAGCGTGAGCGCCTGCGTCTCGAGCAAGAAGGGGTCCGTGTGGCAGCCGGGGATCTGCGCCTCCGCCGTGGCCACGTCGGGGTCGTACCAGTGCATGAAATTCGGGCTCGTCGGATCGAGCGTCTCCGAAATGGGGATCGGACCCTGCGCGGCCTCGGCCTCGATCTGCGCGGTACGAAACTGCTGGCGGAAGTGA
Organism: uncultured Myxococcales bacterium; assembly: GCA_937998045.1. GTDB lineage: Bacteria > Myxococcota_A > Polyangia > Polyangiales > Polyangiaceae > Palsa-1150. The sequence continues at coordinate 3,261 of CALKVG010000065.1, forward strand.
TCGAACGTCGCACCGTCGTCGTTGATCTCCACCGTGTCCAGGTACGCGTAAAACTCCTTGAGAGCGGTAGTCATCATGAGCTGCTGGGTCGTCATCGCCTCGGTGAAGGGGTGACCCTGCGACGTGAGAGCGACCATCGTGCGAGCGAAGCTCTCCGTGACGTTCTGGAGGATGAGAGGCGTGGTGCTCGGGTTCATTCCGATCAGCCCGTGCACCTGGTCGGCGAAGTCGTTCGAGGTGATCTGCGTCTGCTGAAACGCCAGCTGGAAGAAGCGCATCATCTTCTGGGCGTATTCCGGGAGCGCCATCCAGCCGTCCACGAGGACACCGAGCGCCGCGGGATCGGCCTCCACCGCCTGCACCTCCGCGCCAGTGGGAGGAAGGCCGACGAGAACGTCCTTCACCTTGGCGACGTACACGCGCGGAGGCAGGGGCTGAGCGAACGCCCCGGAGTCCGCACCACCCGCCTGTGAGGGCGCGTGCGACGAGCATGCAGCGGCGCACGCCACCGCCGCGATCCAGAGGTGCGAGCGGACGCGCGATCCTGCTAGCCGGCGTCCGGACAGGTCGTCACCATCCATAGCGCAGGCAGCTTATCCGGCTCCCACCCCACCTGGCTCGTGTGCGCCAGGGTGCATACGTACACTCGTCGAAGAGCCTCGGCCAGAGCTGGTTCCCGAGCTGCTCCCGCCGTCCGGACCCACCACCTCGTACCCGCCGCCATCGCTGCTGAAGTCCCCCACCTCCCCACTCGCACACCCTGCGACGAGAACGGCGACGGGCGCGGCAAGCCAGCGACGACGCATACGAGTCCACCCCAAAGGTGGTGGCGCCTTGCCGCAACGGCTCACGCGTACCGAGAATTTCCGCGCAGAGCCCCTGTATAGGGCCCGAGCTCACGGAAATTCGTCGCGCGATGAAATAACCCACTAGCTGCAGCCATACGATATTAATCGTACGAGGCCGCATTTATGACCCAAGCAGAGTTGCCGCCCTTCGAATCGCGTTCGATCGTGTGCGTCCTCTTTCTCCTCCTCGTCCAGGGATGCGGAAGCAACGAGCCGGCGGCCGCGGGTAACAACGGCGCAGACGGTGGCGGCACCGACGCGACGGCCGCAGACACGAACCCGAACGCGGACCCGAACGCCGACGCGAGCGCGGGACCGGATACGTCGGTGCAGGGGGACTCCGAGTCCGATGTCGGTCCGTCCTCGGACGGAGCCTCTTTTCCTGACGCCGGCGGCGCGCCAGAAGCCGGCTGCGTGCCCGGATGCCCGGCGTCAATCCAGTGCGGGCTTTACACCGATTGCACGGGCGCCACGATCGCGTGCGGAAAGCCATGCGCGAAGGGCGAGTCGTGCATCGTCGGGCTCGCGTCGCAGACCTGCAGGCCGACGCCGCCCCTGTGCGCTGGGAAGTGCGGAGTCGTCGCCGTGGACGCGTGCGGCGTCGCCGTCGGCTGTGGCGGCTGCCCGGCGGGTGACGACTGCGTAAAGAACACGTGCGTTCCCCAGACGACCATGGATGCGGGCAAGTTCTGCAACGTGCTCGCCTGCAGCTCCGGCGCACAGAGCTACTGCGGCACGATCACCGATGGATGCGGACACACCAAGCAGTGCTCGTGCCCTGCCGGACAGACCTGCGTGGCCGGACTTTGCCAGACGCCCCCGCCGGAGTGCAGCGGCTCCGATGGCGGCGTGGGCGCGACGTGCGGATCGCTGCCGAACGCCTGCGGAAGCGGCAGCATCCAGTGCGGCGGGTGCGCCGGCAGCACGTCGTGTCAGAACAACGTCTGCACCGCTTGCGCGCCGCCTTCGTGCAATGGCGCCGCGTGCGGTGAGGTGAGCAACGGCTGCGGACGAGTGAACTGTGGCACCTGCTCGACCGGAGAGGACTGCTACGGTGGCAGCTGCTGCAAGCCGCTCGCCTGCGCGGACTTCCCGGACGCCGGGTGCGCGCCGGTCGACCTCGGCTGCGGGCAGAAGACGGCTTGTTACAGCTGCCCGGCGAGCGACTTTTGCACGAACAACGCGTGCATGCCGTGCCAGGCGAAGACGTGCTCCGACTATGGCAACGCGGGCTGCGGCCACGAGGACGGCTGCGGCCACAAGCTCGACTGCTGTCCGCTCGAGACGACATGCCAGGGCACCATCTGCTGCCCGACGGGGCAGGTGAACTATCAGGGGACTTGCTGCCAGCCGCAATGCGACTCGAGCCAGCCTCCGGGACCGCAGGTGAGCTGCGGACAGATCGTTCTCTGCTCGAATTAGATCACCGTCTGAGACTCACTTGACCGTTCGAGAAATGGAGACGACGGACGTGCGTTACGCGAGGAGATAGCGCGTCTCCGGGTTGTCCTTGCGCCAGACGACGGAGTCCATGAAGAAGTGGTGCACGTTGACGAACGTGTAGATGGCCGCCAGGTACGGCGTCGGCCCGAGGGGTGAGCTCACGAACCGCCCGCGGCGCGGGACGAGCGCGGCGTCGAGCAGGCCCGGAGCGGCGTGGAACAGCACCCATCCGAGCACGATCGCGCCTGCGGCGAGGAGTCCGACACGGGCTCGGGCCGAAGTCTCGAACCAAGGCGGACCTTCGCGCTCTCTGGCCTCGTTTCCTCGCATGAGGGAAACGAAATAGAGGTACTGGATCGAGTGGAGCGCCGGGATCAGGTATACGACGATCGGATCGATGCTCGAGTAAATCGACCACGCCCAGATGCTGCTGAGGAGCGCGAGCATCGGCGTGAGGATCGGAAGACGCCCCTCTCGTCGCCACTTTCCGGCGAGCGTCACCGCGAGGATGACCGCCGTTGCGACGAGAACGACGAGCGTCGCCTTCTCGAGCCACGGCGGCCGCGCGATGGTCATGTAGACGACGCCCTTCTCCTCGACCTCCGTACTCGGCGCGGCGGGGCTCGCCCACGCGTAGGCCCACCCGGCAAGGCAGTGCGCGAGCACCGCCACGCGCTCGTGCGGTCGGAAACGCACGCCGCGACGCGACGCAAGGACGATCATGACCCCGAAGCCCTGCTTCACGTAGTGCCAGCCGACGAGCAGAAACATGAGCTCGATCATCAGCCCGAGGGCCGACGAAGATCGGGTCGCGAGCGCCGCCATGGCCCACGCCCCGAGAAGGGCCGGCACGAGCACGCCCGCAACGAGATACCGGACGCGCAGCGAGGGCGGGAGCGCCTTCCCGAACACGCGCGCGCGAGCGTCACGATAAAAGAGGAGGTACGTGACCGCGAAATGCGGATCGTTGATCACGAAGGCCGCGTGGAACGTGAGGAAGCCGACCGCGAGCTCCGCCGAATCGAGCCCGAGAGTCTTGCGGAGAATCCAGGCGAGCGGAAAGAGAAAGGGCGTGGCCCCCCCCACCGCGAGGAGCTCGGCAAGCCGCGCCGTACCGGCGCGTGGGCGCTCCGGCAGACGCGACGGACGAGGCGGAGGGGGCGGACGAGGCGGATTGGTCCGCTCGATCCGCTCGATGCGCGGAAGGGCTTTTGCGGTCGGGAAGTCGGCAAGAGCCACGGCTCGGGGGTGGAGTCTACCGGAAGCGCGGCTTGAAAAGGCGTAGCGAGCGTGCGAAATGGGAGTCTCCGTGCACCTTGCGGTCCCCCCTCGGCTCGACCCGCTCGCGGGCGTCGATCCGAGCGTCGTTCGGTTCGTCTCGGAGCTGCGACGCGCCGGGTTCGCCGGAGATCTCCGCACCGATCACGCGACGCGCCTCTCCGCCGCGACCGACAACAGCATCTACCAGGTCCTCCCGGCGGCGGTGATTTTCCCGCGCAGCACCGAGGACGTCGCCCACGCGCTGCGCCTCATCGAAGAGCCCCGCTTTCATGCCGTGACGATCGCGGCGCGCGGTGGAGGCACCGGCACCAACGGGCAGTCGCTCACCGCCGGCGTCGTCATGGACCTGTCGCGCCACATGGCGAAGATCGTCGAGCTAGACCTCGCGGCGGGCTTCGTGCGGGTACAGCCCGGCGTCGTCCTCGATGATCTGAACGCCTTCCTCAAGCCGCATGGCGTCTACTTCGCCGCCAACCTCTCGCCCTCCAACCGCGCCACTCTCGGCGGAATGATCGCGACCGACGCGAGCGGCGAGGGTTCGCGGCGACACGGCAAGACCAGCCAGCACATCCTCGACGTCGAAGTCGTGCTCCGTGGTGGCCTCGTACACACGACGGCGCCGGTCTCCGGCGCCGCGCTCGAGGCGCTCTGCGCGCAGTCGGGTCTCGTCGGCGAGGCGCACAAGCTGGTCCGTGAGATCGCGACCACCCGCCAGGACGCCATCGCGGGCACGTTCCCGAAACTGCGGCGGTACATGACCGGCTACAACCTGGCCCACATGGCAAGCGCGGGCGGGACGACCGTCGACCTCGCCCAACTGCTGGCGGGGAGCGAAGGATCCCTCGGCGTCGTCACCGAGGCGCGCCTCCGACTGACGCACTTCGAGACGCACCGCGCTCTCCTCGTCCTCAAGTACCCGAGCTTCGACGCCGCGCTCGCGGGCGCCGAGTGGCTGCTCGCGACCGACCCCGGCTCGGTTGAGACCCTCGACGAGACGGTGCTGACGCTCGCCCGGGGTGACGTGATCTACGACGAGGTGCGCGATTTCCTGATCGACCCGGAGGGCACGACGACCCGGGCGATCAACCTCGTCGAGTACAGCGCGGACGACGAGGGCGCCGTAGAGGAGCGGGTCGATCGGCTCTTCGCCGAAATCGAGCGACGACGCGGCACTCCGGGCGCTCCGCACGGGCACTCGCTGACGTGGAAAGCCCACGAACGCGAGAGCCTGTGGAACCTGCGCAAGAAGGGAGTGGGGCTCCTCGGCAACACGCCCGGACCGCGCAAGCCCGTCCCCTTCGTCGAGGACACGGTCGTCCCGCCGGAGAACCTGCAGGCCTACGTCCGCGAGTTCCGCGCGCTGCTCGACGCAGAGGGGCTCCGCTACGGGATGTTCGGCCACGTCGACGTCGGCTGCCTTCACGTCCGCCCTGCCCTCGACCTGAAGGATCCCGCCGACGAGGCGCGCGTCCGCCGGATCACCGACGCCGTAGCCGCCCTGGTCACGCGCTACGGGGGCCTGCTCTGGGGCGAGCACGGCAAAGGTTTCCGCTCCGAGCTCGTGCCCCACCACTTCGGCCCCGTGCTCTATCCCGAGCTGCAGCGGATCAAGGCGCTGTTCGACCCCCGGAATCAGCTCAACCCGGGCAAGGTCGCGACGCCGGCGGGCGGGCCGTACGTGCTCGCGCGTGTCGACGGACCGATGCGCGGCGCCCTCGATCGCCAGATCGCGCCTGTCGATCGCGACGCGCTCGCCACGGTCGTCAACTGCAACGGCAACGGCCAGTGCTTCGACACGAGCACAGATAACGTGATGTGCCCGTCTTCGAAGATCACGCGCGATCGGATTCACTCGCCCAAAGGGCGCGCGACGATGATGCGGGAGTGGCTGCGTCTCCTGTCGGTCCAGGGTGTCGTCGCCACCCTGGCGCTCGACGCGCCGGGACAGCTGCCGTGGTTGGCCCGCCTCTGGCAGCGCGCTTTCAGGAGCAGTCGGACGAGGGACTTCTCCCACCAGGTATACGACGCGATGTCGGGCTGCCTGGCGTGCAAGGCCTGCGCGACCGCCTGCCCCGTCCGCGTCGACGTCCCCGACTTCCGAGCGCAGTTTTTCGAACTTTACCATCGCCGCTACGCGCGCCCGATCGGCGATTACTTCACCGCGCTTCTCGAGAGGATGCTGCCAATCCTCGCCACGGTGCCGCGAATCGCGAACCTCCTCATGGGGAACGCCGTGGGCCGCTGGCTGACCGAGCGCGTCGTCGGGATCGCGGACGCCCCGCGACTCGACGCCGAACCCGCGCCCAAACGCCTTGCGCGCCACGGCGTCCCGGTCTCGCCGCTCTCAGAGCTCGAGCGCCTACCGAAGAACGACCGCATCGTGGTCGTCCTGCAAGACGCCTTCACGACGTTCTACGAACCGTCGGTTCTCGAGGCGTCGTGCCTTCTGCTCCGCCGGCTCGGCTTCGAACCGCACGTCCTACCGTACTTCGAGAACGGGAAGGCGCTCCACATCAAGGGGTTCCTGCGGGAGTTCGGGCGGGTGGTCACTCGCAACGCCGCGCTCTTACGCAACGTCGCTGCCCTCGGGTTCCCTCTCGTCGGCATCGAGCCCGCGGTCGTCCTCACGTACCGTGACGAATACGCCAAGCACCTGCAGGGTGATCCCGGATTTCGCGTGTTGCTCCTGCAGGAATTCCTGGAAGACAGCCTCGGCAAACGCGCGCAGCCGACGACGACGTTGGCGGGCGACGCTTTTCGATTGCTGTCGCATTGCACCGAGCAGGCGCTCGTCTCGAAGGCGCCTGCGCACTGGGCCAAGGTGTTTGCAGCCGTCGGCGTCCCTCTCGAGGTCGTCAAGGCCGGCTGCTGCGGAATGTGCGGAGTGTACGGTCACGAGGTCGCGCACAAGCGCGATTCGATCGGGATCTTCGAGCTCTCGTGGAAAACCAAGATCGACGCGGCACAAGCTCGCGATCGCATCCTCGTCACCGGGCATTCGTGTCGATCGCAGGTCGAGCGGACGCTCGGGTTCACACCGAGGCACCCGGCGCAAGCGCTCCTCGCCGTCCTTGCCGGCTCGGAGGAGGTTCGGACCCGGCTCGGAGGACAGCCCCAAGCCGCGGCCGAATGATTCCTTCCGGCGCGCCGCAGCATTCTCGCCGCGTTGCTCCGGCAGCCGGGATCGCGACCTTCAATACGGATCGGGCCACCCCGCGGCCTGTGCGAACTGATGGTAGTGGCCCAGCACCGCGTCCACGTATCCCTGTGCGCGGGAGTTGAACGCGGCGCAACCGGAGACCGCATCTTCCCCGGAGTTGAACGCACCGGCGGACATCTCAACGTACTGGGCCGTGGTGCACCCGGGATATCGGTTCTCGAGATCCCTCAAGCTGCCAGCGATCGATTGGACGCCTGCGTTCAGGTCGACGGTCGGGTTGTAGGCGGAGGTCGCCCAGAGCGCCGATGACGTGTCCATGTCCAGGTTCGGGTGTCCATTGGGCAACAGGGCCCCGCTCTCCTCACCGCAAGCAGGGGTCACCTGAATGAGTCCGAACGACTTGGACTCTCCGTCGGTCCATCCGGATGGATCCCCGCACGGGCTGTCCGGACTCGTCGCGAAGACGTCGAACCCCGACTCCTGCTGGATTTGCGCCTTCGCCATCATCGGGTCGGGATCGCCGTACATCTGGGCAAGAGTGAGGAGCTCGCAGTCGTAGGCATCTTGTTGCGAGTTCCCGGTCTTCAGCGGATCGGCACCGCCCGCGCAGCTTCCGCCCGTGCCCCCGCCGCTGCCGCTCGGTCCGCCCGAGCTTCCACCGCTCGATCCACCCGAACCGCCGCCGCCTGTCCCGGAGCTCGCCAACGTCCACTGCTGGTTCCCGTTGCCGGATGTGCAGGACCACGACTGAATGGGGGTGCCCGACTGGGCGATGCCATCGGTGAGATCGACGCACTTGCCGCGACCGCTCCACACGAAGGTCGAGCCGCTGTGCGTCCACATCTGGGTGGGGTTCCCGGGCGCGCAGTCCCAGATCTGCAGCTTCGTGCCATCGGCGGAGTTGCCTTTGGTGACGTCCAGGCACTTGGTGCCGTAAACGCGCAGGGAGGTGCCGTCGTAGGTCCACTGCTGGTTGGCGTTGCCGCTACAAGACCAGACTTGAACGCCGGCGCCGTTGGCGGTGCTCTGCCCCACGACGTCGAGGCAGAGCGCCGACGACGCCGCGGGATGAACGGGGCCGGTGCTCGTAACCGGCTCGGCGTAGGACGTGCTCGTCGATTCGGTGGTCTCCATGGAGCATCGCGCGCACGCGAGGGCGGCGATCGCGGTGACTGCGAAGAGAGCGCGGTGCTTCCGGACAACGGGCGATCCGGTGGTCATGCGCGCCGCGAGTCGCAAGCTGCGTGCTCACGGGGATGGATCAGCGTCGCCCCTGTCCACGGGAGCAGCATGGGACCCGAAACAGCGCGAGACCTGCCGCTCCAGGTGTATGGGACCGCATGCTATCGGAACTCCGAGGTCCCGATGGGCCGCGACGCGGGGACCGGTCCACCTCCGGTGGCTCCCGGCGAAGCGCAGAGTTGGTCGATAGGGCTACACCCTTTGCGCACCGCGGCCGCCCCCGCAGATATATTGTGGATCCCAAACGGCCGAGAGATCAGATCGAGGAACAAAGCCCGATGCGTCAACGACCAACGGCAGCCGCAGACCAAACGGCCGTGCGGACCGCGCTGTGGCGCGCTCTGCACGTGCAGATCGATCCGCCGCCCCACGTGCTCGAGGACGAGATCGGACTGCGACTGGCGGCTCCCGGCGATGGTTGGCGCCGCCGCCCCGACATGGACGCGCAAGGCACGCGCCCATTCCGAGCGTCCATCGTGGCGCGCGCGCGCTTCATCGAGGACCTCGTCGCGGAGGAGGCCGGCCGCGGCGTCGACCAGTACGTCCTCCTTGGAGCGGGTCTCGACACCTTCGCTGAAAGACGGACTGACCTTGCCTCACGTCTGCGAGTGTTCGAGGTTGACCGACCCGGGCCTCAAGAGTGGAAGCGGCGACGCCTCATCGAGCTCGGCTTCGGCATCCCGGATTGGCTACGTCTCGTACCCTTCGACTTCGAGGCGGGTGCGTCTTGGCGGGAGCCACTGGAGGTGGAAGGCTTCGCCGCCGCGAAACCGGCGGTCGTGGCTTCTGCGGGCGTGAGTATGTACCTCACCCGCGAAGCGAACCTCGAGACGCTGCGTCAGGTGGCGCGGCTCGCGGCGGGATCGACGTTCGCCATGACCTTTCTCGTTCCGCTGGAGCTCGCGGAACCCGCGGCGCGGGCGGGACTCGAGCAATCGGCCAAAGGCGCGCGAGCGAGCGGGACGCCGTTCATCAGCTTCTTCGAACCAGGGGAGCTCGTGACGCTCGCGCGCGAGGCGGGGTTTCGAGAGGTTCGACACGTGTCCGCGTCGGCCCTCGGTCAGCGGTACTTCGGCGAGCGGACCGACGGCCTCCGCCCGCCCAAAAACGGAGAGGAGATCCTGGTGGCGACGACCTGACCGCGCCTTCAACCCTCGGGCTCGTAAAGCCCGAGGACTTCGTTGGCTGCGTGCTTGACCTCGAGGGCCAGCTGTTCGGCGCTGCCGACGTCTTCGCAGAGCGCGACGATGCGCAGAAGCGCCTCCCGGCTGCGACGCAGCTCGTGAACCAGCCACAGGACCTCCGCCTCGCTCTCGCGCCCCGTCCCGCGATGGGCGCGCTCGACGTCGCGAATGCGCCACTCCGTCGCAGTCCCTCCACCGGGCAACCTGCCGGTTCCGTAGCAATCGGGGCACGATTCTGCGCCGCTCTCGGTCACGACCTCGCCCGTGCCGTAGCACGTCAGGCACGACCCTCCCTTTGCCTCGGAGATCATCCGCCGCAGAGCTTTGCACAGGACGGGCGGCGGCGCGACAGGGCTTGGCTCGCGATGGCCTTCACGTCGCAGGTTGCGGCGCGACCCTACGGGCAGGTCTGCGCCGAGCACGCGGAGAGCTGCGCGCCGCACTTCGAGCTCGTGCACGAAAGGCACGCGCTCGATCCGCCGGCGCACTCCGTGGCGCACTGCTGGCTGACGCACCCGAAGAGCGGGAACACCGCGTCCATGGCGCCGTCGCAAGCGGCGGCGACGCAGTGCTCCCAGCACGGCCCTACCTGCGCGCCCGTCGGGGTGTGAACCGGTGCGTCGCTCGCGGGGCACGATTGGAGGCATGTGGCCGTGGCGAGGCACGCCTTCGTACCGAATCCCGTGACAGCGTAGTCGTGGCAGTTCGAAAAGGCGTCCGGCTGCTTCGGGTAATAGAGGCCCGCCAGGACGCACATCTCGCTCGTCTGCGCGTTGGGTCCCTGGAATACCTCGGTCGGATCGGTGTTGTCGTAGTCGCACTGGAAACGCACCTCCGACGACGCCGGCCACGTCATCGGGCCCACGAATTCCGCTGGGTGCTGCCAGTCGTCCGTCGTGAAGAAGGGGGTGGCCCCCTTACTGGTCGCGCTCGGGTCGAGCCATACTTTCATGTCCGTCCCACGTTTGTGATAATGCGTGAACGCGGTGAGGACGGTGACATCGGCAGTCACCGGGCAGCGGCCGCCGGAGCTCGCCGTGGCATGCGCGGGCACGTCGATGAACGGGTCGTAGAAGATGAAGAACCCGCCCTGAGTCTGCACCTTGTCCGGGGTGGTGGTGTCGAGCCCGAGCTCCACGGTGCTCACGATGTCCTTCGTCGCCGGGTTGAGGTAGTGCGTGTTCATGATGAGGACGCCGCCAGCGGGGAGCGTGGCGGCGACTCCCGGGGGAAACTGGTAGGCGCCCGTCGGCGTCTGCGCGCCGTACACGATGCCCGTTGCGTTCTGCATGATGGGCTCGTTCCCCAGCGTGCAGTCGTACTGCCCGGTCATGTTGGCGGGAATCGCGGTGAGCGTGGTCTGGTACAAAAGGAAGTGGTGACTCCCCTCCGTGTACCGGTGCGCGAAGCCGTTTACGTTGACGTCGGCCCCCGTCGGAAGCTGAACGAACTGACACTGGTGTAGCTCCGTGTTCGCGGGCACGGTGAGCGTCATTGTGAACACCAGGTCGTGGTTGAAACCCCCGCCGTCACCTGGCGAACCCCCATCGGCAGCGGAGGCGGCGTGCGTGTCGCCCGAGGAGGACGAGCATGCAGTTGTTGCTGCGAGGACGAACGCCGAGAGGGCGCGAAGAAGCAGCGAAAAATTGGCCATGGGAGTGTCTTTCGAAGTGGGCGCCTAAATCACCGAGCGTGATTCTCGATCGCGCGTAGCGGTCGATGGAAATAGGC
>CALKVG010000066.1 GCA_937998045.1 uncultured Myxococcales bacterium
GCCATGACCCCCGAGACGGGGCCGCCCGAAGGGGGCGACGGGGGGGCGTCCGAGGCGCGCCAAGGGCCGGAGGCCGCGACGGGCCCCGCGGACGCGGGCGCGACGCCCGCGGCTTCGGTAGAACCGCCTGCTCCGACGTCGCCCACGCCGACCGCGACGGCGCCTCAGGGACTGCAGGGCCCCTCGCCTTCGGGAGCGACGGAATCGGCCGCGCAGTCCTCGGCGCGGGCCCCGGCCGTGGAGGAGCTGGAGGGCGGGACGGCCACGCCGTCGATCGTGGCAGGCGCGCCTCTCGCGAGCGGCGGCGCCCCGGCAGGCGCCGTCGGAGAGATGGCGCGGAGGGCTCAACCGTCGACGCATGCCCTCCGGAGCGCTCGTGCGGGCGGGGCACGCGACGTCTGGCTCGCCACGCTGTTCGGGACGACCGCCCTGGGTGTCGCCCTGTCGCTGCTCGGCGTCCGCATGCGGCGGCGCGCCGGGTAGACGCTATCGAACGCTCTCGGCGACCATGCGAACGACCCTGACGGGGTCGTCGGAGGTGACCACGCCCAAGTAGCGACCGCTCCGACGCTGGACGGCGTCTCTCCAGCGTTGGGCCGACTCGGCCAGCGCCGCCAGGTACTGCTCTCGCGTCGTGTCGGCGTCCGTCTCGACGACGACGCCGCCCTCGAGCGCACGCAGGCGGACGGTTCCCGAAAACGGGAACGACGCCTCCGCAGGGTCGAGCGTCTGTACGACGCTGAGCACGCGGCCGTGCGAGCCCAGGGCGGAGACGCGATCGTTGGCACCCGCGGGAAGATCGAGCAGATCGCTGAGGACGACGACGATCGCGCCCCGCCGCGTCGTTCGCGCGAGGTCCTGCAGGGCACGATCGAGCACCGCGAGGTCGGCGTGAGCGTCCCCGGCGGGCTGTACGGCCTCGAGCGCCGCGACGATCCGCTCGAATTGCTCGCGACCGCTCGATCGAGGCACCTGGGGCGCGCGCGCTCCGCCGATGAACGTCAGGCTCACCGGATCGCCGCTCGCGAGGGCCACGCGAGACAGGGCCGCCGCGACGACCGCCGCGAACGCGAACTTCGCCGCGGGCGCGCCCTGTCCGCGAAAGCCCATCGACGCGGACGCATCGACCAGGAGGCACAAGGCGCGGTCGGTCTCCGTCTCGAACTGACGCACGACGAGCCGCTCGTGCCGCAGGAAGGAACGCCGGTCGAGCCAGCGGAGATCGTCACCCGGCACGTACTCGCGGAACCCTCCGAACTCGACGCCCGCGCCGCGGCGCGCGCTCCGGTGCATCCCGGCGTAAACCCCTTCGGCCACCTGGCGCGCGCGCAGACGCAGCGGAGCCAGCTCGCCCCAGTCGACCCTTGCCCGAATCGACTCGAGCGCGCTCAAGGAATCGACACGTCCGGCGGAAGCGGCCCTCCGAGCTGCGATTTCGTGGCATCGAGGATGTCGCGCGCCAGCGAGACCTCGCTCAGCTCGAGCCCCGTGCCGGCAACGACCTGGCGCAAAAGGTCGTCCCCGCCCTTGGTGTCCCCCGACGCGCGGTGATCCATCGCGGCGTAGAAGAGCGCCTCGTACTTCTGGATGGGCGTACGCGCCCGCGACAGGAGCTCGTCCGCCTTGAGCTTGCCTTCGCCGAAGCGGGCCAGGGTGGCCACCCACCGGCCGTCGTCCGGGAGAGAGGTAAAGACGCGATCCGGCACGCCGTCCGAAGGGACCCGCAGCTGCCGCTCGAGGAGCCTCACCCAGAGGGCGAAATAGACGAGATCGTCCTCCTCCAGATCCGCACCGAGCGCGCGCTGCAGACCGTCGCGCGCGGTCGCCAGGTCGGCCCGGACAAAGGCGCGCCCGATGAGGAGCTCGATCGTCTGCGCTGCCTGGTGCTTGTCTCCGGGCGCCGCGGCGTAGGCCCGCTCGAGCGCGCGCTGCGCCGGCTGCACGGCGCCGAACCGATCGAGCACGCGCGCGAGCACGCGCTCCATCCGCGCCCGCGAGCGGGCGTCGGCGTCCTGCGCGTTGCGCGACTGCACGAGCTCCTTGAGCGCCTCGGTGAGCGGCGTGCGCGCGGCGGCGGCGTCTCCCTTGTCGCGCGTGACGTCGCTGATCGTGAGGAGGATCTCCCCCCGGAGCGCGGGATCTCGGCTCGCGTCGTGCGTCGCGAGCGCGTCGCGGAGGTGCTCGAGCGCCGACTGCGTCTGCCCGTCGCGCCACTCGATGCGCGCCAGCGGGAGCAGAACGCCCCCGGACTTCTCCTCCTCGGCGGACTGCTTCAGGAGGACGCGGGCCTCGTCGATCTTGCCCTCGCGCAGCTCGATTTCTCCCATCGCGGCGCGCACGCGAGCCGAGCTCGGGTGCACCTTGCCGACGAGCGATCTCTGCGAGGCGATCGCCAGGATCGGCTGCGCCGCCTGGAAGGTGCGGCGCGCCGAGTCGGGCTCGGCGGCGTCCTCTTCGGTCGCCATCGCGTCGAGGGCCAGCGCCAGCGCCTCGCTGGCGACGCGCGCCTCGGGGTGGGCGCGCACCGCGTCGACGAGCACGGCGGGGGTGGCCTCGGCCATCCCGAGCTCCTCGAGGGCCACGCCGAGCGTCAGCGCCACCTCGGGCACGGTCGGATCGAGGCGGTAGCATTCGCCGGCCACGCTGAAGGCGGCCGCGCCGAAGAGATCGCGATCGTCCGCGAAATCTTCGTCGTCGCGCGCCGGCTCGCGCCCCGAGAGCGGCCGGAGCTGGTGCAGCAGATCGATGCAGCGATCGACCGTGCGCGCCTGGGCGGCCCCCTCGAGCGCCGCGGCGAACTGGGGCCGCTCCGACTCGAGCAGGTCACGCGCCTGGGCGCGATCGAGCTGGGCGACGGCGCCCGCGGCGTCGGCGTCGCGCAAGTAAAGCGACGCGAGCACCACGGGGCCCGTCTCGAGAGCGCGCCACGCCTCGGCGCCCTCCGAACGCAGGGGCTGCTGCCGCGTCTTGCGGAACTTGTCGCGCAGCGCCACGGCCCGCTTTATCCACTCCGCCGTCGCCGCCGTCGCCTCGTTGAGCGCATCCGCGCTCGGCTCGAGCAGGCGGCGTCGCGCGGCGATTCGCTCGAGGCCGCCCGCGCTGGCCACCGGCCCGATCTCGAAGCCCTGCGCCACGGCGTCGCGCGTCCAGGTCCCCAGAGCCTGCAAGTGCGCGCGGATGTCGGCCCGTTCGTTCTCCGGCGCCAGCTGCGCGAGAAGGTCGTACGCCGCGCGAGCCCTGCCCTCGTCCCCCTTGAGGGACAGCTCGCGCGCGGCCAACCTCAGCGCGTCGACCCCGCGCGGCCCGAGCATCCCCGGCACGGCCTCTCCGACGTGCACCAGGTACAAGCCCCCGCTCAGCGCGGCCAACCCGCGGTCGGGGGCGTGCGCGCGGAAGCGCGCCTCGGCGCGGGTCATCTGCCGGGCCTCCACGGCGCCGAGGCGCACCGCACGCTCCGCCGAGCCGGGTTCGCTGACGAGGAGATCGTGCACCGCGGCCGCGAAGCCGTCGTCGCTCACGTCGGCCGTCGCCGGGCCGACGCGCTCGGCGTGCGCGGCGCCGCCGCGTGCGGCCCCGTGAGCACCGCAGCCGGCCAGGTATGTCAGCGCAGCGAGAGCGAGCGTCGTTCGTAGCACCGGAAGCGCACCGGACAGCGGCAGGGGCATCGTCGGTACGAGTCTACACGGCACCGCAGCTTCGGCGAGCGGCCATGAGCCCGACCGTTCAGAGCGCTGCAGCCACGCCGAAATGAACGCCGACGAACCCGTTCTCGGAGGGAGGGCCCGCGAGGGGAACGATGACGCCGGCGTAAGGGCGCACCGGCCCGAACCGCAGGACAAAGCCGGGCTCGATCGCGACCGCGACCTTCTTGTCCTCGTCGGTCCCTGCAAAGCCGGCGTCGAGCACTCCCCTGAGCACCAACTCGAAACGGTTCTGGACCCAGTAGCCGACGCGCGCCGCGACGACGACGTCGCCGACGTAGGGGGCCGCGAGCGAGCTCGATGTGCCGATGAGGTTCTCGACCTTGACGTACGGCTCGACGCTCAACCCGCGGAGGCGATACACGAGCGCGACCTTGGGGACGATGCCCAGGCGGTTCGGCGCGAAGAGCGCGTTGTCCTCGAAGCCGCGGGCCGCCGCCGCCGCGCGGTTCAGCGAGTAGCGGTCGTACGACGTCGTGTCGACCTGCTGCGCGGGAACCTGGTTGAGCGTCGGAGGGATCTCGGTGCCCTGCGCGGTCGGCAGGTCGAGCCCGAGCGAGCCGACGAGCCTCAATCGGTGGGCGACGTGCATGCCGTACTCGCCCTCGAGCTCGAGGTTGCCGAACGTCGTCGTGGACCGGCCGGCCGATCCGTTCGGCGAGAAGCCGGCGAACGTCAGCGGCAGGCGCGCGCCGATGCCGACGTGCTCGACCACGTCCATCGATGCCTGCAGAAGGATGGATTGAACGTTCGAGCTCACGCCGTCGTCGCGCGTATACGTGACGCCGGGGGTCCCGGGCGCGGGCAGGTTCTGGACGGCGAACGGGACGCGACCCCAGCCGAGCACGAAGTCGATGCCGACCATCGCTTTCTCTTCGCGCTCGGCGTGGCTCGGCCCCGCCTCCGGCGCCGCCGGTTCCGCCCCCGGAGGGACCTGCGCGGGCGAGGTGCCGGCCGGACGCTCTACCTCCGGCTCGGGGGCGTCGCCGTGAGCCCGAGCGTTCGCGCCCGCGAGGACCACGGACGCCGAAAGCGTGCTGCCCACGAACCACCGTCGCCGCTGGCGAGTCATCGATTCTCGTTGTCGCCGACCGCCCGGCGCTTGTCCAGAATCCTCCCGGCGGCCTCAAACGAGCTCCCTCTTCGACGAGGACATGCAATGCTCTTGTATGCCTCGCGCGCACCTCCTCGTCGTCGACGACGAGCCTTCGATTTTGACCACGCTGCAGAAAGCGCTCTCGCTGGAGGGCTACGCCGTCGACGTGGCGGGCGGCGTCGGAGTGGCCGAAGAGAAGCTGAAGAAGCGCGCCTACGACCTGTGCCTGTTCGACGTCATGCTCCCCGACGGCGACGGCGTCGATCTCCTCCAGCGAATGCGCACCGCCAAGAGCGACACGCCGCCGGTCATCATGATGAGCGGGCACGCGACGATCGACACCGCCGTGCGCGCGGTGCGCGTGGGCGCGCTCAACTTCCTGGAGAAGCCGCTCAACACCGACGCCCTGCTCATCGCCGTGGACACCGCCCTGCGCCTCACGCGCGCGGAGGCCGAGGCTCGCGATCTCCGTCGCGCCGCTGGGGCGACCGGGGAGCTCGTGGGCGAGAGCCCCGCCATCCGAAAGCTCGTCGAACAGATCGGGCGCGCCGCGAGGAGCGCGGCGAGCGTCCTCTTGACCGGCGAGCGAGGGACGGGAAAGGAGCTCGTCGCGCGCGCGATCCACGTCGTCAGCCCCCGCAGCAAGGGCCCGCTCGAGAAGCTCAACTGCGCGGCGCTTCCGTCGGAGCTCATCGAGTCGGAGCTCTTCGGGCACGAGGCCGGCGCGTTCACTGGCGCGACCAAGCAGCGCCGCGGCAAGTTCGAGCGGGCCTCGGGAGGGACGCTCTTTCTCGACGAGGTGGGCGACATGCCCCTCCCCATGCAGGCGAAGCTCCTGCGCGTTCTCCAGGAGCGCGAGATCGAGCGCGTCGGCGGCAGCGAGACGATCGCCGTCGACGTCCGCGTCGTCGCCGCCACGAACCGCGACCTCGTGGCTGCCTGCGCGAGCGGCGCCTTTCGCGCCGACCTCTACGAC
>CALKVG010000067.1 GCA_937998045.1 uncultured Myxococcales bacterium
CGCCGGTTTGCAGCCGGCCATGGTCGACCTCGATTTCTTCGAACGACCCCTGTTCGAACGACCTGCCGGTGCCGTCGACTGGGAGGACGCGTTGCCGAGGTGCGTTCTCCGCGTCCGCCGCCGCCTGACGATTCTCGAACAACCGGGCTTCTACGTCCGCGCCCACGGGGGATTCGGCGGCGTCCACGCGGGACCGCCGATCGGCGTCGGATGGGGAGGCTGGCACGGCGGCGGGGGGTAGAACGCGTTCCGCCCGGTCCCGCTCGAACGCGAGCGTACCCTCGCCGTTCCGCGCTGGACGGCACAGCTCGCGTCCGCCGACCGTCTAGAGCAACCTGTCTGCGATCTCGGTGAAAGAAAACGCGGCGCCGGGTCGAACTGGAGAAGTGGAGCCGTGTGGCGGCGCGCCCACGTGTCACGCCGGCGACGGCAGGAAAGAATAGGACGATGAGACGAGACTTTCGGAGCTGGGGGGGCACGGCGGTCGGTCGCGCGGCCCTGAACGCGTGTCTATACTGGAGAGCGATGCGCACCCTGGAACGGCTCGCGAAGATCGGAGCGCTCGTCGGAGCGTTCGTCGTTGCCTTGTGTCTCACTCAGAAGCTCAACGGCGGAGGGCTGTGGGAGGGGCTCACGCCCGCGATAGCCGCAGGCAACCCCTCCGCGGAGCACTCCCCGGCACCGTACGACCTGACGCAGCTGAAGGTCGTCAACGAAGTGCTCAAGACCGTGCGCGATCGCTACGTCGATCCGAAGCGCGTCAAGCCGAAGGAGATGCTCCTTTCGGCGCTGGACTACGTGCAGAAGGACGTCGCGCAAGTCATCGTCATCCGGGACGACGCGAACCCTTCTCACGTGCGCGTCCGTGTCGACACGAACGAGAAGACCTTTCGCGTCGATGACGTCATGGGTCCGTGGGACGTGAGCTCGCACCTGCGCGACGTGTTCGCGTTCCTTCAGGACGGCTTGCGCAACACCGACGTGGACCTTCGCGACGTGGAATACGCGGCCTGCAACGGCATGCTTCATACGCTGGATCCGCACTCGGTCCTCCTCTCGCCGGAGGCCTACAAGGAGATGAACCTGTCGACGCAGGGCCAGTTCGGCGGCCTCGGCATCGTCATCTCGATCCGCGATCAACAGCTCACGGTCATGAATCCGATGCCGGGGACGCCGGCATCGCGCGCAGGCGTGAAGAAGTACGACCGGATCCTGAAGATCAACAACGAGTCGACCCTCAACATGGGCCTCAACGAGGCCGTCAACCATCTTCGCGGCGCGCCGGGCACCAAGGTCACCGTCTGGATCCACCGCGACGGGGGCGACGGTTGGCCCGGGACCAAGCCGATCGAGCTCACGAGAGAGGTCATTCACGTCGCCTCCGTGGAGCACAAGCTGATGGACGGTGGCATCGGCTACGTTCGTATCAAGCAGTTCCAGGCGAACACGACGACCGACCTTCAGGCGGCGCTGGCCGACATGAAGCATGGCGGCGAGCTGAAGGGTCTCGTGCTCGATCTTCGCGGCAACCCCGGTGGCTTGCTCGACGAGGCGGCGAAGGTGGTCGACACCTTCGTCGGCGACGGCCCCATCGTCGCGACGGTCGGAAACCCGAGCGAGGGGCGGGAAGAGAAGACGGCCCACAGCGAAGGGACGGAGCCGAATTACCCGCTTGCCGTGCTCGTGAACGGCTCGAGCGCGAGCGCCAGCGAAATCGTCACCGGCGCTCTCAAGAACCACGAGCGCGCCGTCGTCATCGGCGAGACCACCTTCGGCAAGGGCAGCGTGCAGCTCGTCTTCACGGACCTGCCGGACAAGGCGGCGCTCAAGTTGACGATCGCCCAGTACCTGACCGAGCCGGGAGACGTTTCGATCCAGGGAGTCGGGGTGACCCCGGACGTCGAGCTGGACCCGATGACCGTCGACCCGCTCGAGATGGATCTTACGGCGGACACGGGGGCCATCAAAGAGCGCGACCTGTCTCGGGCGCTGTCCAACGTACGCGCAAAGGAGGGTAGCCGCCCGATGGAGGTCGTGAAGTACGACCTGCCCATCAAGGATCGGCTGGAACTTCGGGAGCGCGGAGGCGAGCTGGACGACAACTTCGCCCTCGATTTCCCCATCCGGTTTGCGCACGACTTCGTCGGGCACGTTCAGCCGGCCAAGCGTACGGAGGAGGTCCGCCAGGCGCGCCAGTTCATCAACGACACGCGCAAGGGGGAGCTCGACAAGGTGGCCGAGGAGCTGAAGGGCATCGGCGTCGATTGGAGCGACGCTCCGGTCGACGCCCCGGTCGTCGCGTCCGCTGCGCCGTCGGGTGCGGTCGACGTGAAGGTCGAGACGGATCGCACGGGGAACGAGGTCGTGGCCGGCGAGTCGATGAACCTCAAGCTCACGGTGACCAACCGCGGTCCGACCACGCTTTACCGCCTCTTCGGGATGACCAAGAGCGAGAACCCGATGCTCGACAACAAGGAGTTCGTCATCGGCAAGCTCGAGCCGGGCAAGACCCGTACGGCGATCGCACCGGCGGGCTGGTGCGACTACAAGGGCCACAAGGTCGGCTCGACCGCGCAGCTGGCCAAGGACACGCCGCGGGTTTGCGTCATCCCGAAGGACGCGTTGATGCGCGCCGACGGAGTGAAGGTGCACTTCGAGGAGGCCCGCGGCCGTGCCCCCGCCGACTACGAGCTGCGGGCTAGCATCCGGTCGCTCGACCGCCCGGTCTTCGCGTACTCGTACGAGATCATCGACAACCGCCGCGGCAATGGGGACGGTCGCGCTCAGAAGAGCGAGGGAATGACCATGTACCTGACGGTGAAGAACGTCGGGAAGGGGCGCTCCTACGATACGCAGGCGAACCTGCGCAACCTGTCGGGGGAGGGCGTGCTCCTCCACGATGGGCGCTTCGATCTTTCCAACATGATGCCCGGCGATACCAAGCGTGTCGCGTTCACGTTCGACATCGAGCCCCAGCTGCAGGACGCGGAGGCCAAGCTCCAGCTCTCGATCCGCGACGAGGACCTGCGGGACGGCGTCGACGAGAAAGTTCGCATCCCCGTCCAGGAACCGATCGCGGTCGCGAGCTCGACGGGCGTCGAGCGCGCCAAGACCGGCGGCGCCGACCTGGTCAACGAGCCCGACGCGTCGGGTCGTACATTCGCTCGTCTGTCGGCGAGTACGGCCGTCACCATCCTTGGTACGGCCAACGGCTACGCGAAGGTCTCGCTGGGCGACGGTCGGTTCGCGTTTGCGCCCGCGTCCGAGCTCGAACACGGAGGCACGCCCGCGGCCTCTCCGCCGTTCGAAGACGCCATGGCGCACGCCCCGCCGGCGCTGGAGATTCCGCAGCCGCAGCTGGCGACGCGCGACGTTCACACGCTCGTGCACGGCACCGCGAGCGACGACGCGCGTCTCCTCGACACGTACATCTTCGTCGGGTCTCGAAAGGTGTTTTACCGGTCGAACCGCAACAGCGCCGATCCTCGTCACATGGCCTTCGACGCCGATGTGCCGCTGCGGCCCGGCGTGAACGTCGTGACCATCGTGGCGCGCGAGAATCCGGATACGATGTCACGGAGGACGTTCATCGTTCGCCGCGACGGCCCCGGCGGCGAGCTCTTGCAAACTCCGAAGACCGACGACGAGCTAAGCGAGACCGCAGCCAACGACGAGGAGTAAGCTCGCGGCGATGGCCGTACGCCTGCACGTAAACGTCGATCATGTCGCCACCCTGCGCAACGCGCGCGGGACGTCCTATCCGGACCCCGTGCGCGCGGCCGAGGAGTGCCTTGCCGCGGGCGCGGACGGCGTCACTGCGCACCTTCGCGAGGACCGGCGACACATCGTCGACGCCGACGTCGAGCGGTTGCGCGCATGCCTGACCAGGGCCGGCCGCACGTTCAACCTCGAGATGGCGGCCACGGGAGAGATGGTGGCGATCGCCACGCGGTTGAAGCCCAACGTGTGCACGCTGGTTCCCGAGCGTCGTCTCGAGCGAACGACCGAAGGCGGGCTCGACGTCGTCGCGGGCGGCATGGAGCTCGCGCGCCACATCGGCGCGCTGCGGAGCGCGGGGATCAAGGTGAGCCTCTTCATCGCGGCAGACGTCGTTCAGATCGACCAGTCGGTCGCGGTCGGTGTCGAGCAGGTCGAGCTCCACACGGGCGAGTACGCTCACGGGAAGGAGGGCGAGCTGGAGAGGCTCGCCATCGGCGCAAAGCGCGCGCGAGCCCGCG
Organism: uncultured Myxococcales bacterium; assembly: GCA_937998045.1. Lineage (GTDB taxonomy): Bacteria > Myxococcota_A > Polyangia > Polyangiales > Polyangiaceae > Palsa-1150. The sequence goes on from CALKVG010000067.1 coordinate 4,239, forward strand.
GCCTGGAGGTCGCGGCCGGCCACGGCCTGACGCAGGGGAACGTGCCCGCCCTCTTGGCCATCCCGGAGATCGTGGAGCTGAACATCGGCCATGCCGTCGTGGCCGACGCCCTCTTCGTAGGCATCGGAGCGGCGACGCGGGCCTACCGCGCCGCGATCGCTCGAGGTGTCGGCGGTCGGGTGTAGGATGCGCCGGTGATCCCGGTCCTCTCGCGCGCGCAGATACGCGCCTTCGACGCCTACGCCATCCAGAAGTGCAGGGTTCCCAGCCTCCTTCTCATGGAGAACGCCGGGCGCGGCGCCACCGACGTCCTCGTTCGCGAGTTGCTCGGAGGCGATCCGGACGGCGCGCGCGTCGTCGTCGTATGTGGAACGGGGAACAACGGTGGCGACGGACTGGTCGTCGCGCGTCACCTGCTCGCCCGCGGCGCGGATCCCGCCGTGGTTCTTCTCGGGGACGCAACGCGCCTCTCGCCCGACGCGCGCGCGAACCTCGACGTGTGGCGGGGCCTGGGCGGGGAGGCGCACGAGATCGCGCCCGGCGCGTCGTTCTCTCCGCTGAACGAGGCGCTCTCGGACGCTGACGCCGCCGTCGACGCCCTGTTCGGCACGGGGCTGGACCGCCCGATCGACGGCCTTCTCGCCGACGCCGTGCGCGCTGTCAACGAATCGGAGGCGCCCTGCTTGGCGGTCGACGTTCCGTCGGGGCTCGACGCCGACACCGGCGCCGAGCTGGGCGTCGCGATCGAGGCGCGGGCGACCGCGACGTTCGCGCACCACAAGCTCGGGCTCCTCACGCCGAGCGGCGCCCTTCGTGCGGGGCGGATCCACGTCGTCGACATCGGCGTGCCCGGCGCGCTCGTCGCGCACGTCGGGAGTTCGGGTCAGCTCCTCGAGAAGAGCGACGTCGCCGCGTGGGTGGCCCCTCGCTCTCCGGGAGAACACAAGAGCGGGGCCGGCCACGTCGCGGTCATCGCCGGATCGCCGGGCAAGATCGGCGCACCCCAACTCGCGGCGCGCGGCGCGCTGCGGGCGGGCGCAGGAGTCGCGACGATCGCGACATGGCCGGAAGCCGCGCGCGCGATCGAGGCGCACATCCTCGAGGCGATGACCGCGCGCATCGATCCCGAGCGGGCGGGCGAGAGCCTCGACAGCGTGCTCGCCGGCAAACACGCGGTCGTGGTCGGTCCCGGTTTCGGCCTCGGCGACGACGCCCGCGCCGCAATCGAACACGTGGTCGCGTCCTGGGACGGTCCGATCGTCATCGACGCCGATGCACTGACGACGTTCGCGGGTCGCCCGAGCGTGCTCATGGCGGCGAAGGAGGCGATCCTCACGCCGCACCCCGGCGAGGCGGCGCGGCTGCTCGGCCGGACGGCCGCGCAGATCGAGGGCAACCGCTTCCACGCAGCGCGCGAGCTCGCGGCGGCGACGGGCGCAATCGTCGTCCTCAAGGGCGCGCACACGATCATCGCGGCCGCTGACGGTCGACTCGTCATCTCTCCCATTGCCTGTCCGGCCCTCGCAACGGCGGGATCCGGGGACGTGCTGGGGGGCATCATCGCCGGCCTGGCGTGCTCTCTGTCACCATTCGATGCCGCGTGCGCCGGCGTGATGCTGCACGCCGAGGCGGGGGAGGCATGGGCTCAGGCTCACGGCGGAGCCGACCGCGGGATGCTCGCGTCCGAGATTGCGGACATGCTCCCACCGCTGCTCGCGGCCCGCGGCAGAGCGTAGGCTGCGGAACACGGACCGTTGGACGCAGAGACACGCGCCCTGCCCGCTGAGCCCGTACTTCGCCAGGAATTCCGCGGACCCGCGAATGGCATCCGCCTTGCGAAAGAGGCCTCCCGACGGAGGATCTCGATGACCGCTCGTGCTTCTGCTTCCCGCCCCATTCCCCCTTCATCGCGCTGCACCACCGCTTCGCGACCTCCCGTGGTCGCGTCCACCGATCCGGAGATCCGGGCGGGTCTCGTCCAGCTGGTCCCCGAGCTTCGCGCCCGCGCGTTGCGCCTTTGCGGTGCTCCCGGCGCGGCCGACGACATCGTCCAGGACGCGGTGGAACGCGCGCTTCGCTTCGCCGATCAGTACGAGCGCGGGACGAACCTGAGGGCGTGGGCGCTCCAGATCCTCTTCAGTGTCTTCGTCACGCGCTGGCGGCGGACGCGACGCGAACGCGTCGCGCTCGGCGGCCTGGCCGTCGATCCTTGCGCCTGGACCACGCCGGCGCGCTTCGCGCCGCCCGACGCGGGGGAGGGCGCCCTCACGAAGAACACCCGGAGCAAGCTCGCCGCGCTGCCGGACGGCTTCCGCGAGGCGGTCGTCATGGTGGACATCCGCGAGCTGTCGTATCGCGACGCCGCGCGCGAGCTCGGCGTGCCGGTCGGCACCGTCATGAGTCGCCTGCACCGCGGGCGAAAGCTCCTCGCCGCGCAGATGCAGGACGAACGCCGCGCGGCGTAGGGGCGCGGCCTAACGCTCAACGCGGGCTGCTCCAGAGGAGGTGCGCGGTCGTCACGAGGTCGCCTTCCCAGCACTTGGAAGTGAACGCCGCCCGCACGTCACCAGCGCCCGCGACTTCGAGCAGGCGCTCGAAGAACCCCATCGTCTGCCATGACGCGGCCTCCTCGGCGCGCCCACTCATCCCGTAAGAGATGACGAGCGAAGCCTCTCCGTCAGTCAGCTCGGTGATCTCGAGCGCCGAGTAGTCGAAGAAGCTCGCGCGCAGGACCCGAAAGCGCATCAGCGTGTCCATCGGATCGCCGGCAGCGAGGAGGTTCGGGTGCTTCGCGCAGAGCCAGTCGATCTGCGCGCGTCCCCACGCGCGGATCGTCTCGAGGTCGGGTCCGATCTCCGCGAGGATCGCGAGCCCCATCCGCTCGAAGGTATCCATGGGGTACCAGGCATCCGGTTCGACGCGTGCGACCAGGTAGCTGAGGTCGCGCTCGGTGAGATGCCGGGTCCATTCGCCCGGCTTGTACGCGCGGATCATCCGCACGTAGTCGACGAAGAGCGTTCCCTTGACGTGGCGTTCGGGGACAGCTGCCAACTCCAGACGACGCTAGCACAACCCGCGCCGACCTGACGCCCCGCTCTAGACTCGCGCATGCCCTCGAGCCACGCGCGCTCGCGCGCGGTACGCTGGAGGGAAGAAGAGCGGAGTGCTCGATCTGGGGGAAGCGTCGGACAGCGGAGGGAGTACTCAGTGGCGAAAGTTACGGACCCGAAACTGCCCGAGTTGCCGTTCGATCGTCTGGGGGACTACGACGTCCTCGCAGCCATCTCGGAGGGAGGGATGGGCAGCGTGTGGTTGGGCCGCTCCACCGCTCGCCCGGGCGAGCTCGTGGCCCTCAAGGTGATTCGGGCCGAGCACCGTCGAAACAAGGAGTTCGTGGCGATGCTGGTCGACGAGGCCGGGATCGCGTCCCGTCTGTCGCACCCGAACATCCTCGGCGTGCGCGCCTTCGGCGACGATGGCCAGCGCCATTTCCTCGTGATGGAGCTCTTGCGCGGACACACGCTCCTCGAGGTGTGGAACGCCGCCCACGCACGCGGGAAGCGTTTGCCCCTGGAGGTCGTCGCGTGGATCGGGGCTCGCGTCGCGGACGCTCTCCACTACGCGCACGAGCTGAAGGACGAGAGCGGCAAGCCGCTGAACGTGGTGCATCGCGACGTCAACCCGGCCAACGTCTTTCTCACGAAGGAGGGTGCGCCGAAGCTCATCGATTTCGGCCTCGCGAAGGCGCGCGATCGGATCGCGTCGACGGCGATCGGAGTCGTCAAAGGCAAGCTCGCGTACCTGTCGCCCGAGCAGACCCACGGGCGCCCCGCCGACCGGCGGTCCGACGTCTTTTCCCTGGGCGTGACGCTTTGGGAGGTCACACTCGACCGCCGGCTGTTCATGGACGGCAGCGACGTCGAGACGGTCCGTCGCGTCCGCGAGGCGCAGGTCCCCGACCCCGGGTCGCTCGTGGAGGGGTATCCGCCTGCGCTCGCGCAGGCCATCGTCCGCGCGCTCGCCCGCCAGCCTGAGGAGCGCTGGCAGACGGCGGCGCAGCTGCGGGATGCGCTCGACGCATTCGTGAAGAGCACCGGCAAGGCCGTCGACGGCGCGAGCGTGCGCGCCCTGCTCGCGGACACCTTCGGCGGAGAGCAGCGCGCGGACTGGGAGCGACTGGCCGACGAGGCAATCGCCGAGCAAGAGCGCACGCGCCTCTGGGAGGAGCGGAAAGAGCGCGCGCCCGCCGCAGCTCCGGCGATGCCGTTCCCTCCCGCGGCGGCTCCGCCGAGGCCCGACCCGCCCGCGGCGGCTCCGCCCGTGCCCCTCGCGATCGAGCGGCGTCGGCCGCTGGTTTCGTCGCCGCCGCAGATCGCGGTCATCGTGGGGACCGCGACAGCCTCGGCGCTCGTCGCGGGGTTCGTCGCTCGAGGATGCGGACGCGGCGCCGAGCGCGGTCGCATGGAGGAGCGCGTAGCGCGCATCGAGGGCGTCCTCGGGATCGGCGAGGCCGGGTTGCCGGCGACGAGCGGCGCGCCGCCGGACGCCGCGACCGTGGTCTCGGCCGACGACGACCGGCCCGGCGCGTGCGCGGTCGCGAAGATCGCCGGCTATCAGGCGTGGCAGGAGGC
>CALKVG010000068.1 GCA_937998045.1 uncultured Myxococcales bacterium
GTCGTGGGAAGCCCCCGAGACGACGCATCGTGCGCGGGCAGCGTTCGATTTTCGACGGACTCCGGAACGGTGAGCGGGGGCGCCGTCGCGATCGAAACGCCCGTCCTCTCGTGGTACGCGCGCCGCACGGACTCCTGCATGCGCCGAGCGTCCGGCCAGCGCATGGCCTTGTTGAAGGCGAGCGCGCGGTCGACGACGTCGGCCACGAGGACGGAGACGCCGGGCGCGACCGAACGCATTGGGGGCGCGGGTCGGGTCATCGCGCTCAGGAGCTGCTCGTTGGTCGTACGCCCCTGGTGAACGAGCCGGCCCGACAGGAGACAGAACATCGTCGCACCGACCGCCCACAGGTCGCTCCGTCCGTCGACGTCGTCCCAGAGCCCGCGGGCTTGCTCGGGGGCCATGTACGCCGGCGTCCCCATGCTTTCGCCCGCCCGGGTGGTCGTGTCGGGTCGCTGCAGCTCGCGGAGTCGGGCTATGCCGAAATCGAGAACTTTGACCTGCCCGCCGCGCGTCAGAAAGACGTTCTCCGGCTTGAGGTCCCGGTGGACGACGCCCTTGTCGTGCGCGGCCGCGAGGACCTCCAGGAGCTGGTCCACGGCCGATAGCACTTCGTCCTCGTCCAGCCGACCCTCGAAACGAACGCGGCGAGCCTCCAGCGTTTCGCCGTCGAGCAGCTCGGTAACGAGGAAAAGTGAACCGTCTTCGGCCGTGTCGTCATCGATGACGCGGACGGCCCCGTCGTGCCCGACTGCGTTCGCGAGGTACCCTTCGCGCAAGAACCGCTCGCGGATATCGGGGTTGATGGAGAGCTCCGTATGCAAGAGCTTCACCGCCGCGCGGCTGCCGTTGCGATGCGTCGCCGCGTAGACGGACGCCATTCCCCCGACGCCCAGCAGGACGTCGAGGTGCCACTTGTCTCTGAGCACGCGACCGACGCGCTCCCGCGCCCGCAGGACCAGCGGGTCGAGGAACACGTCAGCGGCGTCGGAGTCGGTTACTACGGAGTCCACGCCCTTTGGTACCCCCGTCTCGCGGAGTGCTGCGGCGCTAAGTGGGAGGTGAGACTACCTTATGGATGCAGCGGGACGCCAGGGGCAGCGACGTCTCTTTTCATGCCAGCTGTGAGTCATGCCAGCCGTGAGTCTCGACCTAGGGGAACGCGGGCGCTCCACCGGCCGGTCAGTTCTGACCTGACGGCCACGGTTCCTGACGGCCAGAGCGCGGACCGCGCGATGCGTCATCGCGGCGCGTAACGCCGCACAAGCTCGTCGCACAGCACCAGGCCGAAGAACGCGCAGCTTACCCAGGCGTTCACGTCGAAGAAGGCCTTGTCGATCGCGTCCAGCCCACGCCGCCGCACGATCGCGTGCTCGTACGTAAGGAGAGCCGCAGAGACCGTGACGGCGGCGGCGAAGAAGAACCCGCGCTCTAGCGCGATGCCGCAGCCGACGAAGGCGGCCACGGTGCCAACGTGAGCGAGCTCGCTGATGACCATGGCCCCACGCCCGCCGAACCGGACCGGGATGGAGTGCAGGCCCGCCTGCCGATCGAACGTCTCGTCTTGGAGAGAGTAGAGGGTGTCGAAGCCGAGCAACCAGGTGACGACCCCCACCATGAGCAGCACGATCCCCAACCCAGGACGCGCCCCCATGGCTATCCAAGCCCCGCCCGGGGCGAGCGCGAGCGCCACGCCGAGCCATGCGTGGGCTGCCCACGTGAATCGCTTCGCGTACGAGTAGCCGAGGAGGACAGCCAGGACGAGCGGCGCGAGCACGGCCGTCCAGAAGCCGAGCGTGGCCGCCGCCACCAGGAAGCCGGCGCCGGAGACCGCCGCGAGCGCGAGCACCTCGCCGGCGCGGACGCGTCCGGCTGGCACGTGCCTCGTACGCGTCCGCGGGTTGAGAGCGTCGACGTCGCGATCGGCCCAGCGATTGAAGGCCATGGCGCTCGTGCGCGCGCACACCATGCATACGAGGAGCGCGACGACGCGCGCAGGAGTGAGGGGCAGGTGCGCGACGGCGAGCGACAGAACTACGGCGCTCGCGGCGAACGGGAGCGCGAAGATGGTGTGCGAGAACGCGACGAGGGACCCGTAGGTCCGTGCGCGAGCCAGTGCCGTCATGGTCATGTGTCTCCCCGGCGCGACACCCAGCGGCGTGGCGCGCGCGTGCTCCGTAGTACGAAACCGCACGGGTCCTCCCCGCTGTCACCCTCGATCGCGAACAGCCCGGGGCGCGCCCCCTTGACGACGCGACCGACGTCGCTCCGCCCAAGGGCCCGCGCCCCCTCCCAGGTCGCCATGCGCAGCAGAGCCACGGCAGGAACGCCGGGGAACCGATCGGCCAACGCGCGTGCTTCCGACAGGACGTCGAGTGACGTGTTGGATGCGAGAGAGTCGGTTCCGAGCGCGGGGGTGATGCCGGCTGCGAGGGCGGCGTGGAGCGGCGGAAGCTTGGTCTCGATGTGCAAGTTCGAGCGCGGACAGAAGACGACGGGACAGCCGCGCCCGGCGACGAGCTCGAGCTCTGCGGGCCGGGCGTCGGTCAAGTGCACGACCAGGACGTGGGGCGCGAGCACGCCGAGTTCGTCCGCGAAGTCCACCGGCGACTTTCCAACGTGCTCGATGAGGTCGCGGCGCAGCTTCAGGCGTGCCTCGTACCAGGCGACGATCGGACCGTCGCCCGCTTCGAGGAAGCGCCGCTCGGCGGCGTGCTCCGCGAGATGGACGCTCGCTCGCGCGCCGCTTTCGCGCGCATTGCAAACGAGGCGCCGGACGACCTCCCGGTGCGTCGTGTAAAGCGTGTGCGGGGTGGGAGCGTAGGCGAGGTCTTCGGTGGGCCACGCTCCCACGCGTTCGGCGACGATCGTGGTCAGCGCTGCGACGCGGCGCTCCAGCGGGTCCAGCTCGACGCCGAACACCTCGTGGAACACGCAGCCGACGAGGCCCAGACGGGCGAGCGCGGGCACCGCGGCGAGCGAGTTGGTCACCTCGCCGACGGCGACGGTCCCGAACGCGTCGAGCTCGCGCACCGCTCTCTCGATCGCGTCCGGCTCCTCATCGGGGCGTGCCTCGGCCCGCAGTCCGATGAGGTGCTCAACCCAGGGGACGAAGCCGGCGCCGCCGGGAACCTGGCCCCGCAGCGAGCTCAGCTCGAGGTGCGTATGCGCGTTGACCAGGCCGGGCAGGACGACTCCCCGCACTCGCTCGACGGGCAATCCAGCGTGGCGCGGCAAGACCTCGGCGCCGGGACCGCATTCGACAATCTCGCCGCGCCGCCCGACGATCGCGACTCCGTCGCGAATCACTCCGGCGTCGCCTGTCACGATGGCATCGGCGTGCACTGCGCGCATGGGTGCGTCACGAGGGTGTCGTGAGCCAATCGTAATGGACGTTGCGCCTCGCGGCGCGGAATCCCGCGGCCCGGATCCGGCGCTCGATCGAGTCGGCGTTCATGCAGAACGTCGTACCTGCGCTGGACACGACGTTCTCCTCGAACATCACGCTGCCGAAATCGTCGGCCCCGAAGCGAAGCGCAACTTGCCCGATCTCCGGTCCCTGGGTCACCCACGAGGCGCCCACGTGATCGACGTTGTCGAGCAGGATGCGCGCAAGCGCCTGCTGGCGCAGGTAGAGAACGGTCCCGCTGTCCCCAGGCTCGATGTGGGTGCCCTTCTCGTGCTGGAAGTCCCAGCAAAAGAACGCCGTGAACCCGCCCGTTTCGTCCTGCAGATCGCGAATCTTCACCAGGTGCGCCACGCGATCCTCGACCGTATCCACGGTGCCGTACATCATCGTCGCGCTCGAACGCAGGCCCATTTGGTGTGCCGTGCGCATGACCCCGAGCCACTCCTCGCTCGTGCATTTTGCCTTTGCGATCTTCCGACGAACGCGATCGACGAGGATCTCGGCGCCGCCGCCGGGCACGCTGTCGAGGCCCGCGGCGTGCAGCCGCTCGAGGACCACGCGCACGGTCAGGCCCTCCAGACGGCCGATGTGAAGGATCTCCTCCGGCGAGAGAGCGTGCAGCCCGAGCTTGAACTCGCGCTTCATCCACCGAAACAGGTCCTCGTACCACTCGAGGCGAAGCTCCGGGTGCAGGCCGCCCTGCAGGAGGATCTGCACGCCGCCGGCGTCCACGACCTCCTGAAGCTTCTTTCCGAGCTCCTCGCGCGAGAGCACGTAACCCTCGGGGTGCCCGAGAGGCCGGTAGAACGCGCAGAAGCGGCAGCTCGTCGTACAGACGTTCGTGTAGTTGACGTTGCGGTCGACGATGTATGTCACCACGTCGTGCGGGTGCTTGCGCCGGCGTATGGTGTCGGCAGCGAGGCCGAGATCGAACAGGCTCGCATCGCCGGCCAGACGTTCGCCCTCCGCGGCGCTCAGCCGCTCGCCCTCCGCGGCGCGGGCGAGGAGCCCGTCGAGGGACAGCACGGCGACCGCCGGTCGAAGAGGTTCATCGAAGAAGCGAACCTGCGCGCGCGGCAAGAGGGACGCGCGCGCGGCCTCCTCGTAGAAGCGCTCGAGTCCCCTCCGCTCCTCGTCGCCGAAGTCGTAGCGAATGGCCTCGTGAAGGTACGAGCGGAGCGAAGGGGCTGACAGCCCCGTCCTCTCGGCGTGGGCCTGCGCGAGGGCGTCTCGCCGCGCGAGGCCGGCCTCTTTCGCTCGCAGCAAGATCCGCTCGTCGTCGGCGTCGAGTGCCCCTGGACGCCCGCACCACGCCGCGAAGACGAACGGTAGCCCCGTGTCTTCGTACCAGGCGCGGCCCAAGTCGAAGACGAAGGGGAACCGGCCCTCGATGTCGAGCGCGGGGTCACCGATGACCAGCGCGGCCCGCGTACCACGCACCATGGCGACGGCATCGCGGGGCGGGCAACCGATGAGGCGCCCGACGTCGTGCCCTCCGCGTCGCGCGCGCAACAGGAGCCGGGCCAGCACGACGCTCGTTCGCGACGAGAGGTCGACGGCGAGCTCCTCGATCCGCTCCACCGGACACTCGGCGGCGACGACGACGCTCCGGACGGGTCCGCGAGCGCCGATCGCCGCCCCACGTACGAACCGCAGGTCGCCGGTCGTGGCGGCCGCGGCGACCGGCATCAGGGCCACGTCGGCTTCGCGCTCGGCGACCCGACGCGCAACCTCGCTCGGCGTCGCGCAATCGAGGCGGACGCGCTCGCTCGCCGGCTCGCGATCGAGTCCCTCGAAGAGCGGGCGCGCGTTCAGGTAGCCGACCGCAGCGACGCGCAGACGGTCGGCCGGCGTGCAGGTAGCACGCCGGCACTCTCTCCCTCCGGGTCGATCGTCGGTCACGGGAGCACCTCCAGATGCTTCGCGGCGTTCCGCTCGCGCACCTTCACGGCAGCCTCCGGCAGCGAGGCGCGCGGGTGCTCGCGCACGACGTTGTAAAGGGTATCTCTCTCCACGGGTGTGCGCCCGGCCTCCCGGATCAGGCGTACGAGCTCGGCCTCGGCGAGCGCGCCAGGGGAGCGCGACCCTGCCGCCTTGTAGATCGTCTCGTGAACGATCGTCCCGTCGATGTCGTCTGCGCCGAATCGCAGCGCGATCTGCGCCACTTCGGGGGTCATGCTCACCCAGTAGGCCTTCACGTGCGGGACGTTGTCGAGGAGCAGCCGCGAGACCGCGACGGTTCGTAGGGCGTCGACGGCGGTCGGGGCGGGGAGGTTGCGCATGCCGTTGCCGTCGGGGTGAAAGGCGAGCGGGATGAACGCCTGCAGCCCATGGGTCTCGTCCTGCAGCTCGCGCAGCCGAAACAGGTGATCGACTCGATGTTCGAACGTCTCGATGTGGCCGTAGAGCATCGTTGCGTTCGTGCGCATGCTCAGACCGTGCGCGACGCGGTGCACCTCGAGCCACTCGTCCGCCGTCGCCTTGTCGTCTGCGATCCGGGTGCGCACCTCGGGGTGAAAGATCTCGGCGCCGCCGCCGGGCAAGCTGTCGAGCCCCGCGCGGCGAAGCCGCTCGAGGACGGTCTGGTACGTCATCCCGTAGTGCGTGGCGAAGAAGTGGATCTCCACCGCGGTGAAGCACTTCAGGTGGATATCGGGCTTGATCCGCTTGAAGCCCGCCAAAAGCTCCTCGTAATACGAGAAGGGCAGGCCCGGGTGCAGCCCGTTCACGATGTGGATCTCGCTCGGCGGATCGTCCATGCGGATTTGGAGCTCCCGCCACGCGTCCTCCACTCGCATCGTGTGAGCGCCAGGAGCGCCCTCTTCGAGCTTGGCAAACGAACAGAACAGACAAGAGGCGACGCAGACGTTGGTCACCTCGATCCGCATGTTCCGGTTGAAGTACGTGCGGTCGCCGTGCAACCGCTCGCGTACCTGGTTGGCGAGTTGCCCGACGGCGACGACGTCGGGACAGTGGAAGAGCGCCAGCCCGTCCTCGAACG
>CALKVG010000069.1 GCA_937998045.1 uncultured Myxococcales bacterium
AACCTGCCGAGCACGAGCCCCTATTACGGCCTCGCCCGCACCGAGAGTTACGAATTTCACCGCTTCGGCGGGGGCGGAGCGCTCGGCGTGCGCGTCGCGAGCAAGAATCCGCACGTTCGCCTCACCGCGTCGGCGCTCGGCGGCGTTGCGACGATGGGCAACATCTACGCGCGAAGCGCGACACCCGCAGCGGGCAGCGCCGGCGGAAGCGACCAGACATCCTCCGAACCGCAGACGTACGTCGCCGGGCTATTCCTGTTCGATGCAGGCGTCCTCGTCGGGTGGGCCAACGGGGCGAAGCTTCACGCCTCGGTGGTGTCCGAGATCCAGCTGCTCGGAAACGACGCCACGGCCCCGGGAACGACGAGCCGCCCCTTCGGGTCCGGCCTGATCACCACGCCCCCGCTCACGCTCGCGCAAGGCACCCAGGTGTTCGTCGGCCCCATGATCGGGTTCGACCTCGGATTGTAGTGGAGTGTCCCGAGTGTTGGGCCCTTCGGCCCGCTGCGACGGTCGACTCGGAGGCTACCTTGCGACGCAGACGTTCGCCGGCGAGAGCTGCTCGTAGCAGCATTGGCCCGTGGGGCACGATCCCGTCGGACAGAGGGTCGCCTTACCGCTGATCGCTGCGGCCGCCGCCTCCACCGGGTACTGTGCCCCGCTCGGGCAAATGTCGCCCGAAGACGCAGAGTCCGGCGGGAATCCAGCCTCGGCGACCCCAGAGTCCGGCGGGCCCGCGTCAGGACCCCAGGCGTCGATCTCCGGGTCGGCCACGTCGTATGACGGGGCGTCTGCAGGCCCCGAGTCCTCGATGCCGCCAGAATCGACCGACGCCGTCGAGGAATCCCGAGGTCCCGCGGACCCCTCGGCGCTGCCCGTTGCTGCACCGGCATCGTCGGTATACGGCGGCGGGGCAGACGCCTCCGAGCCCGCCTCGACGCTGTCTTTTGGCCCGGGGTCCCCGTTGATGTCGTCCATCGTGCTGTCCCCCGAAGCGCAGCCCGCGAGCGACCAAGCCAGTGCGGCGGAGAGGCTAGCCCAGGCGATCCGGCGCATTTCCCAAACCCTCCCCGAGCGTTGCTACGAACGACCTCTCGCTGGCGCGCAAGATGGCACCTCGTAAGGGGTCGGACCGTCTCGATTGGGCCTCAGCGAACGACGCGGAGTGACGCCTAAATCTCCCCGTCGCGCAGCCAGCGAATCACGAGATCCGCGGCCGCGGACGCGGCTCGACGATGGTGTCCACGCCATTCGTCGCGAGCCCGGCGTCCGACGAAATTGGCAACCCCCAAGGCGACGGCGAAGGGGATGTGCCCCGCCGCGCAAGCGGCCGCCATCCCGAACGCCTCGAGGTGCTCGGTCTGAGCTCGGGCTCCTTGCGCGATCCGCGAGGCGGTCGTGTCGTCGACGGTGATGGCGAGCGTGGTCGCGAGGTCGGCGCGCCTCCCGCCGGCGCGCAGCAGTCCCTCGGCGAGCGCGGCGTTCGCTTCGATCTCGGTCGACATGGGCTCGGGAAACTGAGTGAGCCCGGCCTGGGCGGAAGGGTCGACGAGGCACACGCGATGCGCAACCGCAACGTCGCCGATCGCGAGCTCGCAGGAAGCGCCGCTGGCGTCACGGGCGGAGCCGGCGGCGTACGCTCCGCAAGTTCCGACCGCGACGACCGCTTTCGGCCGCAGCTCCGCGAGATGCATCGCGGTCCCCGCGGCGGCCATCGGCAAACCGATTCCGACCGCTCGAGCGGCCACGTCAAGAGCACCCACCCGGGCGCGCATCGCCTCACCCAGCACGCCAGCAAACGGCGCGAGCTCCGGCAAGAAGGCGGCTACGACGAGAACGTCGCAGGAGCTTGCCGTACTCGCGGATCGAACGAAGCCGACCGGCACGTCGATCAGTTTACAAGCGGCAATCGGCGAGCGGGACGCGAACCGAGAGGAAGGCGAGAGACCCGAGCCGCGGCTGCGGCTCCTTGCCTCGCCGCGCCACCCCGACTAGCGTTAGGAGATAGGAACGCATGCGGTCTCCCCTCGTGCTCTCAATCGCGGTCCTGGCAGTCCTTCCGGCGGCACTTGGTTGCGCGGGAACGGTGTCCGGATCCGCGGAGACGGCGGACGCGGAGACCGCCACGACCAGCGCGATCGTCGTCGTCTCGAGGACGAGCGACGCGTCGCAGGGCTCGAGCGGCGAGGCTAGCGCGCGATTCATTCGAGTGGCCGCGCCCAGCTCCACTCAGGACGCGCTTCGAGCCATCGGCGCTGCCCTCGACTTGCCGGCGCGGGGTACGTGCGCGTCGCTCGGATCGCTGCCCGTCAGCCTGCCGGCGCGTACCCCCTTCATCGAGCTGATGGACGTCGGCCCCGTGTCGCTCGAAGCCGACGGCATGCAGACGCGGTTGCTTCCGCGTCAGTTGCCCGATGTGACGGACGTCGTCAGCGGGGTCGTGTACGCCCGGACCGCCGACCCGTCCTCGCTGCCAGCGTCGACCCGCTACGTCGTGCACGTGGGGGGCTCGCGCGATCGAGCACCGCTGGACCTATCCGCCACGGCGCCGGCCGACCCGAGCGAAGTGCGAATCGCGAGCGAAGATTCTTCGGGCGTCGTCGTTGCGTCGGGCGCGTGGGTCAACTTCGCCTGGACGCCCGAAGCCTCGGACGAAACGGTCTACGTCGACTTGCGCCCGAGCGGGGTGCGGTGCGCGTTCGAGGACGTAGGCCTGGCCGCCGTGTCGACGCTCTACCTCGACGGCGCGGGCACCCTCGTGGTTCATCGCCTTCGCCGCGAGCGGGTCAGTTCGCCCGGCATCGATTCGACCGAGGTGCGCTTCGACTTCGCGCGCACCGTGTCGTACGTGCGCCGGTAGAGTCGTCGCGGCGGGGCGGCATCGGAGCCGGAATGCGGGTCAGTCCCATTGCGAGGTTGGTCGCCTGTTCGGCGTTCCTCGCCGCCAGCGCGACCGCTCTCGCGGACCCCGCACGTGTAAAGCACGGCCAGGCGGCTCCTGCTTCCGCCGCCCGCGCAAAGCCGGCGGACGGGACGCACGCCAAGTCGGCGTCCGTACCCACGGCGGCTTACCTCCAGGGGAAGCAGGCGCTCGTCGGCTGGCACGCGCCCTCGACTCGTCCGATCGCGCACGATGCTGCAGGTCGGGCAATGCTCTCGCTCACGACGATCAACCGAGGCGAGACTCTCGACGTTCCGGTGATGAGCAGCGAGGGCGGCTTCGCGGCACCCGACCTCGACCGCGTCGCGCACCTGCTACGCGCCGCAGGCGGAGAAGAGCACCCGATCGACCCCCGCACGCTCTCGCTCGTCTACCGCGTCCAGTCCCACTTCGACGTGCCGGAGATCCGGGTCGTCTCCGCCTACCGCATACCCCGTCCGGGATCGCGCTCGAACCACGGCAAAGGTCGCGCGATGGACGTCATCGTCCCGGGCGTCGCCGACGAGGAAGTAGCCCGCTTCGTGCGCGACGTCGGGTTCGTCGGAGTCGGCGTTTACCCGGTGAGCCAGTTCGTCCACGTCGATATACGGCCGCGCAGTTACTTCTGGATCGATCTGAGCGGCCCGCACATGAAGAATCGCGAGCGCAGCATCCTGGCGCCGCTCGCGGCGCAGAGCGACGCGGCGGCGGCCGCTCGCGGCCAGCCGGCGGTCGAGCCATTCCTGCTTGCGACCGACGTCGACGCGGCGCTCCGGGCTCGCGGCGCGACGACGGCCGGCGCCGCTGCGGACGACGAGGAGGACGAGGACTAAACTCACGAGAGACGCCATGGACCCCGAAGTCGCCCAGCTCGCGCGCGAGGAGCGACTGCTCGAGGCAGCGGGGCTCGCGAGCCAGCGAGGAGACGCCCGCACTGCGAGCGCGCTCTTCGAGCGGGCATGCGAATGGGCGCCTGCCGCGGCAGAGGCCCTCAGGGCCGGAGACGCGATCCGCGCGCTCGAGCTGGGGAGCCGCGCCGGGGACGACGCCTTGTGCGAGCAGGCGCTACGACGGATCGCAGCGGACGCGGCTCAAATCGAGGGCTTCGCGGTCAGGCTCGAGCACGGGGGCGCGCACCGCTGGGCGGCGCGCCTTCTGGAGGAGAACCGGCGGCCGCTCGAGGCCGCGAAAGTCTGGGAGCGAGCGGGGGAAGCTCTCCGAGCAGCGGAAATCCTGGAGAGCGCCGGCGAGCCGGCTGGGGCAGCTCGCGTTCTCGAGGCCGCGCTGCGCCGCGACCCTCGGGCCTGGCGGACGGCCGTCGCTCTCGGCAGGCTCCTCGTTCACTTCGGCAAGCACGAGGGGGCAGTGCGGGTGCTTCAGCACGTTCCCCGCGCGAACCCCGCGAGGCGCGACGCGCTTCCGCACCTGATCGTCGCGCTGGAGCGCCTGGGCCTGACGGGCGCCGCCCGCGAAGCCGAAGAGGAGCTCGAGGTCCTCGGCGGCCCCGATCCTACGCACGAGGCGTCGGAGCGAGCCGTCGCGCGGGCGCCCGGCGTCCGGCTCTTCGGTCGGTACGATGTCGTTCGCGAGATCGCGTCGTCTCCCAGCGCTCGCGTCATCGAGTGTGTCGACGTCGCGCGAGGAGAACGCGTTGCGATCAAGCTGTTCGCGGCGTGGGACGCGCGCGGTACGGGCCGAGACGCGCTCGCGCGATTCGAACGGGAGGCGCGCGCCACACGCGCGCTGGAACATCCGAGCGTCGTGCCGCTAAAGGATGTCTTCGTGGAGGGACCGGCCATTGTCTTGGCCTGGATGGCGGGCGGGACGCTCGAGCGCCTCCTCTCCACGACGGGGCGTCTGGCTCCGTCGCGCGCCATCGAAATCGCTACCTCGGTCCTGTCCGCCCTCGGCGACGCGCACCGGCTCGGCATCTTGCATCGGGACGTCAAGCCGTCCAACGTCCTGTTCGACGAGTCGGGCGGTGCTCGCCTCAGCGACTTCGGCGTCGCGCATCTCGGTGACCTCTCGACCACGGCGACGGCCGGCGTCTTCGGCACGCTGGCATACATGAGCCCCGAACAGCGGGAGGGCAGGCCGTCCACCGTGCGCAGCGACATCTTCGCCGCGGGCGTGATGCTTCGCGAAATGCTGACTGGCGAACGCGCAACTCCGACCCAGCCGCCCCGGCTAAGGCCGAGCGATGCGCACCGCGAGCTCTCCCCGGCGCACGACGCGGCTGTGGAGCGGCTCACCGCCATGCGGCCGGAAGACCGGCCCGCCGACGCGTTCGAGGCGCGCCGGGAGCTTTCCGCGCTGGCATGGCCCGCGACCTTGGATGCCCGTGCGCTCGATGCCTCGTCCGCGAGCGAGAGCAGAGCACCCAGCAGTGGTCCCCGTGGTCGTCTCGGTCGGGCCGCGGATGGCACTCTGATCGACACCTGGACGGGCCGGGGCGTCGAACGCGTTGCCTTGTCGGCGGCCGTCCTGGCGTGCGCGCGGGCCTTCGCAGGTGCCGATTACCCCGGCCTGCAAGTCGTCCTCCGCGTCTCGCGCGAGGACAACTCGCTCTGGCTCGAAGCGATCGCCGCCGAGCCCCCGAACGCTCCGCTCACGACGGCCGAGCGCAGGAGACTGGCCGAGGCGGTGCATGCGCTTCACACGGCTGGCGCCGCGCACGGATCCATCGACCGCTCGCACGTCGCCGCAGCTTCGGGCGGCTTGATCCTTCGCTTTCCCGCACGTCCCAATCCGGCGGCGCGACGCGAGGACGACCGCGCCGCGATCGCGGCGTTGTGAGGGGCCGGCGTCGTGCTCACCGATCGTCGACGATCGGGTAGACGATTTCCCGTGCTTTGCCGTCACGCTCGTACTCGACTCGAAGCTCGCTTGCCACCTCGAGCGAATCGAACGCCGTCTGCGCCTGCTCCGGACGCTCGATCGGAAAGCCGTTAACGCGAGTGACCACGTCGCCAGGCTTGAGGTCCACTCCACTCCAGAACTTCGCGTCCCGCAAGGCGGCCACGCGAAACCCGTGGAACTTGCCACCGACGCGAACCGGCTGATCGTCGAGCTCGACGCGCTGAAGAAAGACGCCGAGCCCCTGGGAGACGACGCCACGTACAGCCGAGCGCTTCAGCGGGAGGACTCCCGCTGCCTCGGGGGGGGGCGAAGGCGGAGCCGAGGCGACCTCCGCTGCGGTCGTTGACGACCGTTGAGGGCTCGAGGGCGGCGGCGCGACCGAGGTCGCCGTCGCGGCACCGCACGCACAAAGCGCGACGGCGATACCGAACTGGAGCGACGAACGCATGGCCGAACCCTGCCTCGCGCGAGAGGTCGGACGCAAGTTTTCGGTCTGCGGGGTACCGGCGCGGCCCAGCCGAGAATGCCCCGCGCGACGGAACGCGCGCCTTTGGTTGCGATTTGCGGGGGAGAGGTGCGGACCAGTGGTGGCGAGTTCGCCCGTTGCCGGTTGCGGGGTGGGCTCGGGGCTCGTTCCGTCGCGCGGGTGATCCGGTCCTCAGCAGGGGGCGTGCCTGCGGTCGCCGCGCATCGTCGCTCTCGCGGCGGTCCCGAACATCCGCGACAAGAACGGCGGATTTTCAGCCGTGCGCGCGTTTCGCGGGCAATCGACGTGGAACCGGACGTGGAGGGCGACCGGACCACATGGGGGCGCCTTGCGATCCACCCTGCTGCTCCGGGGGCTCGCCGAGCGAGGGCGAAAGGCCCCGAAGAACGTGGCCTGCGCTCACCCCCGGGCGACAAAGCAACCAGGCACCGATGCATGTCGAAGGCCGTCAATCGGGGAGCGTTCCCCACGCGTGTTCGGGCGGACGACGAGCACGCTGCGCTGGCAGCCGCCTTGCAGCCGCGCGTTCCCATGCCCGAAAGAAAGACCGTTCAGAAGGCCCGTGAAGACGCCCGCCAGGGAAAGGCCCCATCCACGCAGGCGGGCGAGTTCGTCCGCGAGGAGATCGAGCACATCCGCGAGGGAAAGCACGGCGCCAGAAATCCCAAACAGGCGATCGCCATCGGCCTTTCGAAGGCTCGCCGCGCGGGAGTCAAGCTTCCGGCGCCTCGAGAAGGAACGGCCACCTCGCGAACGCGGCGCAAGGCGAAACAGGACCTCGCCGCCGGCCGCGGACAGCGCAAGCAAAAGGCGCCGTCGCGCACGCGTTCTCGCGCCACGAGCGGCGCTCTAAAGCGCGAAGGGCGCAGCGCCGCCTCACCGCGCGCCCTTTCGCGACAGGCCAAGAAGGCAGCGGCGAGCCGCCGGCGGCGCGGCAGCGCCACGCCGCGGCGCCGCCGGCAGGCCAGTGGGCGGACCCGAGCGCGCGCCAGTAGCTGAACGAGGGGTCGCTTCTGAAAAAGCGCCCCTCGCGCGCTCCCGGCGGTGCCACCCAAATGGATGACACGCGCGTCCGCTCACCGCGCGCGAAGGTGGACCTCGGCGGCTGAAATTGCACGCGAATCGGCCCATGGCCACGCAGGCCAGCCAGGGGCACGCGCGCGCATCATCGGCGTCTCGAGACGACCCACCGTCGGGCGGTTCGAGTCGTCCGTGG
>CALKVG010000070.1 GCA_937998045.1 uncultured Myxococcales bacterium
CTCGCGGGTCGCGCGCGACACCGGCCGGGGCCCTCGTGGCGCTCGTTGGGTGCAGGAGCAGCGGTGGCGCAGCGGTCAGCGGGATGGCGGCGTGCCCCAACGAGATCACGTGGCCCGCGCCGCCTGCGGAGGATCCGCTGTGGTCCTCGACGCCGACCCCGCGTGAGCCCTGAAACGACTCACAGCGGCGGCACTGCATGCCATGAGGCGTGCCTCGGGGTTGGTCATCGCAAATTCATGTACCATGCGCGGTCATGACGTCACTTCGTTCCCAGCTCACCGAGCTCGCTCAAACGTTTGTCGAGTCCGTGCTCGTCGCGATGAAGGGCACATCCGTGGAAGAGTTCCTCCACGCACGGACCGACGGGCATCGCGCCACTGCGGTACCGGCCCGTAGCGGTTCCGGCCGGGCGACGCTGCCCTCACGCCCTGGGCGACCGAAGCCGGGCCGTCTCCCGCGGCGCTCTCCCGAGGACATCGCCAGGGTGCTGGACCTCGTGACGAAGCTCGTGAAGTCGCATCCCAAGGGGATGCGCGCCGAAGAAATCCGCAAGAAGCTCGGGCTCGACGTGCGCGAGATGCCCCGAATCCTCAAAGACGGCGTGGCCAAGAAGAAGCTGAAGTCGAAGGGGCAAAAGCGGGCAACCACCTACTTCGCAGCGTGAGTGACCGCCGCGCCTCCTGCGCAGTTGGCGCCGCGCTCATTGCGCGTACGACGGGGGCGCATCGGTAAGCCGGGCCGCGCTGCCGGGAAATTGCCGGGCAAGTTCTGGCACCGAACAGGCGCGTCCAGCGCAGGTGCCCCGGCGTCAGGAGAGCCAGAGTCCCGGAAGATGGGGTGCGCAGGGGCGGAATCGAACCGCCGACACGCGGATTTTCAGTCCGCTGCTCTACCGACTGAGCTACCTGCGCTCTCGTTCGTCGTTTTGCCTTCTGTCTGCGTACGCCCGCCTCGTCCGTGGCGTTCGCCGCAAGTGTAGGTGCGTGGAACTAAGCCAGGCGGCGCCGCGCTGTCAAGCCGATGGAACCTTCCCTGGGTTCCGGACGTATTCCCGGGGAGCTTCGCTCCGGTATGCTGCAGCTTGGAGGTCCTTGGTCGTGGCGCAAGCCGATACACTAAAGCTCGTCGGTCGCACCGTCGCCGACAAGTACGCCGTCGAGGCCATGGTCGGGGAAGGGGGCTTCGCGACGGTGTATCGAGCGATGCACCTTATCTGGAAGCGCCCGGTGGCGCTCAAGGTGTTCAGGGCTCTGGGCGACTTCTCCGAGAAGGACCGGCAGAAGCTCCTGGACGAGTTCGTGCAGGAGGGCGCGCTCCTCGCGGACCTGTCGGCGCGAACGGCCGCGATCGTGCAGGCGCGCGACATCGGGATGCTGCAGACCGAGCGCGGCGAGCACGTGCCGTACATGGTGCTCGAATGGCTCGAGGGCGCGACGCTCGATGCCGTACTGACCGGTGAGAAGCAGCGCGGGGTCGCGCTGCGCACTCTGGACGAGGCGGTGAGGCTCCTCGATCCGGTGGCGGAGGCGCTGGCGCTCGCTCACCGCAAGGGGATCGCGCACCGCGACATCAAGCCGGGGAACGTCTTCGTCCTGGGCGATCCGCGCGGCGATCACAGCGTGAAGCTGCTCGATTTCGGCATCGCGAAGGTGGTGAGCGACGCCCAGAAGATGGCCGGGACGTTCACAAAGACGAGCGGTCAGGTGACGAGCTTCACTCCCGCGTACGGAGCCCCCGAGCAGTTCTCACGCACCCACGGCGCGACGGGTCCCTGGACCGACGTATTCGCGCTTGCCCTCATGTTGGTCGAGACCGTCACGGGGCGCGAGCCCCTCGAGGGTGACGATTTCGTGCAGCTCGCCGTCGCCTCGTCGAATCCCGGCCGCCGGCCGACGCCCCGCGCGCTCGGAGCGATCGTGAGCGACGACGTCGAGGCGGTGTTCGCCAAGGCGCTCGCGGTGAAGCCCACCGACCGATGGCCCGCCGCCGGCGAGTTCTGGAACGCGCTGCGGCGCGCGCTCAAGATGGACCCCATGCGCGGGATGACGGACCCCATGCCGCCGTCGGCCGCAACCCACCGGGACGCCGTAGCCAGCGCGCCGACCGTCGCGGCCGAGGGCGTCCGCCGCGCCGCCCCTGCGACCGGGTCGCCGATCGAGAGGACGGTGACGCGCGCCAGTTCGTCCCGGACGGGGCTGCTGGTCGCGCTCGGTGTCGTGGGACTCGGGGGTGTCGGGTCCGCGTTCCTCCTGCTCGGCAAGGCTGGGAACGCTCCGTCCGCGCCCGCGGCTGCGCTATCGGCGCCTGCGCCGGCGGCGACGCCCTCGGCTACGGCGAGCGCTGGTGCGGCATCGTCCGCGGCGACGGCCGCGGGCTCGTGCCCGGCGGGAACCATCCGGATTCCCGGCGGAAGCTTCTTCATGGGGAGCGACGAAGGCTTGCCGATGGAGAAGCCGGCCCACGAGGTCTCGCTCGAGCCGTACTGCATCGACGAGTTCGAAGTGACGGTCGCCCAGTACAAGGCCTGCAGCGACGCCGGTCGATGCAAGCGCGCTCCGATGGCCAACGACTGGCCCAAGATCACCGACAAGGAACGCAAGGCGTTCGATCCGCTCTGCAACATCCGCGACCCGGAGGGGAAGGCGAGTCACCCGATCAACTGCGTCGAATGGGAGATGGCCGACAAGTACTGCCACGAACAGGGGGAGCGATTGCCCACCGAGGCGGAGTGGGAGTTTGCCGCTCGAGGTCCCGACGGGCGCAAGTACCCCTGGGGAGACGACGACCCCTCCGCTGGGCACGTGAACGCCTGCGGCAAGGAGTGTGTCGCCTGGGGTCTGAAGAACGGCATCGAAGAGAAGGCGATGTACGACGTCGACGACGGCTTCGCGAATACGGCGCCCGTCGGCAGCTTCCCCAAGGGCGCCTCCCGGTACGGCGTCAAAGACGTCGTCGGCAACGTGTGGGAGTGGGTCGCCGACTGGTACGCCGACTACGGCAAGGACGAGCTCAAGGACCCCAAGGGTCCAGCCGTCGGGGACGAGAGGGTAATCCGCGGGGGCGCGTGGAACGGGTCGTATCCGTCCTGGGTACGGCCGACGTTCCGTTACAAAGACTCGCCTACGAAGCGCAGCTACGGCATCGGCTTCCGCTGCGCCAAGTAGTATCTCGAGAGACTACTCGGCCGCGACCGACTCCTGGCGGCGTACGAGCGGCCCGTGACCGTGGATTGCGGCGTCCCAGTGCGTCTGCATTCGCGTGCCCAGCGTCTCCAGGTCCTCTCGCTTCAACTGCGCGTCCGCCAGCGGAAAGACGTCGCGATCCATCAAGCGTACGTGGAGCTCGAAAGCGCACGACAGCTCGATTAGCCGCGCCGCAAATACGATGTCGTCTTCTTCGGCGAATACCGCCTGCAACACGGCGTTGCGCATGCGAGCTTGATCTTCGCGATACGTGTCGGCGCGCATTCCGGTGGCGTCGGCGACGCGACTCAGGAAAACGTGCTCCTCGAGCGCGAGGTGCGTCATCAGCTCCTCGACGAGCTGCAGCACCAGCGACAGCCGCAGTCTCCTCTCGCTCGCAGTCCTCGCGAGAAGCGCCTCGATCCGACGATGCTGATCGCGAAGCAAACTGGTGGCCTTCATGCCCAGGTCCCCGGGCGGCGGCTCATGCAGTGGCCGTGCCCGCGCTACCGTGGGCGAAACTTGTGGACAAAGGACGACCCGAAACCGATTTGTGCGCACAACGCCAAAGACCCTCGCGCGGCATTTGGCCTCGGCGGGGCACTCTTGCGTTCGAGCTTGCTAGCGCGATTCGCCAAGCATGACGCGCCGGTACAAGCTGGGGCGCCGCTCGGCTCGCCAGCAGGTAGGCAAAACATGGCTATCCGAGCGCCTCGTGCGGCCGAACGCTGACGACGACCGACTTCGATGCGGGCGTGTTGCTGAGGCGGGCAACCGCTCCCAGGGGAACGAGGACGTTCGCCTCGGGAAAGTACGTCGCGCAGCACCCGCGCGGGATCTCGTACAGGACGACGGCGAAGCGCTCGGCCCTCCGCTTTCCGTCGGTGAAGTGGCTCGTCAGATCGACGATGTCGCCTTCGCGCAGGGCGC
The DNA here is from genome assembly GCA_937998045.1 of uncultured Myxococcales bacterium. Lineage (GTDB taxonomy): Bacteria > Myxococcota_A > Polyangia > Polyangiales > Polyangiaceae > Palsa-1150. The sequence goes on from CALKVG010000070.1 coordinate 4,114, forward strand.
GCTCGCGCGCGTCCTCTCGGTTCATCAAGACGACGCGGCGTCCTCCCTTGATTCCGCGATACCGATCGTCGAGGCCATACACCGTCGTGTTGTATTGATCGTGACTCCGGATGGTCATCATCAGGAGCTGTCCGGGGGCGAGGTCGTGCTCCGGCAGGCCTTGAACGGTGAAGCGCGCGCGGCCGGTCTCGGTCGCGAAGACGCGCTCGCGCGCGGCGTTCGCCAGGCGAAAGCCGCCGGGGACGCGGGCGCGCTCGACGTATCCCTCGCAGCCGGGCACCACGCGCGCGATCCCTTCCCGGATGCGGTCGTAGTCGTCCGCCATCGCCCTCCAGTCGATCCGGGGAGGTCGGTTGGCAAGCGTTGCGTGCGCCAGCCGCGCGACGATCCGAGCCTCGCTCAGGAGCTCGTCGCCGGCAGGCGCGAGCGTTCCGCGCGAGGCGTGTACGACTCCCATCGAGTCCTCGACGGTGACGTACTGGAGCCCGCCCGGCTGCAGGTCGCGCTCGGTGCGCCCCAGGCAGGGAAGGATGAGCGCCTGCTCGCCGGTGATCAGGTGTCCGCGGTGGAGCTTTGTCGAGACGTGAACGGTGAGCGTGCAGCGTCGCAGGGCCTCGGCGGTGCGCTCGGTGTCGGGAGCCGCCGACAGAAAGTTGCCGCCCATCGCGAAGAAGACGCGCGCGCGACCGTCGAGCATCGCGCGAATGGCGTTCACGGTGTCGTACCCGTGCGTCCGCGGCGGGCGGAAGCCGTACGTATTTCCGAGCCGGTCGAGCCACTCCTCGGGCATCCTCTCGCTGATGCCCATCGTCCGGTCTCCCTGGACGTTGGAATGACCGCGCACGGGACAGACGCCGGCGCCCGGCTTCCCCACCATCCCGCGCAGGAGGAGAAAATTGACGATCGCCTGGATGTTGTCGACGGCGTTCACGTGCTGCGTGATGCCCATCGCCCACGTCACGATCGTCGCGCGCGACTCGACGGCAACGCGCGCCGCGGCGGCCATCGCGTCGCGGCCGACTCCGCTCGTCCGTTCGAGCTCTCCCCAGGTGCGCGCCCGGAGCGTTCGCTCGAGGTCTTCGTATCCATCGGTGTACCGCTCCACGAACGCGCGGTCGACGACGCTCCCGGGCGCTCGTTCTTCCTCCTCGAGCATCGCCTTGGTCACGCCCTGAAAGAAGGCGACGTCGCCGTTGATTCGTACCGGCACGTGCATCCGCGCCAGCGTCGTCGCCTCCCCCAGCAGCCCGAGAGGGCTCTGCGGGTGCGCGAAGCGCATGGTCCCCACCTCGGCCAGCGGATTGACGCTCACGATCATCGCGCCGCGCCGTGCGGCCTCCTCGAGCGTCGAGAGCATGCGAGGGTGGTTGGTGCCCGGGTTTTGCCCGACGACGAAGATCGCGTCTGCCGCCGCGAAATCCTCGAGCTGCACCGTCCCCTTGCCGACGCCGAGCACCTCCTTCAGGGCGGTGCCGCTCGACTCGTGGCACATGTTCGAGCAGTCGGGCAGGTTGTTGGTCCCGAACGCCCGCACGAAGAGCTGATAGAGGAACGCGGCTTCGTTGCTCGTGCGCCCCGACGTGTAGAAGATCGCGTCGTCGGGCGACGGCAGCGCGCGCAAGACCCGCGCGACGAGGGCGAACGCGTCCTCCCAGTCGATGGGCTCGTAGCGTGTCGCGCCCGGGCGCAGGACCATGGGCTGTACCAGGCGACCCTGCTCGTTTTGCCAGGCGTCGCTCTCGCGCGCCAGGTCGGCGACGCTGAAGCGCTCGAAGAAGGCCGCGTCGGCGCGCCGGGTCGTGGCCTCGCTGAGGACCGCCTTGGCTCCGTTCTCGCAGAATTCGATGGCCTCGCGTGGGTGCGCCTCGGGCCATGCGCAGCCGGGGCAGTCGAACCCAGACTCCTGGTTCGTGCGCGCGAGGACGCGGGCGCCGCGTGCGAGCCCGGTCTGCGCCGCGGCGTAGCGCACGGTCGCGGCCAGCGCCTGGACTCCGCCGGCGGCGCGGCTCGCGGCTGCGGTGCGCACTCCCTGCGTGTCGTCGGGAGGTTGAGCGCTCGGTACGTCGGGGCGGTTCGCGTCATCCATCGGCCGCCTCCGCGAGGACTCTTTCGGGGCTCGTGTACACGTTGAAGCCGCCTCCACGCACGAAACCGAGGAGCGTGGTGCCCGTCTCGCGCGCCATTTCGACCGCGAGGCTCGATGGCGCCCCCACCGCCGCGACCACCCCGACGCCCGCCATCGCGGCCTTCTGGAGGAGCTCGAAGCTGGCGCGGCCGCTGAGCACGAGCACGCGGTCCCGGAGCGGCAGCTGCCCTGCCAGGAGCGTGGCCCCGACAAGCTTGTCCACCGCGTTGTGCCGCCCGACGTCTTCGCGCACCAGAAGGATCGACCCGGTGCGGTCGAACAAGCCCGCGGCGTGCAGGCCGCCCGTCGCGTCGAAGATCGCCTGGGCATGGCGGAGCGCGTCGGGCATCGAGTGCACGACGCGCGGAGATACGCGAGCGCCGCCCGCCTCCCGAGCGACGCGCCGGCGCGTGCGAACGGCGTCGATCGAGGCTTTCCCGCAGACTCCGCAGCTCGACGATACGTAGAAGTGGCGCTCGAGCGCGGCCGTGTCGAAGCGAACGCCCGGCGCGAGCTCGACGTGCACGACGTTGGGGCTGGCTTGGCGGCAAGCGGCGATGTCGTCGCGGGAAACGACGATCCCCTCGGAGTGGAGGAACCCGGCGGCGAGCTCCAGGTCCTGCCCCGGGGTGCGCATCGTCACCGCGATCGGCCGGCGTGCAGATAGCACGCCGGCACTCTCTCCCTCCGAGTCGATCGGCCGGCGTGCAGGTAGCACG
>CALKVG010000071.1 GCA_937998045.1 uncultured Myxococcales bacterium
GCTGGTCGAACAGATCGCCATCAAGGAGGGGAGCTTCGTCGTTCGGCGCGGTGACGTGGTGCGGGCGATCGGTGACGACGGTGCCGGATTGGGTGATCCGCTGTGGCGGGATCCCGATCTTGTCGCTCGCGACGTACGGCCACGCCGCCGCGAGCTCGCTCGCGCCGGGTCGCGCGGGAAGGCCCAGCACCGAGAGCAGCGCGGCCGTCCGATCGACCAACGAAGAAGGCGTCCACCCGAGCGCCGCGCAGGCACGCAGCTCGGCCACCATACCGAGCCCCACCGCCTCTCCGTGGAGCAAAGCGGTGTACCCGCCGTGCGCCTCCAGGGCGTGCCCCACCGTGTGACCGAGGTTCAAAAGGGCGCGCGCGCCCGCCTCGCGCTCGTCGTCGCGGACGATGCGAATCTTCGCGGCGACCGCCTGCCGGACGACCGGCAGCAGCGCATCCACATCTCCACGGGCGAGCGCATGGGCGTCGTGCTCGAGCCGCTCGAAGAGCGCGCCATCGGTAGCCAGCGCGATCTTCACGACCTCGGCCAGCCCGGCCGCTCGCTCGCGCGCGGGGAGCGTGCTCAGGTGCCCGAGGTCCGCGACGACGCCGCTGGGCTGGTGGAACGCGCCGATCAGATTCTTGCCCGCCGGATGATCGAAGGCCGTTTTCCCACCGACCGACGCGTCCACCATGGCCAAAAGCGTCGTCGGAGCTTGCACGAACCGGACACCGCGCAGGAGGCAAGCCGCTGCAAACCCGGCCAGGTCGCCGACGACGCCACCACCGGCCGCGAGCACCAGTGCGTCGCGGTCGACACCGGCCCCGAGCGCCGCGTCCCAGATGGTCGACACGGTGGCGAGCGACTTGTGGCTCTCGCCGGGCGGCAGCGTGACGTGGACGACGGGAACCGCCAGCGCCCTCAGCGCATGCTCGAAGAACGCGCCCCGCGCTCGGTGGACGTTCGAATCGCTGACGAGCACCACCGACGACGGAGCGCAGCGCGCGATTGCGTCCGTAAGCCGGAGGGGCTCGCCGTGGCAGATGTCGATGCAGTAGCTGCGCGATCCGAGCGGCACGAGCAGCGGGTCTCGCGCGGACAGGGCGGCGACGGCGTCGACGACCATGTCGACGTCGAGGGCCTCGGTCGAAAGCGCGAGGTGGCACTCCGCGTAGCATTCCGCGCGCTGCTCCAAGAGAGCCCTTGCGCGCGCGATCGGGTCGCCGCCCGCCGCCAGCTTCGGCCGCGCCGCAACGTCGCCCACTCGCGCGACGACCGTCTCGGGAGACGCCGTCAGGGTCACGACGAGCGCGCGCTCCGCGGCCATGTGGCGAGTGCGCTGCGTGGTCACCGCCCCGCCGCCAAACCCCAGCACGCGCGTGACTCCATCGGACAGGAGGCGCTCGATCACTTCGCTCTCCCGCGCGCGGAAGCGGGCCTCGCCCTCGTCCCGCCACAGCGCCGGTATCGACTTTCCCGCTGTCCGCTCGATCTCGGCGTCCGTATCCACGAAGGGCACGCCCAGCCGGGCTGCGAGAGCCGGCCCCACCGTGCTCTTGCCCGTGGCCATGAAGCCGCTCAGAACGATCGGCCGGGGTGCAGATAGCACGCCGGCACTCTCTCCCTTCGAATCGATCGTGCGCATCGCTCAGTACTCCGCGACCTGCGCGGCGAATCCCGCGACGTTGCGCGACAGCTCGCGGATCGAGTCACCGCCGAACTTCTCGAGGACCGCGTCGGCGAGGACGATGCACGCCATGGCCTCGCCGACCACGCTCGCCGCGGCGACGGCGCAGATGTCGCTCCTCTCGAACGCGGCTTCGTACGCGATCTTCGACTGAACATCGACGCTCGCGAGGGCTCGCTTGAGCGTCGCTATGGGCTTCATCGCCACGCGACAGACGACCGGCATTCCGTTCGTCATGCCGCCTTCGAGGCCGCCGGCCCGGTTCGTCGGCCGCGTGAACTTGCGCGCGGCGGCGTCGTAGTGAATGGGGTCGTGCACCTCCGAGCCGCGGACTCGCGCGCAGCCGAAGCCGAGCCCGATCTCGACGCCCTTGATCGCTTGAATGCTCATCATCGCTTGCGCGAGGCGCCCGTCGAGCTTGCGGTCCCACTGCACGTGGCTGCCGAGGCCGGGCATCGCCCCGGTCGCGACCACTTCGAAAACGCCTCCCAGCGTGTCTCCCGCGTGCGACGCCTGATGGATCGCCTCCTTCATGCGGGTCTCGGCCCCGGCGTCTGCGCACGCGAGATCGCTCGCGCGGGATAGGGCACGCACCTCGTGCGGTGGCAAGTCCAGCGCGCCGACTTCCACCGGTCCGATCGCCACGACGTGGGCGAATACGTCGATGCCGACCGCCCCGAGAAGCTTGCGGCACACCGCGCCGACCGCGGTTCGCGACGCCGTCTCTCTCGCGCTCGCCCGCTCGAGGACGTCGCGCAGGTCATGGCGATCGTGCTTCAGCCCGCCGGCGAGGTCGGCGTGGCCCGGCCGCGGTCGCGTCAACATCTCGGGCGTCACGGGCATCGGCGCCGGCGACATTCGGTCGAGCCAGTTGGCGTGATCGCGGTTCGCGATCGACATGGCGATCGGCGATCCGAGGGTCTCGCCGCCCCGCACGCCCCCGACGAACTCGACGCGGTCCGTCTCGATCTTCATGCGGCCGCCGCGCCCGTATCCACGCTGGCGTCGCGCGAGGTCCACGTCGACGTCTTCGGCGAGCAGGCGCAGCCCCGCCGGTACTCCCTCGACGATGGTGGTAAGGCGCGGGCCGTGCGATTCTCCTGCGGTCATCCAGCGCAGACGCGACATCGGGCAGAGTACTAGCGCGTGGACCATGAGGACGGAAGCGGTCAACCTCGTCACGACGCGCGATGGCGCGGTGCGCTTCGAGGTCCATGCCAAGCCGCGGGCCCGGACGAGCAAGATCGTCGGCGTCCGACTGGGCGCCCTCGCGGTTCAGCTCGCGGCGCCTCCGGTGGACGGCGCGGCGAACGAGGAGCTCGTGGCGACGCTGGCGGCAGCACTCGGAGTCGCCAAGCGCGAGATGGCGCTCGTCGGGGGCGCCTCCTCGCGCGCCAAGCTCGTCGAGGTTCGTGGCCTGCCCGAGGCCGAAGTGCGCGTCCGGCTGGAGCGGGCGATGGGCTGACGGCGAGGGCGCGTCCGGGTGCTACGCTTCGAGCGGTCATGGCGGCCGGTAGCCTGCGCTTCGAGAAGTACGAAGGGCTCGGCAACGATTTCATCGTCGTCGACGCGGCGGACGAGGACGCGCTTTCGCCGGCTGCCGTGTCGGCACTCTGCGACCGGCGCTTCGGCATCGGCGCCGATGGCGTCCTCCTCGTTCTGCCGGCGCGCTCGCCGGTGTGCGCCGGTCGGATGCGCGTCGTCAACGCGGACGGGTCAGTCCCGGAGATGTGCGGGAACGGCCTGCGCTGCGTGGCCTTGCACCTGGCTCGGAGAGGCGGCACCGCTCGTGCGAGCGAGCTCGCGCTCCGAGTCGAGACGGACGCGGGCGAGCGCGCGTGCCGGCTCGAGACCCGTGGAGACGATACGACTGTGACGGTCGACATGGGCGCGGTGCGCCTGCTCGGCGATCGCCCGGTCGTGGTCGATGGGCGAAACATCGTCGCCGCCCTCGCGGACGCGGGGAACCCGCACGCGGTGCTCCTCGGCGAATTCTCGCGTGCGGAGCTCGAGCAACTGGGTCCACGCATCGCGACGCATCCGGAGTTTCCTCGCGGTACGAACGTCGAATTCGCACGTCCAGGGGCGGACGGCATCGACCTCGTCGTCTGGGAGCGCGGCGTCGGACTCACGCTCGCATGCGGCACCGGTGCGTGCGCGACGGTCGCGGTTGCCTGCGACAAAGGGCTGGCGCTGCGCGGCACACCGGTGACCGTGCGGCTCCCGGGGGGAGCGCTGCAGGTGACTATCGAAGATGCCGGACGCGTCACGCTGCGCGGCCCGGCGCGCCACGTGTTCTCGGGACAAGCGCCCGCCCCCAAAGCGCCGTGAACCGGGTTATCCTTCTACGATCGTGCCGATTGTCTCGCCGAGGACGACGCGCTTGATGTTCCCGCGGCTCGCCATCTTGAACACGCGGATCGGCATCTCGTTATCCCGGCAGAGAGTCACCGCGGTCGAGTCCATCACGCCGATGCGCTCCGCGAGGAAGCGGTCGAACGTCATGCGCGCGTACATCTGAGCGTCCGGGAAGTGAACGGGGTCGCGCTGGTAGATGCCCTCGACCTTCGTCGCTTTGCACAGGCAGTCGGCGTGAATCTCCATCGAGCGCAGCGCCGCCGCCGTATCCGTCGAAAAGTAGGGATTGCCAGTTCCGGCAGCGAAGATGACCATCCGGCCCTTCTCGAGGTGGCGAATGGCCCGGCGCCGAATGTACGGCTCGGCGACCTGGCGTATTTCGATGGCCGTCATCACGCGGGTGGGGACGCCCGCCTTTTCGAGGGCATCCTGCATCGCCAGGGCGTTGATGACCGTCGCGAGCATCCCCATGTAGTCGCCCTGCGCCCGGTCCATGCCGGTGCTGGCCCCCTTTAGGCCGCGGAAGATGTTCCCGCCGCCGACCACGATGCCGATCTGGACACCGAGGGAGTGCACCTCAGCGAGCTCGGTCGCGGTTGCGCGGATGACGTTCCCGTCGATCCCGAAACCGCCGTCTCGGCCGCAGAGGGCTTCGCCGCTCAGCTTGAGAACGATGCGGCGGTACTTCAGCCCGGGGTGCAGGGGCGGGGGGACGACTGTGTCGTCATCGCGCTCGTCGGCAGGGCGCATTGCCGCCCACGCTTACTCTTGTCCCACGGGGCGCGCAATGGCAGACGCCTGCTCTTCGAGCTTCTCCACCAGTTTCTCGGCGCCATGAGCCCGCGCCAGCAAGGCAGCGAGGCGGATTTCCCCGTCCGAGAGCTCTCTCCCCCCAAGTTCGAACCAGGCACGCAGCCAGACGATGTAGAGCCGCTCGTCCTCGTCTGCAGAGCGCTCCAGCCGCTCGATCAGCCCGAGCGCGGCCGCCGAATCGCCGCGCTCAAGCACGGCCTTTACGAGGACGTGCAAGGCATAAAGGTCTGCCTCGCGATTGCCCGTCGGCTCCGCCGACTCGAGCACCTCGATGGACCGGGCCAGCGCCTCGTCGCGCCCCAGGGCGCGGCCGGCGTCCGCCTCGACGACAGCGCGCAGCCTGGCGAGACGGCCGCCCTGCATGAACGGCGAGTTCGCGGCGAGCAGCTCCTGGGCCGCCGCGCGCTCTCCGTCTGCGATGAGCACGGCCGCGGTGCCCAGCTTCGTCGAGAACAGGCGTGCGAAGAAGGGAAGCTGCTGCCGTCGAGCAGCGACCATGCTCCGGAGCGCCGCCGTGCCCGTGCGCGCCGTGCGAAGCTCGCGCGCGAGGCGCGACTCCTCCGCCTGGAGAACCCAGAAGAGGAGCACCGCAGCCGCGACGATGGCCGCCGTCAGGGGCCCCCCGTACGAGGCCATCGACGCCGACGAGTGCACGAACGCCAAGCTGCCTTGGAGCAAAGCGGCAAAGACCGCGGCCACCAGGACGGCGCTTGCCGCCCATCGCATCCATGTAGCGACGAGGGGAGCCCCTCGCGGCCGAATGGCAAACGGAGAAGGCGCGCTATCGTTGCTCATTGCGCGAGCACCCCCTCTATCACGCGGTGGCGCGCCGCGCCCTCTCGTAGTAAGCGGGGCGCATGCGTCACCGGGTTCCGGCGTGCGCAACGGCGCTCGCGGTGGCCGTCCTCCTCGCTCTCGTAGCCTCGAGCTGCAAGAAGCAGGGAGCGCACGTCGAGGATACGGACGCCGGCGCCGCGGCGGGACAGCTCACGCCCGAGCAAGCGGCAAAGGTCATCGCGCGCGTCGGCGACCGAACGATCACCGTCGGGAGCTTCGCGGCCGCGCTCGAGCACATGGATTCGTTCGACCGCATGCGGTACCAGTCTCCCGAGCGCCGCAAGGAGCTCTTGGCCGAGATGGTCGACGTGATGCTCCTCGCCGACGAGGCGCGGGCGCGCGGGTACGATCGCGATCCCACGACCCAGCAGGAGGTTCGCGAGATCCTCCGCGAGGCCATGCTCAAGAAGGCGCGCGAGAACGTGCCCGGGCCGAACGAGGTGCCCGAGGACGAAGTGCGGGTCTACTTCGAGACGCACAAGGCAGACTTCCGCGACCCCGAGCGCCGGCGAGTGTCCGCCGTCGTGTTGAACAGCGAAGCGGCGGCCCGCAGCGTCCTCGACGCGGCCCTGAAGGCAACGCCCACGCAGTGGGGCGAGCTCGTGCGCGGGAAATCGGTCGACGGGCAGGCCAAGGCCAACGTCCCTGCGGACCTCGCGGGCGATTTCGGCTTCGTGTCGCCGCCGGGCGATCCTCGAGGGGACAATCCCCGGGTCCCTGACGAGGTGCGCGCAGCCGTCTTTCAGATTCCGAAGGTGGGCGACGTTCTCGCGCACGCCGTGCGGAGCGGCAATCAATTCTACGTGATTAAGCTCGCGGGCATGACGACGGCGCACGAGCGCTCCTTTCAGGAGGCCGAGCGAACGATCCGGGTGAAGCTCTCTCAGGACAAGGCGCATGCCCAGGAGGAGCGTCTGCTCGACGAGCTCCGCCAGCAGTTCCACATAAACATCGACGAAAGCGCGCTCGGGCAAGTGAAGGTCGACTTACCCGACGCGGCCCCCACGCGCTGACCGGCGCCTCCGCATGGGGCGCCGGCCCGCGCGGCTGCTGCGTGCTAGATGCCTGATTGACGATGGGCGAGTTTCTCGAGGCGGCGTCGCTCGTAAAAGGTGGCGGGTGGGGGGACTGGCAGTGGCAGCTGCGCCACTGCGTCGCCTCCGTCGACGAGCTCGCTCGCGCCCTGCGCCTCACCGAGCGCGAGCTGGCGGGCGCCCGGCGGGCGGAGAGCCAGGGGCTGCCGCTGCGCATTACCCCGTACTATCTCGCCCTTGTGGATCGCGACGACCCCGCTTGCCCCATCCGGCTGCAGTGCGTTCCCGATGCGCGCGAGGACGAGGAGACCCCCGGCGATCTGACCGACCCGCTCGGCGAAGTCGCGCACCAAGTGGCCCCGCACCTGGTGCAGCGATACCCGGATCGCGTCCTCCTCCTCGCGACCGACCAGTGCGCCGTCTACTGCCGGTTCTGTACACGTTCCCGCATGGTCGGCGGCGGAGATGGGCCGACACCGCTTGACGCGTTGGCAGACGCCTTGGAGTGGTTGCGTAGCCATCCGGAGGTGCGCGACGTCATCGTCAGCGGGGGAGATCCCCTCGCCATGTCCACCGCGCGAATCGCGAAGCTCGTCGCCGCCGTACGGGCTGTTCCGAGCGTCGAGACGATCCGCCTGGCAACCCGCGTCCCGGTCACGCTTCCGATGCGCATCGACTCGGACCTCCTCGCCGCCCTTCGCCCGTACCACCCCCTATGGGTGATGACCCACTTCAACCATCCGAAGGAGCTTACGGCGGAGTCGCTCACCGCCTGCACGCAGCTCGCCGACGCCGGGTTTCCCGTGATGAACCAGAGCGTGCTGCTCGCGGGGATCAACGACAGCCCGGATGTGCTCGAAACGCTCTTCCGCGGTCTCGTTCGTGTCCGCGTGCGGCCGTACTATCTGCTCCAGGCAGACCCGGTTCGTGGCACCGGCCACCTGCGCACGCCTCTCGGTCGCGGGATCGAGATCATGGAGGCGCTCCAGGGCCGCCTCTCCGGGATCGCGCTGCCGAAGTTCGTCTGCGACACCCCGGGGGGACGGGGGAAAGTGCCCCTCGGGCCAGACTACGTCGTGTCGGGCGACCGCGCCGGCCACGGGGGGACGACGACCCTTCGTACGTTTCGCGGCGAGCTCGTGGACTACGTCGATCCGCGTCCCGCGCCGTTGGCCGGGCAGCCGCCGGGTCGCGCCGGGTAGCCGCCCGATAGCGCCGGGTGGCCCGCCGCCAATCACCGTGATCGGGCGTCACGGTTCTCGTTGACGGGCTCGGCGGACCGCCCATACCTTCGTTCGAAGCTCATCTTGGCAAATCGCGCCGTGCGCTCCCTGCCGCTATCCCTGACGCTGGCCATGGCCCTGGCGCCCGTTGCGTATGCGGCCCCGCCTGGCGTCCCCACTCCGCCGACCAGCCCGGCGCCTCCTTCGTCTCCGACGCAGGGTCATATCGTCGTGCGTCTTGCCGGCGGCGGAGAGCCTTTGCGTGTCATCGTGGACGGCACCGACGTCGGCGCGACGCCCTGGGAGGGGGACCTGCCGCCGGGGACCCACCAGATCGCCGGGCGCAGCTCCACCGCCGCGGCGGCGCCCCAGTCGATCGACGTCACCGCCGGCTCTCGCACCGCCGTCGACCTCGTCGCGTCACCGATCCAGGCCCACCTGCAGGTCCGAACGAGCGACGGCAAGGGCGCCATCTTCGTGGACGGCGCCGCTCGTGGTGACGGGGCCTTCGCTGGAGACGTCCCGCCGGGGACGCACTCGGTGGTCGTGGCGCGCGACGGCTATGAGCGATTCGAGAAGACGATGTCCCTCGCGGAGCAGCAGACGTGGGCCGAGACGGTCACGCTCAAGCCGCTCGCGGGCGGCGGCGCCACCGGCTCCGTCGGCGGCGCGGAGCGCGCGTTCGAGGGGATCTACGGCGGCTTCGGCCTCATGGGGGGATTTGGCGTCGGCGGCGCCGGGACCGAGCTCGACACGAGCTGCAGTACCCTCGGTGCCTCGTCGTGCGACACTCCGTCCCCCGTCGGCGTGGGCGCCTTCGGCTACCTCGGCTGGACGTGGAATCCCGTGGGATTCGAGCTCTTCCTAGTCGGCCTCTACGACCAGCACGAGGAGACCGCCCATTTCACCGGCGCGGCGCTGGCTCTTCCGGCGAGCCTTCCGCCACGGGACGAGGCGTTCACGTTTCTGCGCGCCGGCGGGGGAGCTGCCGTCCGCGCTCGCGCGTCCTTCCAGAACGCGTTCGCCCGGGGCACCGTCGCAGGCGGCGTTGGCGTCTCGTACCGCCAGCTGTTCATGAAGCGGGATGCGACGGCCACGGACCCGTCGCTGGGGACCGAACACTACGTGCCGGGCAGCGTGAGCTATATCTCTCCTGCGGTGAGCGTGGAGGGCGCCGTTCAGTGGCGGATGTCGCCGACGCTCTCGCTCGCGCTGGGGCTACAGTTGTGGGCCGACACCGCTGGAAGCTCGACTTCCGTGCCGCCTGCCACGGGCGAGGTGCTGGTGAACCGCAGCACGAATCAGTTCACGCCCATTCCCACGCCCGGATACCACCTCGCCTCCGGCCCCCAGGCATTTCTCCTCCCTTATCTGGGGATGCAGTTCGGGCCGTAGCTCTCGAACCCTCCGTTCTTACATCCCGCAGGGCATCGTCGCCTTCACCGGGATCTCCGGCACCACCACTCCGGCGTCGGCCGCGCCCGCTTCGGCGCCTCCGTCGAGCGACGGCGACTGCAGCGACGCGGCGGTCACCCGAAGCACCGTCCCGCGCAGCGCGTCGCAGGACTTGCCGCAGATGCGGATGCGCCCGTTGTCGAGGTTCCATCCATCGACCGTCGTCATCGAACCGGCGTTGCACGCCGTATTGAACGGGATGTCCGGATAGTCGGCGGGAACCGTGGGATCCGTGAAGGTCAGCTTCGCTTTGCTGTCGATCCCCCGGGGAAGCTCGTAGAGGCACGTGCCGAGCTCGATCGCGCTCTGCGCGAAAGACGCGAGGACCGCGTTGCGATCGCTGGAGGTTGCGTCCAGGACCGTCGCACCGGTGTCCTTGCCGACTTGCTGAAAGAAGGTCACGGGCGAATGGTTGTGCTGCACATTGTCCAGTACGACGAAGTAAGTGTGCAGGGCGGGAGTGCCGTTCGAAGCCGCCTTCACTTCCGCCTCGATGGCCGAGAGCGCGTCCGTCCCGCCTGCGAGCGGGGGAACGCAGTCGAGCCCGAGCGTCGGATCCACCCCGCCGTCACCGCCTGCGTCGCCGACGCCCGCGTCCCCGCCGAGCGGGCCGACCGGCGTCCGATTCAGGAAGAACATGACGGCCCCGATGTCCAGCGGAATGCCCAGGCCCTGCTGGAACTGCTTCACGCGGGCGTAGGCGCCCTCCGGGCGCATCGCGGCCTCGCCGTACAGGTCCTGCGACCCCGTCGGCGGCGCCCACTGAAGCAGCTTCTGCGCGATGAGCGGCTGCCGAACCTTGGCGAGGCCGAAGTCCAGATCCGGTTTCGCCGACGACGGCATCGGCGACGTGCAGTCCGCCGGGTCGTGCTTGAGAAACTGGAACCCGACGAACGTGCGCTTGAAGACCGGGGCCGCCAGGGAGAGGCTCATGGCCGTCGCGGACCCGGTGTCGCCGAACGCGCCGTTCATCTCGGACGAGTCATCCATCACGAGGTAGATGGCGCTCGGGGCCGGCACGAGCTCCACCGGCACGTCGCACGTGACGTCGGTCGTCGTTCCGCCGTCGGCCGTTGGGGCTGCGGTGTTTCGATCGGCACGGCAAATCGGCAGGAGCTGCGTCTTGGGCGGGCATGTGTTCGACGCGAACACGGCGGAGATCGTTCGATACAGGGCAGGCCCCCCCTGGGCCGGGCTCGGGGGCGGGTTCGTTGCGGCGTGCACGAGCGAGCACAGTCCCTTCGAGAGCTGGAACTGCTGATTGGCCAGGCGCGTGAAGCCCTCGGTGTCGTCGGCGTCGAGGATCTCCTGCTCGGCCGTCGACTGGATTTCGGGGTCGTAATCGCTGGTCGCGCTGTTGAGCTTCCAGCTGACGTCCTGGTAGAGGACGCGCACGTTCAAGCCGCTGCCGGCGGGCTCCAGCGAAGGAAAGCCATAGGTGCACGTGCTCGGGTCGATGAGCACCGCTGGGAGTCCCGCGGCGAAGCACGTCTTGGGGTCGAAGCAGTCCTGGGTCCCATCGACGAGCGCGGGGTCGAAATCGACGAGCTTCGTCGCGTCGGTCGCCTGATCGACGCACTGCGCGCCCTTGCAGGTCTGCGTGGAGCAATCGGTATCGAAGCACGAGTAGCTGAGCGGCATCGGCAAGAAGAGGACGTGCTGATCGACGTACGTCTGGACGGACCGCCGGATGACGCGCGGGCCAGGTCCTCCCTGCGCGGCGGGCGCATTCACCGGCAAGCCCGTGCACCCGAGCGCGTCGTTGCTGTTCTGCCCCGCCTGGTCGTATCCGCGGACCTCGACGGATACAGTGGTCGACGCCGATCCGCCGGAGACGACTCCGAGCGTCTCCGGAAGGAGGACGACGCCGTTGGACGCGTCGTACGTCTGGCAGAACTTCACCGCGCCGTTGGCCTTCACGACGATGCTCACCTGCGCGATGTTTCGCGGCACGCTCACTTGCGTGAAGACGCCAGGCACGAGCTCCGTCGGCTTCTTGGCGGAGCAGCCCGACCCCCACGCACCCGCGGCCCCGATCCCCGCGAGACCGAGAGCGAGCACACCCGACCCGAAGTTTCTCATCGCCGATTCCTCCCTGCCGTAAGCCTGCCGTAAGTCAGAAACGGATCCCGTGCGCAGCCGTCGTCAGGCCGGGGTTGAATGTCCCGGTGTACGGGCTCTGATCCGCCGGCTTGAAGACGAAGTATCCGGCGACGATCCCGCCGGTGACCACGAGCAGCGAGCCGATGCCCCACGCGACCCAGCTCGTCCCGACCTCACGGTTCAGCGGCACGTTCACGTCGCGTGTCTGATCGTCCCCGACGAAGACCTCCGTCGAATACGTCTGGAAGCCGGGCTTCGTGACCAGGAGCTGATGTCCGCCCGTCGTGGAGATGATGCCATCCCACGTCCCTGCGCCCATCTTCCGCCCGTCCACGGCGATCTCCGCGCCGTCGGGAGCGACCACGTGCAAGCGCCCCTCGTGTCGTTCGGCGGAGAGCGAGAGCACGAGGCTCATCGGCTGCCTGTACTGGATGTCGACCGTCTGCCCCACCGTCACGAAACCGGGCGCGCGGGCCTCGATCGTGTGGCGCTCCGCGCTGAGTTCTCCCTTGAAGGGCGAGGGGCCCATGTCCTTTCCGTCGACGAACACCGTCGCGCTCGCAGCTCCGCCGACGGAGACCGAAACGAGCGCCGTCTTCTGGCGCGGCTCGAGCTTGAACGTGACCGGCGTACGCGCGCCGGACGCCACGTCGACGATCTGCGACGCGTCCACGAAGCCGTCCTTTGACAGCTTGAGCGTGTGCTTGCCGACGTCGATCCGCACCGGACCGACGAAGGGCGTCTTGCCCACCGCGTAGTCGTCGACCGACAGCGTCGCGTCCGGCTCGTTGGCGGTGATCTCTATCGTCGTCACGAATTGCTGGACGATCGCGATCGCGTTCCGGAGCTCCGTCGTCTCCGCAGGCGTCAGCTTGCCGGCGCCCTCCTGCAGCTCCTTCTCCCACGCGTCGACAGCGCGCGCATAATGCGTCAGGAGTTTCTCGGTGATGCCTACGTTGTAGAGGACGCGCGGATTCCGCGAGATCTCGTACGCGCGCTGAAATTCGACGAGCGCCCCCTGGTAGTCGTTCGCTCCCGCGAGCTGCTTCGCCGAATCCCACGCCTTGCGCGCAGGCTCGGGCAGCTGCGAGCGCACGTCGGTGGCCGCCGTCGCGCCCGGCCGCGGCTGCGCGGCAGCGGTCGCGGAGGGCAAGGAGACGGCCAGAAGAAGCGCGACGGCAACCTGGACGGCACGTCTCGGGCTCTGCCGGAGGGTGGTCGAGACCTGGAGGAAGGGGGGGTTGGACACGATCATGCGATGGATTCCCGTGATGGCTAGTGAAGCTTCAGGCCGCCGAGCGTTTGCGGCAGCACCGGGGGAACCCCGGCTGGATGTTGGGGAGGAGCGCTTGCGCCGGGGGCGGCGCTCGCCGAGGGGGCGGCCGAAGGCGGTGCTGTGGCGAGCGGCGCGGTGGAAGGAAGCGGCGCCAGCGCGGTGGTCGGCTCGGGCGCCGGGTTCGCTGTGGCCGTCGTGGTCGCGGGTGCCGCGGAGATCGTAGCCGTCACCGCCGTCTCGTGGCTGGGGGCCGGCACCGCCGTCGTTCGCGTGCGGACGACGACGACGCCGGCGGCTGCGCAGGCGAGCCCCGCGGCGACGACCCCGATGAGAACGAGAGGAGCGCGCGCCCCCTTCGCGTTCGTCGCAGGCGACCCGCCCGCTGCCTCCCTCGTCACGCCGACGTCCGTCGGCACGCGGGCCGGCCGGAGCGCCTCGCCGGCCTGAGCGAACGACTGCGCCACCGCAGGTGGGGGGGGGCCCGCGACGGGTTGCGACGGCGTGGGCGTCGGGAGTCGACTGCCCCGACCACCCCGAAGGCGCGCCAGCACCTGGGCGCTGCGATCGTCGGCGAAGGGGGCCAGCGCGTCCGCCATGTCCTGCGCCGACCCGAACCGCGAGTCCCGTTCTCGCGCGAGCGCGCGGTGCACCGCGGCGCACAGGGCGTCTGGCAGATCGGGGCGGATCGTGCGGAGCGGCTCCGGTTCCGTCGTGAAGATCTTGAACAGGATCTCGGTATACTCGCCGGAATCCGAGGTGTACGGAGTGTGCCCCGAGAGCATCTCGTAAAGGATCGCGCCCACCGAATACAGATCGGTGCGATGGTCGACGTCGCGAGGCGATCGCGCCTGCTCGGGCGACATGTAGAGCGGAGTGCCGAGCGCGCTGTTCGTGCGGGTCAGCTGGGCGGAGCGGCCCTGCGGGTCGTCGGTGCGCACCTTGCTAATGCCGAAATCGACGAGCTTCACGAAATCGGGCTCGCCGTCCTTCTCGGTGATAAAGCAGTTCGACGGCTTCATGTCGCGATGAATGATGCCCGCCGCGTGCGCGGTCTGGAGAGCGCGCAGCATCTGCAGCGCGAAGTGCACTGCGCGCCGGGGCTCGACCGGGCCGCCGTCGCGCGCCATGAGCTGCGATAGATCGCAGCCCTCGAGGTATTCCATGACGAGGTAGGGAGCCCCGCTGGGCATCCGTCCCACGTCGAAGACTTTGACGACATGATCGCTGTCGATCTGCGACGCCGCGACCCCCTCGTTCACGAAGCGCTCGACGGAGCCGGGGAGGGCCATGACTGCCGGGCTCATGAACTTCAGCGCGACCGGCGCACGTCGGAGGAGGTGCACCGCCTTCGCGACCGCGCCCATCCCACCCTCACCCAGCAGCCTCTCGATGCGGTACTTGTCATCGAGCACGTCGCCCGGCTGGGGATATGGATTTGCCGCGTTGAAGTAGGATTGCGACATCGGCAGGGGAGCCGCCGCGGGCGTGTCCGGGCGTGTGCGCTGAGAATACCCGGGAAGTCGAGCCCGGCGCTAGCCGCGGATTGGGCTATAGGACGGCGAGGCCCATGTCTTCGCCCCCGTCAACGTCGCGGCCTCTTCCCCCCAGCCCGTCTGCGCGTCTCGACGACCTGAATGCTCGCGCCCTGGAGGGAGGGGGGGCGGAGCGCATCAAGAAGCAACACGAGGGAGGGAAGCTCACCGCGCGAGAGCGTATCGACGTCCTCCTCGATCCGGGGAGCTTCGTCGAGATTGGCCGGCTGGTCGTCCACCGCTGCTCCGACTTCGGGATGGACCAGCAGAAGGTGCTCGGCGACGGCGTCGTGACCGGGCACGGCATCATCGACGGCCGCAAGGTGTTCGTCTTCGCCCAGGATTTCACGGTGTTCGGGGGCAGCTTGAGCGGGGCGTACGCCCAGAAGATCTGCAAGGTCATGGACCTCGCGGTAAAGGTCGGCGCGCCGGTGATCGGCCTGAACGACTCGGGAGGAGCGCGCATCCAGGAGGGCGTGGAGTCGCTCGCCGGCTACGCGGACATCTTCCTTCGCAACACGCTCGCGAGCGGTGTCGTCCCGCAAATCAGCTGCATCATGGGCCCCTGCGCAGGCGGAGCCGTGTACTCCCCTGCGATCACCGACTTCATCCTGATGGTCGAGGGCACGAGCTACATGTTCATCACCGGCCCGGACGTCATCAAAGCGGTAACGCACGAGGAGGTCACGAAGGAGGACCTCGGCGGCGCGGCGACGCACGCGACGCGGAGCGGCGTGTGCCATCTGACGTCGGCGGACGACAAGACTTGCCTGGCGCAGACGCGCGAGCTTCTCTCATTTCTGCCGTCGAACAACCAGGAGGACCCCCCATTCCGCGCCAGCCAGGACCCGCCCACGCGCGAGGTCCCCGAGCTCGACACGATGATCCCGCTCGAGCCCACCCGGCCGTACGACGTGAAAGACGTGGTGCGGGCCGTGGTCGATGACCGATACCTCTTCGAGATCGCCGAGGCGTACGCGCAAAACATCGTCGTCGGCTTCGCGCGAGTGGGCGGCAGGGTCATCGGCGTCGTCGCCAACCAGCCGGCCGTCCTCGCGGGCGTACTCGACATTCATTCGTCGATGAAGGCCGCCAGGTTCGTGCGCTTCTGCGACTGCTTCAACGTGCCTCTCGTCACGTTCGTCGACGTCCCCGGGTTCATGCCCGGGACGGACCAGGAGTACGGCGGCATCATCAAGCACGGCGCGAAGCTCCTCTTCGCCTTCGCCGAGGCCACCGTCCCGAAGGTCACCGTGATCCTGCGAAAGGCGTACGGGGGCGCTTACGACGTGATGGCCAGCAAACACATTCGGGCCGACGTGAACTTTGCGTTTCCCACCGCCGAAATCGCCGTCATGGGGCCCGAGGGAGCGGTCAACATCGTACGCCGCGGCGAGATCGCCCAGGCGGCCGATCCGGAGCGAACGCGCGCAGCGTTCGTCGCGGACTATCGGGAGAAGTTCGCGAACCCCTACAAGGCCGCGGAGCTCGGGTTCATCGACGAGGTCATCTACCCCCGTACGCTCCGCGCGCGCCTGCATCGAAGCCTCGAGCTACTGAAGGACAAGCGCGACACCAATCCACCGAAGAAGCACACGAACATTCCGCTCTAGTTGAGCGAAGACGCTTCTCCCAGTGCGTCGGAGAACGTTTCCGACCCCTCGACGAGGTTCCTCGGTGAGCGCTTCCGACCCCTGGGAGAGCTTCTCCCCGGCCTCGGTGAGCGTTTCCGACCGGCGAGAGAGCTTCTCCCAGGCTATTCGATCAGGAAGCGCGGCCGGTCGATGCGGCTTGCGACGGGGCCGAGTCGCGGCTGATCGTCGATGAACGCGAGAAGCGCGCGAGCGAGCTCGCGGTAGCGCGGGCGATCGAAGCTGCCGCGCAGAAGTTCGACGCGCAGGAAGATGGCCGCGGTCTGCGCGACGTCGCAGAGGCAGTAGGCGTTGACCTCGTCCTGCTTGCCGGCGTGCACGAGCGGCAGGACCTGGGAGCCGTCGACGCCCACCTTCCCGGGGAAGCCGACGAGTTTCGCGTACACGTCGAGGCGCGCGTTCTTCGCGGCGCCGAAGTCGGCCAGGAAGTCCATGAGATCGAAGTGACCGTCCGTGGAGTAGCGGTACCTCGTGTTCCGATCGTTGAACCACCAGGGCATCGGCACGCCGTGGCGCAGGGCGCGGCTCGTGATGACCGGCATGTCGAACCCGCGACCGTTCCACGTGACCACCGTCGGCTTCTTCGCGTCGAGCCATTGCGCGAAGTCCGTGAGCATGTCTCCCTCGGCCTTGTGCTCGCCCACGACGCCAAGACGTTTCGGGAGATAGTCGTCGAGGAGGAGGCAGCCGAGCGTCACGATCTGGTTGAACGGGGGCGGCGGTACGCGGTCTCCCTCGTCGAGGCGCGGTAGCTCCGGATCGGGGATTGTCTCGATGTCGAGCACCAGGTGCGTGGGCATGAAAACTTGGCCCTCCTTGGTCCGATTCTCTATCGCCTGAGTACGACGGAGGAAGAGATGAGCACGGAGGACCGCCGCGCGCCGGGGGCGACCCGAATTCCTTACGAGGGACTGGTCGAGGTAGGTGGAGATATCGGGCCGACCTTCGAGGCGAAGGGCGTGAACGTTTCGGAGGAAGGGATCCAGGTCCGTTCGGCATACCTCCCCGAGCCCGGGCAACAGCTCACGTGCCGCTTCGATATGGGCGCCGGGCAGAGCGTGCTCGCTGCGGGCGAGGTGGCATGGGCGCGCGGAGCCGACCGCGGAGGAGAGCTCGGGATCCGGTTCACCGAGATGGCCCCCGAGAGCATCGAGGCCCTGAAGCGCGTGTGCGCCAAGCCGGAAGAGGCACCCGCGACGG
>CALKVG010000072.1 GCA_937998045.1 uncultured Myxococcales bacterium
GGCCCACCATCACGGGCCGCCCGGCGAGCGTCACCTTTCGCGTGCCGCTGCCGGTGCGCCTGGCGCGGCGTTCGCGGACCTCGTCCACGAGCTCCGCGTGTCGCACCCCCGCGGCGATGAGGCCGCCGACCGCCGTCAGAAGCTCGACGTCCCTCTCCTCGAACGGGTGCTCCCGCCGCTGGACCACGAGCGCGCCCACCGGCCCCGCCTTGCCCCGGAGGGGGACCGCGAGGAAGACGGGGAAGCGCTCCTCTCCGAGACCGGCGAAGTGCTTGTACGCGCTGTGCTGCTCCGCGGTCTGCGTCGAGATGGGCCTCATGTACTCGACGGACTCGCCGGTGATGCCCTCGCCGACGCGGAGGCGCACCTCGCCGATGGCGGTGTTCGCGAAGCCCACGTTGCCGCGCATGACGAGGGTGCTCCGGTCGCCCTCGACGAGGTACAGCGAGCAGACGTCCGCCTCGAGGAGCTCGCAGATGCGGCGGGGGGCCTCGTCGAGCAGCGTGACGAGCGGCATCGGCCGGGCGGCAAACGCGACGAAGTCGATGACGGCGTCGAGGCGCTTGTTCCCTCGCTCGTGGACCTTGGGTCGCGCCGGCGTCGTCGCAGAGGCAGAAGAGGGAGAGGAGGCAGAGCCTGATGCGGAGGCAGAGCCTGATGCGGAGGCAGACCCTGATGACGAGGCCGACGAGGGCTTGCGCGGTGCGCGCGGTGGCCGGGAACCGCTCATGTCCGCAGTCGAGTATTGCACGCCCCCAAGGCCGTGAACCCCGCTCTGATCGTCCCTCGTCGCGCACGTCGCTCGTGTTGGGCCCGGGCCCCTTAACACGCGAGACCCGGGACCGGTCCTGGCGAAGCGCCGTCCCATGGAGTATCTGTCCGGCCCTCATGACGGCTCTCCGGTTCCCCTCAGCCGAGTGGTGCGTCGCCTACAAGGACGCGATCAACGCCAACGCCAACTATCGGGCCGCCGGTCGTGAGTGGACGCATGGCCCCGTCGCCATGGTGGTCACTGCCGAGCCCACCATCGGCATCGCGCAGGACATGGCCATGTGGCTCGACCTGGACCAGGGGACCTGCAAGACCTGCAACCTGGTCTCTCGCGAGGAGGCCGACAAGGCTGCATTCGTCATCGTGGCGAGCTACGCGCGCTGGAAGGAAGTCATCCGGAAGCAGCTCGATCCGACGAAGGGGATGATGCAAAACAAGCTGAAGCTCACCAAGGGGCACATGCCCACGATGGTGAAGTTCGTCACGGCGTCCAAGGAGCTCGTCGAGTCGACGACGCGCGTCCCGACCCAGTTCGTCGACGAGTAACCAGCCCGCCCCGGCCCTCGCTTGCCCCGGCGTGGCTCATTGCCACAGTCGCTCGCGCCCATCGCCCCGGTCTTTCGCGCTCAGCGCCCCCGGCCTCTCGCGCTCAGCGCCCCCGGCCTCTCGCGCTCAGCGCGCTGCGCCTTTCGCGCTCACCGATCCGGCCTTTCGCCCTCATCGGCCCGGCCTTTCGCCGTCATCGGCCCGGCCTTTCCGCTCACCGCTTCGGCCTCTCACGCTGACGCCATGGGCTCTCGCGGTCACCTCCACGGGCCTCCGCACCGCGATCGTTTTGGGGCCGTCGCCCCAAAACACAACCCGGGCATGACCCGACCGCATGTAGGTCCATTGAGCATCCATCGTGCCATCCATCGAAGAGAGAACTTGACCAGCGCATACAATCTCTTCGATCATCACTAACGTGAACGCGAACGCGGCGCCTCCGGTGGTGCTGGTCGCAGACGACGAGCCGACGATGTTGGAGCTCGTCGCACGCCACCTGCGGGCGATCGATCAGCCGAAGCTTGAAGTCATTGAAGCGTCCGATGGAGACGAGGCGTGGAGGCTTGCGCGCGAGCGCCTTCCCGATCTCGTCGTGCTCGACGTGATGATGCCCGGCATGAGCGGCTGGGAGGTGTGTCGCAAGATCCGCCAGGACGCGGCGCTCGCGCATACCGGCGTTCTGATGCTCACCGGGATCGGCGAGACCCTCAACGAGACGACGAGCCCTCTCTTCGGGGCCGACGAGTTCATCGACAAGCCGTTCGACTTCGAGGCGCTCGACGATAAGGTCGTCAGCGTGCTCCAGCGGCGGGCGGCGCAACGCGAAGCAGTCCCTCGTCCTCTCGCCGACGTGCGGGCGGCAGCGCCGTCCCAAGCGGGCAATGGGGTGGGGGGGCCGGCGAAAGCCATGACGTCCGCGCGCTCGAAGAAGAAGAGCGCTCGGCCGGCCAAGGCCAAGCAGGTCGCAGTGAAACGGAAGCAAAAAGGAACCGCGAAAGCGGGGAAAGGAAAGAGGACCGTCATGGCTGCTAAGAAAGGTGCGAAGAAGGGGGCGAAGAAGGCCAAGAAGGGCGCGAAGAAGGGGAAGAAGAAGTAACGTTCGATCCCTACATTCGAGTCTTTTGCGCGAACGGGCGGCGCGTTGCTCATGCATGCCTTGTCGTTCGCGCGGCGCGCTTCGTCGGTGAGCGGCCAAGCTCACTCCCCAATGCGACCCTCCACGTGACCGCTTGCGGACCGTGGCGCCTCTCCGTCCCCGAAATGGGGATTTGAAGCTCACCTCTTCGGAGGTGCAGATTCCGGAGCGGCGATGGCGCGAGAAGGGGAGTTTGCCGAAGGGCAAACGGGCTTGAGGAAAACCGTCGAGCGCGCGCCGGCCATCGTTGCTCAGGATTTGGCGTGTACCCAAGGTACCTCTCCTTCGTAAGGAGTCGGGCTCGGGGTGCAGTCGTCGGCGTCCATCGTGCAGATGCCTCAGGGGCCCGGCCCCGTCATCTGCGCGCTGTCGCAACGAGGTGATCTTGCCCGCGATCGCGCCAAAGAGAAGGCGCGCCGCGGGGGCCGAAGGGGAACGCCGGATGGGACGACGACTTCCGGCATCCCGCTTCGGTGTTGCGGCTCATGCGTTTCGGGTTCGCGCCCGGATCGCGCGGTGAATCTCTTGCGCCCGTCGATGTTTCGTGTACGAAATATCGAGGCCGCACGCAGGAGAGATCGCCCATGCCCAGTCCGTTTACCGAGGAGCACGAGCAATTCCGCACTACCGTGCGGGGGTTCTGTGAGCGCGAGCTGGCTCCGCACGCAGCGGAATGGGAACGCGACGAGCTCTTCCCGAACTGGGTGTTCCGTCGCGCCGGTGAGCTTGGAATTCTCGGTGCGCACTACCCGGAAGAGGTGGGGGGCGCGGGTGGGGACTATTGGTTCAGCGTCGCCAAGAGCGAAGAGCTACCCCGGTCGACGATGGCCGGCGTGTCCATGGGCCTACTGGTCCAGTCGGACATGGCCACACCCGTCATCAACGACCTCGGTACTCGGGAGCAGAAGGAAGAGTTTCTCACGCCCGCCATCCGCGGAGAGAAGATCGCCGCGCTCGGGGTGAGCGAGCCCAACGCGGGCAGCGACGTCGCAAGCATCGAGACGATCGCGCGGCGCGACGGCGACGACTACGTCCTCAACGGCTCGAAGACCTTCATCACCAACGGGACGCGGGCTGACTTCGTCACGCTGCTCGCCAAGACGAAGCC
This sequence comes from uncultured Myxococcales bacterium, assembly GCA_937998045.1. Lineage (GTDB taxonomy): Bacteria > Myxococcota_A > Polyangia > Polyangiales > Polyangiaceae > Palsa-1150. The sequence goes on from CALKVG010000072.1 coordinate 3,561, forward strand.
CGAGGCCGGTGCCCACGGTTGCAGCTTCTTTTTGGTCCCCACCAGCACGAAGGGGTTCCAGGTCACCAAGAAGCTGAAAAAGATAGGCAACCACTCGAGCGACACCGCCGAGCTCCACTTCGACGGCATGCGCCTGCCGAAGCGCTACCTGCTCGGCGAGGAGAACATGGGGTTCATGTACCTCATGCAAAACTTCCAGAGCGAGCGGATCATCGCGTGCACGACGTCGGTCGCCGCGGGTGACCTCCTCCTTCAGCAGACGATCCGCTACGGGCGCGACCGCCAGGCTTTCGGCAAGCCGATCATCAAGCGCGAATACTGGCAGCACAAGTTCGTCGACCTCACCGCGAAGTTCGAGGCCGCCCGCGCGCTCTCGTACCGCGGCGCCGAGGCGTATAACGAGGACAAGTACGTTCGTCGCGGCAACGTCTCGCTGGACACGGTGAAGATCATCTCGCTCGCGAAGATCTTCGTCGGTGACGTGATGAGCGAGCTCACCGACCAGTGCCTGCAGTTCCACGGGGGCTGGGGGTACATCGAGGAGTTCCCCGTCGCGCGTGCATGGCGCGACCAGCGCCTCTTCCGTATCGGCGGCGGGACGACGGAGACGATGCGCTACTACGTCGCGAAGCTCATGGGCCTCTGACGGGCACCGGAAAGGCGTCGCGGAACGCCTGCAGCGTCTCCACTTCGTCGAAGCCGTGCGTGAAGCCCGTTTGCTCGCGGAACGCGCGCGCGTCGACGACGACCGGGTACTTCACGTGTCCGAGCGCACCGGGCGGCATCTTGGGGAAACCGAAGCGTCCCAGCATGGCCCGGACCAGGGTCTCGGGCAGCGGCACGGGGGTACGGCCCGCCCCGACGATGACGCGTGAGAGGGGGAGGGGCTGAGGACCCGCGACGTTGAAGACTCCGCGGGGTTGTTTCGCCAGCGTGAGGACGATGGCCCGCACCAGGTCGTCTTCGTGCATGAACTGGAAGAGCGGGTCGAAGCCGATGATCATCGGCACCCGCTTTCCACGGAGGAAGCTCGCGAGGGTGCCGTGGCCGCTCGGCCCGAGGGTGTAGCAAGCGCGCAGCACCGACGTCGTAAGCTCGGGAAACCGCCAGAGCGCCGTACTGGCGTACAGGTCGGCCGCGACCAGATCGGCCAGCTCCGGGAATCGGTTCAAGGCGAGGGGCGGCTCGTCCTCGGTATGAAAGAGAGCGGCTTCTTCGCCCGCGCCGTAGAACGTGTGCCGACCGACGAAGATGCAGTGCTGGACCCCGTAAGCCCGGGAATGCTCGAAGACGGCGCGCGTTCCGCCGAGGTTTATCTGGTAGCGCTCCTCGCCGGAGATCGCGAGCGACGTGACGGTCGCCATGTGCACGACCACCTGCGGGCGAAGCTTGCGAAAGAGGTCCTCGGCGGCGCGCTTTCGGACGTCGAGTTCGTGGAACTCGACGGGCGCGCCGAGCCAGGGGCGCCTGTCGATTCCCACGACCTGGTGACCCTCGCTCGCGAGGCGCGCAGCGACCTTGCGCCCCAGCGCACCGGATGCACCCGGGAGCAAGATCCTCACGGCGTCGTCGTCCCGGCTCCCCTCGACTCCGGAGCGCCCGCTCCGGAGCCGGGCAGACGAGGCGGAGGCTCGCCCCGCCGCCTCCGGACACCCGCCGCCAGCATGGATGCGATGACCTCTTTCACCCGGTCGACGTACCCGAACACCACCGCGTCGTCCTCGTTGCCGGTGCCCGCGAACCGGAGCGGCGGCGCGTACTCGATCTCGAACTTGGCCGGCAGCGGGATGGGCAGTCCGTAGGCCACGATCGGCACGTACGGCAGGCCGAACAGCTTGCCCAGGCGGTAGGCGTTGGCGATCGTCGGAAACGCCTCGCCTCCTCCGAACACCGCGACAGGGACGATCGGCGTTCGCGTCTTCAGCGCGAGGCGCACGAAACCGGAGCCGAAGTCGACGAGGGAGTAGCGGTCCCGATAGAGCTTGGCCGTCCCGCGGGCGCCCTCCGGGAACACCAGGAGCAGGCGATCGTCCTCGAGGAGGCGCTCCGCGTTCTCCGGCACGCCCGTGAGCTGGCCCGTGCGGCTCGTCCACTCGCTGACGAACGGCAAGCGCCCGAGGAACTTCTCCGCCATGCCCTGCGCCAGCCGGGGGGGATTCATCTCGAGGAAGCAGGACGCGATGAGCATCGCGCCGTCGATGGCGATTCCACCCGAGTGGTTGCCGACGAGCATCGCGCGTCCCCGCGTGGGGACGTGCTCGATGCCCTGCGTCTCCGCAGTGAAGTAGTGTCGGTAAGCGAGGGCGACCGCGGTCAGCGCGACGCGCAGGTGGGGCTTCGAGATGCCATAGGGATCGACGCCGAGAGCGTTGAAAGGCAGCTCGAGGCGGTCCACGCGTTCACGAACGTCTCGATCGATTCGCAGCGCCACGCGCGGGCCAGCCTACCAGCTCTGGCGCGGCGACTCTCCCTCCGATGCGAGCGCGAATGCGAGCGGCGCGGGCCGCTTCAGGCCGCCCGCCCCAGACGGAGCTTCTCCTCCTGGCCGACGCGGAAGAAGCGCCGTAGCTCGGCTCGCATCTCCGCGAAGCGCGCGTGATCGACGTATTCGCGCTCCAGGCGACGTACGAACCGGTGGGCCACGTCGTTCGCCACACGGTACCGTTCGCCCGCCTCGGTCCGTTCGTCGTGGTCGAACGCCACCCGCTCGTAAAGGTGCGCGCGCAAAGCGGCGCTCCGCGCCGCGTCGAACTCGCGAATGGATGCGGCGAGCACGACCCACTTGTCGACTTCTGCTTGCAGCTCCAGCTCGAGGTGCGTCGTCTCTCGCTCGATCCGCGCCCGATCCACGACGCACACGAAGTGACTGACCCCCTCGATGATCTGGCAGAGCGCGTCGAGGTTCGCCTCGCCCTCGAGCTGCGGAAGCCGGAGAGACACCTCGACGGCGCCGTCCTCTCCCCGCCGGACGAGCAGCGCCTCGCGTTCGCCGTCTTGCGCGCCCCGCACGTAGTCCCCGACGTCCGCGACTCGATCGAGCTGGTAGATGCGCTCGAGCCCGGTCTGCACGCGCGCCGCCAGCGTCCGCTCGCGAACGAGCTCGATCCCGTTCCCGGCCAGCCGGCCTGCGCCGCTCGCGCCGGGGGAGGCCCCTTCTCCGCTTCGCGTCACTGAATCACACCCCTCGAGCCGCGGGTCGGCATCACGCCGCGCGACGTGAGCGCGCTCGCGAGTCGCTCGCTGCCCGTCTTGAGCCATCGCTCGTAGACGCGCAGCAGTCCGCTCGAGCTCTCCGTCCCCATGGCGATGGTCGTGTCCGCCACCTCGCCGACGACCTCCACGAGGGCCTCGAACTTCTCGGCGAGCTCGCCGAACAGATCCGGCCCGGGTTCGTTTGCGCCCTGGCGCAACATCGAGCTCGCCGCGCCGTACGCCCGTGTGCCGAGCCCGTGCAGGTACCTTGCGTCGACGCCGCGCGCCTCGAAATGGTCCCCGAAGAAGCCGCATCCATAAAGGACGCCGTCCCCGATGATGCGCAGCCGCTGAAAGCGATCCGCCGGATCGGGGGAGTGCAGCGCCTCGTCGAGCAGGAGAGTCAACGGGCGTTCGAGCGCTTCGCCTGCCCGGTGGTCGGGGTGCGCGAAATCGGCAAGGACGCCCACCAGGTACCGCGTCGCGCCGTCCGTGGCGTCCACCCCGCGCGCCCGCTTGGCGTCTTCGACCGCCTCAAGAAAGAAGTGGGAGACCGAATGGGCTGCCACGATCGTCATCGCTTCCATGCCCTCCTCATCTTTCGACCACGCTCCGGCAAGCTGGAGACGTGCCGTCCCGGTTTCGACCACGCGGCCGGGAACAGTCGAAGACGGTGCCTCATTGACCCTCCTAAATCCGTAAGGGGTTAGCTGCATGTTGGCAATTTCATTGGCTGTTTCCAGCATGTTTCGGCTCAGGTGGGCTGGCAGGCGACACGCTCGAGTGCTCTTCGTGCGATCAGTGCCCATGCAGGCGCTCAAGTGCGATTCGTTCTGGGGACTTGCGAGAACTCCACTGGGCCCCTTGACGCCCTGGGACGCCGGGTTACCTTCCGCGCCAACCGTTGGCACTCCTCTATCGTGAGTGCCAACAATCGACGGCGGCCGTCCGCCCGGCGTGCGGCACCGCCTGGGGTTTTCTCGCCTCGCGCCCGGGGAGCAGCCGCCATCCGGGCGAGGGGCCTCCGACGACACGTCTCCGGTCTCGCCGGAGCACGGGTCAAAACCAGAAGGACAACCTGGAGAAGCGCATATGGCCAACATTCGTCCGCTGCATGATCGCGTCATCGTCAAGCGCCTGAAGGAAGAAGAGAAAACGAAGGGCGGGATCATCATCCCGGATACCGCGAAGGAGAAGCCGGTCGAGGGCGAGGTCGTCGCCGTCGGCAACGGCAAGATCCTCGAGGACGGCAGCGTCCGGAAGCTCGATGTCAAGGTCGGCGACCGCGTCCTTTTCGGCAAGTACGCCGGCAACGAGGTGAAGGTCGACGGCGAGGAGAGGCTCATCCTCCGCGAAGACGACATCCTCGGCGTTCTCGAGAAGTGAGCCGCGTCCCCCAAGCTCTAGAGAGGTAAGAAATCATGGCTGCGAAGGAAATTGTCTACACCGAGAACGCAAGGAACCTCATTCTCGCCGGCGTCAACGCGCTGGCCGACGCGGTGAAGGTCACCCTCGGCCCCAAGGGCCGCAACGTCGTCATCGAGAAGAGCTTCGGCTCGCCGACGGTCACCAAGGACGGCGTCACCGTCGCCAAGGAGATCGAGCTCGAGAACCGCTTCGAGAACATGGGCGCGCAGATGGTGCGCGAGGTCGCGTCGAAGACGAGCGACGTCGCCGGCGACGGCACGACGACCGCCACGGTGCTCGCGCAGGCGATCTACCGCGAGGGCAGCAAGCTGGTCGCCGCGGGCCACAACCCGATGGAGATCAAGCGCGGCATCGACAAGGCGGTGGAGTCCGTCGTCGAGCAGCTGAAGAAGCAGGCGAAGCAGACCAAGGACCCGAAGGAGATCGAGCACGTCGGCACGATCAGCGCGAACGGCGACAAGGAGATCGGGACGAAGCTCGCCGAGGCGATGCAGAAGGTCGGCAAGGAAGGCGTCATCACCGTCGAGGAGAGCAAGACGGCGGAGACGACGCTCGAAGTCGTCGAAGGCATGCAGTTCGACCGCGGCTACCTCAGCCCGTACTTCGTCACCGATCCGGAGCGCATGGAGGTCGTGCTCGAGGACGCGTACATCCTCATCAGCGAGAAGAAGATCTCGAACATGAAGGATCTTCTCCCCGTGCTCGAGGCGATCGCGCGCAGCCAGAAGCCGCTCGTCATCATCGCCGAGGACATCGAGGGCGAGGCGCTCGCCACGCTCGTCGTCAACAAGCTCCGCGGCACGCTGCACTGCGCCGCGGCGAAGGCCCCCGGCTTCGGTGACCGCCGCAAGGAGATGCTCAAGGACATCGCGGTGCTCACCGGCGGTCAGGTCATCGCCGAGGAGCTCGGCCTCAAGCTCGAGAACGTGACGATCTCGGACCTCGGCCGCGCCAAGCGCATCACGATGGACAAGGACAACACGACCATCGTCGACGGCGCCGGCGACAAGAACAAGATCAAGGGCAGAATCGAGGAGATCCGCAAGCAGATCGAGGCGACGACGAGCGACTACGATCGCGAGAAGCTCCAGGAGCGCCTGGCGAAGCTCGTGGGCGGCGTCGCGGTCGTCAAGGTCGGCGCGGCGACCGAGACCGAGATGAAGGAGAAGAAGGCTCGCGTCGAGGACGCGCTGCACGCGACGCGCGCGGCCGTCGAAGAGGGCATCGTCGCCGGCGGCGGCGTCGCCCTGCTACGCGGCCAGACGGCGATCGAGCACCTCAAGGTGGAGGACGAGCAGCGCTTCGGCGTGCAGATCATCCGCCGAGCGCTCGAGGAGCCGCTGCGCATGATCGCGCAGAACGCCGGCCTCGAGGGCTCGATCGTCGTGAACAAGGTCCGCGAGGGCAAGGACGACTTCGGCTACAACGCGGCGACCGACCAGTACGGCAACCTGCTGCAGATGGGCGTCATCGACCCGGTGAAGGTCGTGCGCACCGCGCTGCAGAACGCGGCCAGCGTCGCGAGCCTCATGCTCACGACCGAGTGCCTCGTCGCCGAGCGCCCGAAGGAGGAGAAGAACGCGGGCGGCGGCGGGCACGCCGGCCACGGTCACGGCGACTTCTGAGTAAGTCGCGCGTCCACCACGCGCAGCAACGGTGAGCCCCGAGGGCGAACGCTCTCGGGGCTCGTCCTTTTACGAATCGCGGTGTGCAGGCTGCGGTTCGCGACTCCGGGGCTCTCGATTGCGCTCCGCGAGCGAACGGGGCGCGTTTCATCGCGTCGGGACGCTACGGCTTTGCCAGGCGCATCAGCGATCCGTCGTAGTTCCCGTTCCCGTAGTTTGCCCAGTAGACGGCCACGTCGTCGACGACGATTTCGCGCGGGATGTGCTGGCTGTTCGCGAGCGTGACGGGGTTCGTGCACGACGTCAGCGGGCAGCTGACGACGGTGCCGCTCAGCGCGTTGAGGTTCGTCCCGATGTTGATCCAGTAGAGGTTCTGCGAGTCGACGGCCAGGTTCCCCGGCTCCGGCTGGTTTGTCGCGAACGTACGCGGGGTCTGGCCGCCACGGCTGACGACGTTGACCGTGCCCGGGCCGAAGTTCGGATCGTCCTGCGACCAGTAGACGTTCTGCGAGTCGAGGGCGAGGCCCCAGGCATTCGGGAGCTCTAGCCCCGGGTTCAGCAGCGTGGACGCGCCGCCGTCATCGGGGACGCGGACCACCGTGCCGTCCCATCCGGCGACGTACACGTACTGCCCGTCCGCCACGATGCCGGCGAGCCCGGCGTCGCCCGGGCCGTCGTAAATCGTGCGCACGTCGCCGCCCATCTTGGCGACCGTGTGCAACTCCATGGTGTCCTGGTCGTCCCAGTAGACGCCGTTGTCGTCGACCGCGACGAAGTACGGGGTGCCCGTCACGCCGCCGTCCGTGAGGGGCTGCGGCGTGCCCGCGCATCCGCCGATGCTGCAGCGATAGACGTTCGAGAGGTTGGCGAAGTACACGCCGGCGTCGTCGGCGGCGATTCCCTCGTCGAAGAAGCCGCCGCTGTAGAGGTTGGTCGTCTGCAGCGACTGCTTGTCCGTGCGGTTGACGCTGTCGTTGATGGAGTCGGTCCAGAGGATGTACTGGCCCTGCATCGCGATGTGGAAGGGGCGTGCGCCGGCTTCCGGCGGCACGAGCGCGACGGCCTGGCAGGCGCCCGCGGTGCAGGCCCCGCCGAGACAGTCGTGGCCGCAACGCCCGCAGTTGTGCGGATCGCTCGACGTATCGCCGCACGGCCCTGCGTCGGCCGGTGGCCCTGCGTCGGCCGGCGGCCCCCCCCCACCGCTGTCCGCGGCGGGGGGCGCGTCTTGCGTGCTCGCATCGAGGAGGGGATCCAGCGCTCGGTCGTTGATGTCCAAGAGGCTCGCGCAAGCTCCCGCACCGGCAAAGGTAACGATCGCGATCGCGACGGCCGCCCACGGCGCACTGCGAAGCGTCATCGTCCGCAAGTGTCTCTTCTCCCCCACGCGGGCGCCAGAGGTAGATTCGCCGGCATGCGTTCTCCTGTTTTTGTCTTCGCCGCGGCTCTTGCCCTCGGCTTCGCCCCGGCCGCCGCCGCGCAGGACGCAGATCCGTGGATCGCACGCGACAAGGCGCTTCACTTCGACGTGAGCGCGGGGCTGGCGGCCGTCGGCTACGGAGCCAGCGCGCGTCGACGAGCCATCCCTGTCTCTTATACACATCTGACGCTGCCGACGATCTTACGCGTG
>CALKVG010000073.1 GCA_937998045.1 uncultured Myxococcales bacterium
CGAATCGTACGGCGCGCCGTCGTCGCCGGCCGACGAATCGATGGCCGCATCCGCCGCATCCGAGTCATTGCCGGTCGAATCCGCGCCACCGGAGTCGTAAGGAGCCGGCGCGCCACCCTCCGAGCTGCACGCGGCGGCAACAGCCAGGAGGACAAGGAAGGTTGCGCTTCGAACCGAAAAGCCCATTCTTTGAAGAGGAAGCATCGACTGCACGCTTTACGTCCCACCGGCTCCCTACACAAGGGATGGAAGCGAGTCTTCGCGCTGACGTGCCTTCAGTCGCCAGGCGATCGCGCTGCCGGGGGAAGCTCCGGGCCCTTCGGCGGTAAAACGCGCGTCCTCTTCGAGAACGCGACCCGTCCCAGGACGTCTAGTCGGGGACCGCCCCCGCGTCGCGCAGGATCGCGCCGGTGAAGCGCGCCCGCAGGTAGAAGCCGCGCGGCACGGTGGCCACGACCGTGCCGTCGACCCCCGGCGCTGCGGTACGCGCGCGGCCGTGGGCGGCCTTCGGCCGGAGCTGCAGCCACCGTCCGAGGTGCGCCGAGATGCCCTCGATGTCGCCGGCGCCGACGCGGCCGAGGATCTCCTCGAAGTCGGCGGCGAGCACGCGCTCCTGCCCGCGCGTCGGCGACCAGAGGAGCGCCTCGCCGACGAAGCGCGAGCCGTCGTCGCGCGTCTGGACGGGGAGCCACAGCACGCGCGCCAGCTTGGCGCGCGCCCACGACGTCTCCCATTCGGCGCGGTCGGCGCCTAGCAGGGAGACGGCGCAGACGAACGTCGATTCGTTCGGGACTCCCCTCGTGTCGACCGGGACGGTCTTGAGCTCGACGCGAAGCTCGGGAAAGTCCCAGGTGGCGCTGGCGCCGCCCGTGGCGCCGAGCGCGCGTTCCATCAGCTCGCCGACCTTCCCTTTCGTCGATACGGGCGCGCCGGCGACGCGAACGCCCCAGCGCTCCGCGAGCGCATCGACCGAGAGACCGCAGAGCGCGTGGGCGCGCGCGAGGAGCTCCGCTTCGTTGCGAGGCGATTGCATGGTGATTCAGGCGAGCCAGAAGCGGTGGAGCACGGCGGCGCGGCCATGGCAAGCGCTCGGCTCACGGTTGCAATGGCCCGCCTCCGCAGCCGATGATTCCCGCCGAGGAGGAGCCTCTCGATGACCATCACCATTACCGCCTTCGAACGCTCACCCGATGGCGGCAAGGGACTGGCGCGCGATACGCGCGTTCGCTGGCCGCTCGAGGAGGTCGGCCAGCCGGCGATGCCGACTGGCTCGATGGTGCGTTCAGCGCCGGCGACTTGATGATGGTGTCGGTGCTGCTCAGGGTGAAATCGTCGGGCATTCTGGACGAATATTCAAAGCTGGCCGCTTATGTCGCCCGCGGCGAAGCGCGGCCCGCCTACAAGCGAGCGTTCGCCGCTCAATTGGCGGTTTGCAGCGGCAAGTCATAAGCTCCCGCCCATGCCCTGGGTGAAGGTTCCGCCGGAGAATCATCCGATCTTCCACGCCGCGCTTCCCAAGGACCCGCGCGTCGAGACCGTGAAGATGTTCGGCGGTGTGGCTGCCAAGGTGAATGGCCATCTGTTCGCGGGCCTGTTCGGACGCTCGACGATGCTGCTCCTCCCCGAGCCCGATCGAGCCGCCGCGCTGGCGCTCGAAGGCGCATCGCCGTTCGATCCGATGGGCGATGGTCGCGCTCGGAGCGACAAGGTGATGCTGCCCGAGCGGATGATGCGCGACCCGGCGGAGCTTCGCCGCTGGATCGCCAGGGCTTTCGCTGCCGCGGCGCTGCTGCCGACGAAGGCCGCGAAGAAGGCCGCGAAGAACGCCGCGAGGAAGGCCCCGAAGAAGGGCAGGTAAAGGCTACGGTGGGAGGTGAACGTCGCACACCGGCCCCGTGACTCTTCCTGCCACTTCCGCCCAAAGGTCCGTAAGCTGTATTGTGTGGACCCCCAGCGCAAAAAGAAGATCCTCCTGGTCGACGACTCGAAGACGGTCCTCCTCATGGAGGAGACGCTCTTGCGCCTGAACCACGAGATCGTCAAGGCAACGCGCGGCGCCGAGGCGTTGCGCGTCGCCGCCGAAGAACGACCGGACCTGATCCTCCTCGACATCGTCATGCCCGACATGGACGGCATCGAGACCTGCCGCCTCCTTCGCGGCATGGAAGCGACGAAGGTCACGCCGATCATCATGGTGACGACTCGCAGCGATCCCAGGTCCGTGGAGTCGGCCTATGCGAGCGGTGCGAGCGACTATTTGACCAAGCCGATCGACTACCAGGAGCTGCGGAAGAAGGTCGAACGCCACCTGGGAGTCGGGACGTGACCGACGGCCCCGACGATCTGAGCGAGTACGTCCGCAAGGTCCACGAGAACACGCAGAAGTATCTGCGCGACCTGCTCGCCGAGAACGAGAAGCTCTGCAATCTCGTGTACACCCTCGAGCGTGAGCTCGATCGACATCGCAAGGATCGGCTCCACCTCGAGGAACGGCTGGCGGCCATGGAAGGCGAGCGCCGCGCGTGCCTGGAGCGCTACCTGAGCGTCGAAGAGCAGAACGCCAACGTATCGAGCCTCTATGTCGCGATGCTGCGCCTTCACGCCTCGATCGATCACGCCGACGTCCTCGCCGCGATTCACGAGATCGTGATCAACCTCGTCGGCTCCGAGGAGCTCGCGGTGTTCGAGATGAACTCCGACGCCAGCGCCCTGGTGCTCTCGTCCTCGCTCGGGGTGGACACCCTCTCCCTCGCACGCATCCGCCCGGGGGCTGGCGTCATCGGCGAGTGCGCCGCGTCCGGGCGGGCCTATCTGGCCAAAGACCCGCCGAGAGCCGAGCCGCTGGAGTACGAGAGCGCCCTGACCGCTTGCGTCCCCTTCGTCGTGGACGGAGCCGTCACCGGCGTCCTCGCCATCTTCCGGCTGCTGAGGCACAAGGCGAAGCTCGAGGCCATCGATCACGAGCTCTTCGCGCTCCTCGGATCGCACGGTGCGAGCGCGCTCTATTGCACGTCCCTCGTTCAGAGCACCGGGGGCCGGCGATCGCTCCACGCGCGCGCGGTCAGCGAAGCGCCGAACCGGTGACGGGGCGCGCCGCCGCGGGTGGTCACTCTCCTTGTCAAGGGTGAGAGTTCCAGGCTGCAATTCGGCGATTGAGAGCGCGCCAGAACCGCGAAATCGCTGAGCGGTACGCCGGTTGCTGGAGAGTGGCTGGAGAACCGTGGGCGACCCGGCCCGCCCTGCGCAGCAGGTCGCGCCGGACAAGGAGGAACCGATGACTCGATGGGCTTGGGCCGTGGGCATTGCGGCGATAGCTGCGGTCATCTGCTGCGGAGGAAGCAGCAGCAGCACTTCCATCGGGGGAGCGTGCGGAGGAGCGGGCCAGGCGTGCTGTCCGAGCAACGTGTGCAACGGCGGCGCCGTCTGCACCGGGAACGTGTGCGCCCCCTGCGGTGGCGCGGGCGCTGCGTGCTGCGCGGGTCGAGCGTGCTCGGGCGGGT
>CALKVG010000074.1 GCA_937998045.1 uncultured Myxococcales bacterium
CTTGCGTCGGCCTCGCAGGCCGCTCTCGCGCATCAACCGCTCGATGCGCTTCTTGCCGACTTGAATGCCGCGAGCCTTGAGGTCTCGATGCACGCGAGGGCTGCCGTAGATGCCGCGGCTGCGTTTGTGCGCAACCGCAATCTCCGCGGCGAGCTGCGCGTCCTGGGTGCTCCTGCTCGGCTCCGGACGCTTCTTCCACGCGTAGTAGCCGCTGCGAGACACGGCCAGCACCCGGCACATCGTGTTGACGGGGAAGGCAACCTCCTTCGAGGCAACGAAGGCGAACTTCATTCGCTCTCCTTCGCGAAGAAGGTGGCCGCCGCTTTTAGGATGTCGCGCTCCATTTGCAACCGCTTGTTGTCACGCCGCAGCCGCGTCAGCTCCTCGCGCTCGGCGCTGGTGAGCGTCTCCGGAGAGCCCTTGCCGGCATCCGCGTCGGCTCTCTTGACCCACGCGCGGAGGGCCGTCTCGGTGAGATCCAGATCGACCGCGACCTGCGCAATCGTGCGGCCGCCGACGCGTGTCAGACGCACCGCCTCCGCCTTGAACTCCGGGGTGAACTGCCTTCGTTTCCTGCGTGCCATGAACAGCTCCTGGCGCATCTTCGCGCTCTTGGGGGTGTCCACGGAAGCGGGGGAGGATCAAATCCATCGACGCGGCCGCTAACGACGCAGCGATTACGCTACAACAAGCGCCTATGGCTATCGCACCTGCTTGCCCCTGTATCCAGGTTGGAGCAAGCACTCGAGAGGGGTAGCAGAGGCCGCTAAACCAACCGCATCTCGGACCAGCGGTGGCCCTGCGTCGTGCGCCTTGAACGAAGTGTGGTCGTGTTGAACCATAGGAGGACAGTGCTGATCTTCCCCCGTTTGCCCATGGCTCTTCTCCTCTTTCTCGCGGTCCAGGCGCTGGCGACGAGCGCTCTTGCCGCGATCACGCTGACCGTAGACTCGCCTACGCCGAATCATGTGGAAGGCCCGTCCCTGAGCGTGAGCGTTTCCGTCAGCTCTACGTATGCAATCCAGAGCATGTCTGCTCAGACCGGCAGTGTGTCCGCCAGTCTTAGCGTTCCCCCCGGGCAGGGGCAGCCTTGGATCGGCACGCTGGCGATCGGCAGCCTCCCGTACGGCTCGCAGATCCTCACGATCACGGCGACCGACGCGCTCAACAATACGGGCGCGGCCACCGTTGCCTACTTCCACCACAATCCGCCGTCCATCCAGGTGGCTTCACCCATCTGGTCGGTGGCTCGCCTGTTAACGCGCGCGCTCGCTGGAGCCTGCTTCACCGGGCTGGATGATGGCGTCGGGGGGGGCGGGGGGACGCTGAGCGCGGTCGCGTCAAAGGCAACCGCCTCGCCGACGATGGCCGGCGAGGCGGGTCGTGTTCGAGGCGAGGGCTTGATCAGAACGGGTCGAGATCGTGATCGTCGAGGTCGTCGATGTCGAACCGTACGGAGTCAGAGTAGTCGCGCAGAAGCGCGGCGAGTTCTGCGGTGGCGTCGAGGATTTGGATGGCGAGGTGCTCGGTGGTGATCAGGATGGGGGGTGGGCGATCCAAGCGTTTGGTCGCGGCCAGGATGGGGTGTGCGGAATCGAGGGCGCGCTGGACGGCGAGGAGCGCGGCGTCGGCGAGAGCGACGACGAGCAGCTGGGGAGCGGCCTCGACGTCGTCGGGGGCGGGGCAAGGAATGCTCTGGGGAGCGGGAATGCTCATGAGCGCTCCTCGGCTTCGGCCTGCAGAATGCGGGTGAGGACGTCGCGCTCGACGAGTTTTTTCTTTTTGCGTGCGGCGGCGCGCAGCGCGGCGGTGGCGATGCGGTCGGTGTCGCGCAGGGAACTTGCTGCGGCCTCGTGCAGGATCGAGAGGGCGTCGGCGGAGAAGATGTCCTTGGTGGCGCCGACGCGTGCGAGCCGAGTGCGCAGGTAATCGTTGGTGTCGTCGGGGGAGAGCGAACCGATGCAAAAGCGATGATGGAGCCTGGAGTAGAGCGATCGGTTTCTACGGAGTCGGAGGCGATCTTCGAGGTCGGGCAGGCCGATGAGCACGAGCGAGAGCAATGGTTTGGAGTCCCATTGGTAGTTGAGCAGGATGTGCAGGTGATCGAGGGTATCCTGATGAAGAAGGTGTGCCTCATCGACGAGAAAGACGGGGCAGACGCGCTCTTTGGCAAGGTCCTCGACGTGCGCGTTGACGGCGAGGAACAGATCGCCGGCGGTGTTGGCCTTGGCCAAGCCCAGAGCGAGGCAGAGATGGCGGTAGAAGTCGCGCCGCCCGACGGTGCTGTTTTGGCAGTAGACGAGGCGGAAGTTGGCCGGGGCCAGGGCGTGCCGGAGGGCGCGCAGTACGCATGTCTTTCCGACGCCAGGCTCGCCGGTGAGCAGGGCGCTGGCGCGCGCGTGCATGGCGTCGGTGAGGTCTTCGACCAGAGAGAGCTTGGAGGGTGGTAGCCAGAGCTCGGCGTCGCCGATGTCCTTGGAGAACGGGTCGGCGCAAAGGCCGAAGTGCGAGAGGTAGTCGAGGCTCACGGCAGGTCGTCCTTGCCCGAGGGAGTGCGGCCGAGGGATTTGTCGAGCAGGGCCTTGGGCGGGTCGAACGAAGTGCGCGCCTCGTGGGGGGAGTCCAGGCACACGCGCGGCCTGTGGCGATGGGCGTTCTTGCAGGGGTCGACCGGATGCAGCACGTGGCGTTTGCCTTCGTGCTCGATCCAGGGCGGCTCGGCGGGGTCGATCATGCAGCGCGAGACGGTCACCAGCCTGCGAGCGAGAAAGCCCACGGGGGTCTCCCAGTCCTGTCCGTCCATCGGGAGGGTGGAGTCGGCGCGCACGCGGCGGCGGACGTGAACGGTCAGCGCATCGCGCAATTTGCTTTCGTCGAAGCTGTCAGTCCGTGCAGGCGCGGCGGCGAAGACGGCTTCGGGCGTTTTTCCCATGAGTCCACCGTGCGGGGCGCGATGGTAGTGCTCGTCGACAAAGGCGTAGAGACGGACGTTGAGGTCGTGCAGCGAGGAGAGCGCGCCGCAGAAGTCCAGGCAGCGCTCGCGCAGCGTGCGCCAGAAGCGCTCCATCTTCCCGCGTGCGGGCGCATCGTAGGGCTTGGCATGTACCAGGGTGGTGCCCATGCGCGCGCACGCCAGCGCGAGGGTGCGTCCACGGTAGGTGGCCCCGTTATCCAAGTACAGGGCGTCGGGCGGGGAGTGTTTGCGAATGGCGCGCACCAGAAGTGCGAGCATGTCGATCTCGCGCTCCTGGTGCATCGCCTCGATGGCAATGATGTATCGCGAGGCGTCGTCGAGCAGGGCGTGGACGCGCACGGGCTTTTTCTCGCCGGCAGCAGTGACCAGGTGCGCGCCGTGGCACACGTCGCCATGCCAGAGAGCGCCTGGGCGCTCGGCCTGCCAGCGTAGGCGCTGCTTGGCGTCGGGGCCGTGTCGCAGCGTGCACCGGTCCAGGCCGCGCGCGGCGAACAGGCGTCGCACGGCCGAGGGCGAGACGGCGCCGTTGTCGATGCGCCCCTCGACCACGAGCGTGTCGATGATGAGCTCCGCCGAGGCGCTGGGGTTTTCGCGTCGAACTTCGCAGACAAGCTCCTGCTGCTCGGGCGTGAGGGCCCGGGCGGCCCCCCGGTCCGAGCGTGGCTCGGGTCGCAAGGCCGCGAGCCCGCCCCTCCTGTACAGCCGATACCAGCGCTCGAGCGTGGGCACGGCGAAGGTGCGCGTGGCGCCGGCGCCCGGTGGCCGGAATCGTTGTTTGCTCAGGAGCTCGAGGCGGGCGGCGAGCTCGCCGCGAGGCAGATCCAGACGCGTGAGTGCGCCGACGACCTCGCTGCGGAACAGCGCGACCTCCTCGGCGTGATCCTTGGGGGTGAGCGTTTCCATCGAGTGGCAACCTTTCTGCGCCATCCCCGTTTTTGGGCGGCGCAGGGCGGTTGCTACGCGGACGGCGTGTTTCTGCCGCGGGATCCCCGGTGGCGGGACTCACCGCGACCGGCGATCGGGATCAGCGAGAGTGAAGAGCCCCACCGGCGAAGGCAGCCTGCTCGGGGGGCAGACCGCCGGGAGCCAGCGCCACCAGGGCGGCAGCCGCTCGCTCGGCATGCTGCCGCCGCACGAAGCCCGGAGGCGGGGCGCGTGAGGTCGCGAACAGCCGACCGGCACCCGCGTCAGTCGCCCAGCGCCGCAGCGTCATCCAGCGCGCGGTGGCGGCCGCGCCGACGATCGCGAACGGGCAGACTCGCGTGCGCGTCGCCGCCTCGGTCGCACCCATCAGCGACCAGAGGGCCAGGGCCAATCCGATCGCCGACGCGGTGTACAACCGCCGCGGCAAAAGCTCCCGAGGCACCACGACCATGCACGCGCCGCATCGCTGGCATTCAAAGCGGCGAACGCGAACGGAGCCCAGCTCGGGGGCCCCCTCGGCGGTGGCGGGGCCGCGCACCTGGCGCTCGCGCGTGCCGTCACCGTGGACGATCAGGTTGCCGCCGTGCGGTCGGCTCGCCGCACCGCACGCGTAGCAACGCGCCGGCCGCGCCTCCGAGGTCGACGGCATCTTCGCCCGCCAGGCCTTGACGTCGAGCGAGCTTCGGCAAATCCTCTCCCGGCTCCGGTTTCCCAAAGGTCTCGGAGCACGACGCGAAGGATGGTCCGCTCAAAGATCCCTCCTTCGCGTCACCCTTTTGTCGGGCCGGCACCCTGCCACTACTCCGCCTCCGGGCAGCAGACCTACACGATCGAGCCTCGGTGGGCTTCTCCGCTGGAGATGATCCCCGCCGTCGGCGGGGCCGATCCCGGCCATCAACGAGCGTGCGCGAACGCGACTCCGGATCGATCAACCAGTGCTCCCGTTAACACTCGCCCGAGCGCGAATCTCATCGCGACATGTGCCGATGACACCGGTTGCCTACAGGCAAATATGCAGCCGGGCTTTCAGGCGCAGGTTGGCAGCCAGTTGATCACGACGAGTCAAAGTACGTTGAACCAGGCGGTCGATCTCAGTTCCTACGACAGCCAGGATCTCGTCGTCACGTTCACTGCTCTCAATTCGGATGGAGAGACGACGACGGTTACTGAACATGTCTACGTCGATCTGAGCCAGCGTTTGGCCGTGCTGGCCACCGTCCCCGGAAAGATCCTTGATTTCGACCCGACACGGATCCTCTTTCGCGCCTCGGACGATTCGCTCGTCGTTCGGGATCGAAGCTCTCAAAGGGATACCATGATTTGGAAGGTGGCCGGCAGCTATCCGAGTTCGGGCTGGCTAACATCCGCGGGGGCCGTCTGGTTCAGCGCGGATCCGCCCAACGCGATTTGTCTGGACGGCTCGACGAGCTCCTATTTTTGGAACGGCGCCACGCCCATCCGGTTCTTCCCGAGCGTCGGCGCTGACTGCGGCGGGCTCGATAGCGTCGTCGCCGGAGACTGGGCGCTCACGCCCGCCGGCACGACCGTCAACCTCAAGACGGGCGCTACCGCGTCCGTCCCCAGTCCGACCGAAGGCCTGCAGAGCAGGACGATCGCCGCCAACGGCGATGTCTTCGAGATCGGCGGGGGGAGCCCTTCTAACGTTTACCGCGAACGAAGCGGCGGGCTCACGCTGCTCGGAGCCGCCGGCGGTACGGGCAATGGCGTGGTCCTTACCGATAGCGTGAACCTCGTGTTCGATATCATCGAACCGGGCAACGGGTGCTGGCTGGACCTGTTCTCGCTGGCAACGGCGATGCAGCAGCCTCTCTCACAGCAAATGGTGCCGCCCTCCGAAACGTGCTCCGGGTTCACGGCCTACTCGCAGTACCAGGCAAGCAACGGCTGGACGGCATTCGTGAAGCCAGCCAGCGGCGTCAACCAGGTCTGGTCCGCATCGCCGAGCGGCCAGCAAACGCAGCTCAGCGTCTTCAACACGGACAGCTCCATCGACGCCGTGGGGCCAACGGGGGAGGTGATGTTCCTCAACCAGGGCGACCGCGACGCCGGCGTCGAATCGGGTCGATACCTGCGCCTCCCGCCCGCACTGCCGGAGCGGATCAACTCCACATTGGGAGTAGCTGTCTCCGGCTGCGACGGCTGGTACGTAAGGATGGGGGGGACTCTCTTCCAGGTGACCGATACCGAGGACGCCGGCACGGGTTGTACCCTGCTCGACGGAGGCACGAGCGTCGAGGGCGGCAGCGACGATGCCGGCGGCGACGCCGCAGCGGTCGATGCGTCGGAGAATGACGGCCCTTCGATCGGCGACAGCGGGTTAGGTGGACCGGATGCCACCGTTTCGATGGATGGGGGCGCCATGGACGCGACCGAGAGTGAGCGTGGCGAGGGGGCTGGAAGTCCTCCCGCCCCAGGAGGCGGAGGCGGTTGCGCGGTTTCGCTGGACAACAGCGGCGGAATTACGTGTTGGATGGCAGGGATAGCTGCCATTAGCGCGACGGTTGCCGCGCGGCGAATTCGCCGAAAGCCGCTCGCCGAGCGGTCGATGCGCTGACCGTAGAACGGACGGCGGGGTGCGATTGCGCCCCGAGGTGATATTGCCGCTCCTGTCGCATGCAGCAGCGTGGAGCAGCTCCCAGTATTCAGGAACCAAGAAGTTCCATGGGTAAGGCCGGTTGCATTGATCTGACCCATTTTGCGATACGTGAATGGGCCGTTGGCAGGTTCAGACTGCCGCCGGTGCACGAAGCGGGTGCGACGAGCAGTGCAGCCGGCGAGCGCGCACTTGACGTTCTGCTCGACGGCAGGCCTGACTGCTCAGCTGTAGAAACTGAGACTTGAACTGACAGTCAGCCCGGCGGTGTCCGATGAC
>CALKVG010000075.1 GCA_937998045.1 uncultured Myxococcales bacterium
GGGCTCATGACCCGCCGACTGGCGCGCTGAATGCGTTTTTCAACACGCTCTAAGACGGACTCCCTCGCGGCGCTCTCGACGAACCGAGTCCTGGCTCGTACTCGGCGTCAGGTCCACTGCCTGACGAGCGCCGATACGCGTGAGATTCCGTCGACGCTGCGCGCGCCGTACCAGCAAAGGTCTTTGCCGCTCGTCCCGACCACCGCGCCCCGAAGCGCTGCCGGAATGGCCAGGCCACGGAAGACGTCCGCGTCTGCCTCGGTGAAGGGATGCGGTTCGTCCGGAAGAAGGACCAGCTCGGGAGCGCGCGCGACGACCTCCTCCAGCGTGACTCGCGGATAGCGCACGTCGCGGCCGGCGACCTTCTCCGGCGGAAGAGGGGGGGCCGTCCCGAGGTCGGCGGCCAGCGGGTACCGGCGTTTCCTGTCGGCGAACACGTTCTGCGCGCCGCATACGTCCAGCATGTCGCTGATGAAGGTCTGCCCGCTCACGGTCATCAGCGGGTCCATCCAGATCGGGCAGAACGTCCGCGAGGGGACCTTTGCGGCCCGCTCGGCCTCGGCGGTTCGCAGCGCGTCGTAACCGCGGGCGATGAGCTGCTTGGCGGCCGGTTCGGCGTCGACCCCGAAGATGCGCGCCAGCTTCGCCAGATGCGCGAGGCCCTCGGCGACGCGCTTGGGGAACGCGACGTACACGCGCACGCCGCGCTGCGCGAGCGCCTCGAGATCGGCGCGCGTGTTCTCCTCCTGGTTGCCGAGGACCAGATCGGGCGCGAGGTCGCATACGGCATCGATGCGCGGATTCTTCGTGCCACCGACGCTCGGCAACCGGAAAACCAGGTCTTCCGGGAGCTCGCAGTAATCCGTGCGCCCCACGAGGGTCGCGCCGCACCCCAGCGCGGCGACGTTCAGCGTGTCGCTGGGGACCAACGATACGACCCTCCGCGGCGGCGCGCCGAAGTCGAGCGCCCGGCCGCGGTCGTCGTGCACACGCAGCGTCGGCACGGCGGCGGCTACTCCTGGTCCTCGAGCACGTCCGACGGCGGGGGCGCCGGAGCCGGAGGTCCGCCGTCTGCGTACGCGCCGATGAGCGTCGCGCACCGCGCCCACGCCCTGTCGTCGCAGGCCTTGGACGACGCCATGCACTTGAGCACGCGATCCCCCTCGTGTTCGACGAGTCGATCCAAAACGAGGTTGCAGCCCCGCGCGCACGCTTCGGAGGAGCACTGCGGCCGTGCACGGACGCCGCACGACTCTGCGCACGTCCGCTCGGGTCCGACGGGCGGCGCCTCGGGGATGGCGCCAACCCCCAAAGCCCCCAGCGGAAGGTCGCACGCAGGGCAGAGGACGGCGCCCGCCGCCAGGGCTAGGAACGCGCGAAGCGCGACCACGAAGCGGAATGCTGCGTTCACCTGCAAGGCGCCCGTCTTAGTGCGGCGAGCGCGCGTCGACAACGGCGGCGCTCACGCTAGCCTTCGATCATGAACCCGAACGCCGCTCCCCCGCGCGTCCTCATTCGCCACTGCGAGGCGTACGACGCGGAGCGGATTCGCGCGATCGTCCGCGACGGGCTGCGGGAGCTTGGCCTTGTGCCGACAGGGCGCACGCTCGTCAAGCCGAACCTCGTCGCGGCCGGGCCCTCGTTCCCGTACGCCTTCACCCGTCCGGAGGTCGGCGAGGGCGTCGTTCGCGCCCTGCGAGACGTCGGCGCCGGAACGATGACCGAGCTCGCGGTCGGAGAGCGCTGCGGGATCACGTTCCCCACCCGTTATGCGTTCGCCGGAAGCGGATGGGACGCGATGCTCGAACGCGTGAACTCGGCCGGGGAGATGCGTGTCAAGCGATACCTCTTCGAAGAAGAGCCCCAGGTGGAGATTCGCTATTCGCATCGCGAGCGCCTGCGCGATTTCGTGTTCACGCCCGAGCCCGTCGCCAAGGCGGACTTCTTCGTGAACGTCCCGAAGTTCAAGGCGCACCCGTGGACGACGGTCACGTTCTCGATGAAGAACTACATCGGCATCCAGGACGACCGGCATCGCCTCATCGATCACGACCACCGCCTGAACGAGAAGATCGCCGATCTGCAGTACGTCATTCAGCCGCAATTCATCGTCATCGACGGCATCGTCGCCGGGCAGGGGCGCATGCTGACGCCCAAGCCGTTCGATCTCAAGCTGCTGGTCATGGGCAACAACCAGGTCGCATTCGACAGCGTGTGCTGCGCGATCCTCGGAATCGATCCGCGTACGGTCGATCACATCCGGCTCGCGGCCGACCGCGGCTTCGGGACGACCGACCTCTCGAAGATCGCGGTGGGCGGAGACGTCCCGCTGGAAGAGGCGAGGGCGCGCACGAAGAATTTCGAGGTGGGCCTCGTCCGCGTCGAGAAGTACTTCGAGGGCTCGCACATCACGGCATACGCAGGCCCTCCCCCGGCGAGCGAGCGGACGGACTATTGCTGGGGAGGGTGCCCCGGCGCCATCGAGGAGGCCGTCGAGATCCTGCGGCAGATGGACAGCCACTTCGACGACGGCACCAAGCGCCTGCACGTCGTCTTCGGCGCGTACGAGGGGCCGATCGACGCGAAGCCGGGCGAGAAGGTGGCCTTCATCGGCGACTGCGTGACATGGCGCGGAAATCTCGGCGAGGAGCTGATCCAGATCCGCAGCACGTACAAGGATCGTTCGACCAGGGATCCCCACCACGCCAAGCACGACGACGTCTTCGCGAAGCTCCTGAGCGTTCGCGCCAAGGTGCGGGAGGCGGAGGGGGTCCAGTATCTACGGTTCGAGGGCTGCCCGGTCAGCGTCGCCGAGCAAGTGCTGGCGCTCGTCTATCTCACCGGGTGCAAGAACCCGTTCCTCGTGCCCGGCGAATCGCTCCGGTTCAACAAGGCCTACCTTGCGTGGCGCGCCGCGATGGCGACGAAGCGGTTGATGGGGCAGCCCTACCAGCGCGACGGCGCATGCGGGCGCGGTCGAGCGATGCCCGAGGTTTGATCGGCGCCCGGCGCGGTCCCGAGCCTCACCTGTGCGCGTGCGTCCAGCTCTCGGCGACCGCCGCGAGCAGCCCGCCGAAGACGACGATCAAAAAGAGCACGAACCGGAGAATCAAACGACGACGGCGACGGGCGCCATCGAAGGCGGCAATATCCGCGTCGATGGGGACGTTCCGTATGAGCGCCTCGATGTCGTACGTGGGAGCGGCCGGCACCGCGCTCACCGGCGGCTGCGAGTAAACGGGCACCGAGGCCGTCGTGGGGGCGGGCATCGAGGCCGT
Organism: uncultured Myxococcales bacterium; assembly: GCA_937998045.1. Lineage (GTDB taxonomy): Bacteria > Myxococcota_A > Polyangia > Polyangiales > Polyangiaceae > Palsa-1150. Next base: position 3,279 of record CALKVG010000075.1, read on the forward strand.
CGACTCCGCGAGCCGGCGATTGAGTTCGCTCACGCGACGCTCGGCGTCCGCCAGCGCGCGCCGAAGGGGGTCCACCGCTTGCTCGACGAGGACGCGCGCGGTAGCCTGCATATCTGGCTGCGGGCCGGGGCGCTCCGGACGGACCGGCGCTTCGGGCGCGGGAGCGGGTGCGACCGCCGGTGCCGCCGGTGAGAGAAATGCGCGCAGATCGGCGACGTTCCGGGCGGGGTCCTGGACGCGCGTGGGCTCGCTGTCCCAGTCGATTTCACCGGCCGCCGTCGCGGGCGCAGCCGCGGGTTCGTCGACGGCTGCCGGAGTCCCCGCGGCCTCGGGCGCGGCAGGCGCGGCAGGCGGCGCAGGCGCGGCAGGCGGCGCAGGCGCGGCAGGCAGGGCAGGCGGAGCAGGCGCTATCGAGGGCTCCACGGGCACTATGGACGGCTCGGGGGCCACGGACACGGCAGGGAAGGGCGCGGTTTCGACCTCAGTGGCCGGCGGCAGCGGGGGCGGGGCGAGCGCTTGGGTCGGCGCTGCAACCTTCGCCTCGGTCGTGAC
>CALKVG010000076.1 GCA_937998045.1 uncultured Myxococcales bacterium
CGGGGAGCGGCTCGACGTCCTCCTCCTCCTCCTCGGGGAGCGGGTCGGCCTCCTCGTCGGGCGCGAGCTCGGCGTCGAGCTCTGGCTCGTCGTCGGGGAGCACGAGCTCGTCGGGGAGCACGAGCTCGTCGGGGAGCAGCGGATCCAGCAGCGGCTCCACCGGTGACGACGGCGGCTCGTCGGACGGCACGACGCCCGTCGGCGACGCCTCCCTTCCTTCCGGGATTCCAGGCGCAGGCGGCAGCTGCAACCCCGTCCCGACGATCACCGGAACGCTGGTCTCGCAGCTCCTCGCGACCGCGTCGGCGGCGAAATGCACGAACATCGTGCCCGATTCGTCCCAGAACGGCGGCCAGGGGCACACCGACAACAACGGCGGCGGCAAGATCAACATCTGCCAGCTCAACGGGGCGATCTACTGGACGTCGGGAATGGCCGTCGACTGCGACGGCCTGCCCGACTCTTGCACGAACGCGCTCGGCGCCAACAGCACGACCCAGCATTGCCCCGGGGACGACCCTACCAATCAGGGGCAGACGTCGTTCAACAACGCCCAGGGGATGTCCCTTTCCGCAGGCAAGATTCCGTACATCGTCATCTCGCAAGACGTCACGAACGTCATGGGCCTCGACAACTCGAATACGGGTGGGAACGTCGTCGCCGTCATCTACAACAACAAACTCATCTTCGCCGTGTTCGGCGATCAAGGGCCGGTCGGGAGGATCGGCGAGTCGTCGTTCATGACCGCGGCCTCTCTCGGTATAAACCCCGATCCCAACTCGGGCGGGACCTCCGGTCCGGTCACGTACATCGTGTTTACGAGCTCCGGCGCCGTGCCGCAGGATCTCGGCAATCCGATGGAGGCGTGGCAGATCGGGCTCCCGCTGGCGCAGCAGCTCATCACGAACAACCCTTGATGAGTGTCGGCAAAGCCGAACGCGCGAAAGCGGGCACGTCGCGTGCTCCGCCAGGATTCCAGCGCGCCGCGAGAGGCGCCGCGAACCAGGAGCAGATCCATGCGCAAGATGATGGCCTCGTTCGGCGCCGTCGCGATGGGCGCCGCCGCCCTCGTGTGCGGCTCGACCGCGCACGCTCAGGAGGCGAGGTACCTCCAGCAGTCCGTCCCCGCTCCCTCCAACGCACTCGAGCTTCGGGTGGGGACCGGCTACACGCAGGGCTTCGGAAACATCCTGCCGGGGCAGGGCCTCTCCAGGGTGGCGGGCCCGGGTGTCGGCGTCGACGTCGGCGTGGCCAACCGCGTCAGCCAGCACTGGTCGTACGGTGTGGAGGGGGAATACCAGGAGTTCGCCAGCGGGCTGAATGCCGCCGCTCGCGGAGTCACGCTCGGCATCGGCGCCACCGATCACCTGAATCCGACCCTTCGCGGCGATCCATTCGTCCGCGTGGGCGGGGGCTACCGCATGCTCTGGAGCGTCAATCCGCCCGGCGCGCCCACGACGACGATCCACGGCCTCGAGCTCGCCAAGGGGACGTTCGGCTACGACGTGCGCGTCTCGCCGGATATCGCGATCTCGCCGCAGGTCGGCGCCGGCCTCGACATGTTCGTCTTCCAGAACACGAGCGGCGTGAATCGCGGGCTCTTTCCCCAGGTGGCCGCGTTCGTCTTCGCAGGTTTCGGCGGGCGCTTCGACCTGGGCGGGACCCGGGGACCAGCCGCCAACGTGGCGGCGCGCTGAGGTCCGTCTCCGAAACAGGGACACGAAACACGATAGTGATCTGCGCTATGGGCCCCGGCCGCGCGCAAGCTCCGGATTGCCGGGCCAGGGACGTTTTCCACGACTACGGCACTCGGCGCTCGTAACTTCGAACAATTGCAGCGAGGCCGCGACGGACCTGCCTCGCGCAGACCGGGCACGCTTTGTGGACACGGCGGGCGGCAGGAACACGAGGAGCACATTCTCGGAGGGCACGGTGCGGCTACCGCAGATCCGCGGTTCGCGCGGGAGACCGGCCTCTGGCGAGACGTGTTCACCTGGAGGCTTCCCATGAGAAACGTGTTTATCGCTGCTCTTGCGTCGGTGGCGGCTGCGTCGCTCGCCATGTCGTGCGGAGGCTCGAGTGGCTCCGGTAGCCCGGACGCGAGCGCGAGCAGCAGCAGCGGAAGCTCGAGCGGTGGCGGCAGCGGCAGCGGCAGTGGCGGCAGTGGCAGCAGTGGCAGCAGCGGCACGAGCAGCAGTGGAGCGGGCGACGACGGCGGCTCCGGGTCGGGCGGCCCGATGACTGGATGCACGGACTTCAACGGCTGCAACGGCAACAACATATGCTGCACGGTTGCCGGAACCACCGGGGCGAGCACTCAGACGATCTGCACCGACAGCGACGCCAGCGCCCCAACGTGTCCCGCGGGCACCCAGCAAGTCTGTTCCGGGGCCAATACCAACAACACGTGTAGCCCGGGTGGCGATATTGCGACCGGGCCCTGCAATTTCTCATGCAACCCCATAACGGGGTCGACGTTCAGCGTTTGCGTACCGATGACGGGAGTCAACTGCGACGCCGGTGCGGGTGAGGGCGGCGGCAGCGATGCCGGCGTGGCGCGCGATGGGCAGGCGGTGGACAGCGGCCAAGCGGTCGACAGCGGCGAAACGGCGGACAGCGGGGCGCCACCGAAGGACACTGGCTCCCAGTAGGCGGCACGAGAGGCGATCGGGTCGGTATCGATGAAAAGGTTGTCGAACCGATCGGCGCCACGCGGGGAATGACGTACGCGCACGCGGCCGCCGGGCAGCGCAATCCGTAGCGCGCTCCAGGATGGTAACGCGTCACTTCTTGTTCGTCGTCGCCAGGCTCGCCACCGCCGGGTCGGCTGCGTCGCCCGCCATCACCCCGTCCGCCTCGCTGAGGATCTTCATCGTCCGTGGATCGACGATGAAGTTTGCTGGCAGGTTCGCCGCGAGCGCCTTGTGGAACGTGTCGCTCGGGTCCGCGCACACGTACGTCGCGGTCAAACCGAAAGAGATGAACCATTGCCTCGCGGTATCGACCGTGGCCGCCGTGCCGTACCCGCTGGTCATGACCAGCGTTAGGA
>CALKVG010000077.1 GCA_937998045.1 uncultured Myxococcales bacterium
GGGCGCTCCGCGACAAGACGTCGCCGGTCCTCTGGGGCGCGTGGTTCGCCGGCCTCGGCGTCCTCCTCGCGATGGAGGCGCGCTGGGGCGCGCTGCGCTCTTCGAGCGCGCTGCTCGATCACCCCCCGACCGGCTCGCACCCGCTCTCGGTGGGGCGCGCGGCGATCGCCGTGCTCACTCTCGCGTTCTTCGCGCTCCTGTTCATGCCCGTGCCCATCGCCCTCTGACACGCGGGCTCGCTCGGCTCGGCGGCGAAGGGCCCGCGCCTACAGTTTGACTTCGTAGTCTTCGATGACCGGATTCGCGAGCATCTCGTCGGCCATCTTCTGCAGCCGCTGCCGGAGGTCCGGGGCGCGCGCGTGGGCGTCGTCCACCTCGATCTCGATGACCTTGCCGACGCGAACGTTCTTCACGCCCTCGAACCCGAGCTTCCCGAGCGCCCGCCGGACGGCGTCGCCCTGGGGATCGAGCACCTCCGGCTTGACGCGCACGATGACGGTGGCCTTCATCGCCCCCCTCCGATCCCGAGGTTCTTCGCGATGCGCGCGAGCGGCGGGTTCTCATCGGGTACGAACGGCTCGCCGGTGATCTGCTCGAACGCCGCGATGTAGCGCTCGGCGGCGCCGACGCGGACCTCGTCCGGCATCGGCGGGGCCTCGCCGTCGCCCTTGTAGCCCTGGCCGATGTACCAGCGACGCACGAAATCCTTGTCGAGGGGGTCGGGGTCCTGACCCGCGCGGAGCCGCTCCTCGTAGGTGGCGCGCTGCCAGAAACGCGACGAGTCCGGGGTGTGCACCTCGTCGATGGCGACGAGCTTGCCGTCGCCGGTGCGCCCGAACTCGTACTTCGTGTCGACGAGGATGAGGCCGCGCTCGGCGCACATGCGCTGGCCGGCTGCGAAGAGCTTCATCGCGATCGCGGCGGCCTCGTCGAAATCTCGCGCAGTGACCTTGCCGGTCGCGAGGATCTCTTCGCGCGAGCCGCTGACGTCGTGCTCGCCCTTGGGCGCCTTCGTCGTCGGCGTGAGAATGGGCTCCGGGAGCTGCTGGTGCTTCTTGAGGCCGTCGGGGAGCTTGTGGCCGCAGAAGACGCGGACCCCTCGCTCGTAGTGAGTCCACAAGCTGGTGGAGGTGGTCCCGGTCGCGTACGCGCGAACCACCATCTCGACGAGGATGGGCGTGCACTCGACGCACTCGAGCACGTTCGGATCCGGGACGCGGAGCACGTGGTTTTGCGCCACGGTCCGCGTGCGGTCAAACCACCAGGCGGCCAGACGGTTCAGCACCTGCCCTTTGAAGGGGATGGTTCCGAGCACGCGGTCGAACGCGCTGATGCGGTCGGTGACCACGATGAAGCGACGGCCGTCGGGCGTCGTGTAGTTGTCGCGCACCTTGCCTTCGTACTTCGCTCCAAGCGTCCCGAAGTCCGTCCGGTCCAGGCACGAGGGGAGAGCGTCGCGAAGAACCCCAGAAGCCACCATGGCGGGTCCTAGTAGCGCATCGGCGCGCACAGGGGGAGGGGGCGCGGCGCCCGAAGCTTGCGCCGCCGGCGCAAGAGAGTCTCGGGGTTAGCTGTGCCCCACCTGTGGATAACTTCCTTTCCGAGGCTTCCGGGGGCCGGTCGCGCAGCTGGCCTGCACGGACTCTCAGGATTGTCCGGCGGACTCTTCGTGCACAAGCATAGGGACGCACCTCCCGGCCCGCCCGCAAACCGCGAGCGATTCCAGTCCTTCCTTGGCGTCTTTCGGCGCCACGGGGCCGCATCGAGGGGCTCTCTCTCGCCCGGATTGTTCCATGCTGCCCATCGATACGATCGTGCGCGAGCTTCAGACCGCCCTTTCCGCCGCGCTAGCGTCGCCCGCCGCGGCCGGCCCTCCTGCCGGCCCGTCCGCCGGGGCGCTGGCCATCCCCGCCGAGCGCTTCGAGGAGCTCCGCGCACAGGCCGCAGCCACCTGCCGCGCCGTGCGCGGCGCGCGTGTCGCCGCGATGCAGATTGAAGGCTCACCCTGCGACCCGGGCGGCGCCAGGCACATCATCGACCTGCTGAGGCGAGTCCGGCGCGACTACCCGAACGAGTGGCACGCCGCGTAGCGTCCGCGCCGGCGCGCCGGCGGCGACTCGGCTCGCCCGGTGCAAAGGCGCGTCGCCATGGATTTCGCGTTCGAGCTGAGCCTGCTCGCTCTCTTCGGTTTCACGATCCTCGTGGCGGCCGGTGCGGTCGCGCTGCGCCTCGCGGACCAGGCGCGCAACCAGCCTCCGGGTTGAGCCAGCCGCCGCTCCGGTATGCTCCGGCGCCATGAACGCCCTGTCCGGCCTGGTGCGTGGCGCTTTCCTGGCGTTTGTCTGTGGCCTCGGGGCGTGCGCATCGGACCGGTCGGTCGTCGTCGGTCACCCGGAGCCGTCGCCGCCCGCAAGCAGGCCTGCCGCGGCGCCTGCCGTCCCCGACGCCGGCCCCGCTCCGGCGAATGCCGTCGAGCCGCTCGCGCTGGCGCTCACTTCGGGGTGGACGCTGCAGTCGTCGGCGAAGGTGAAGGCCGCCGGCGAGACCCTGTCGGCTCCGTCGTTTCGAACCGACGGCTGGGTTCCGGCGAACGCTCCGAGCACCGTCCTCGCCGCGCTCGTCACGGACAAGGTGTACCCGTCGCCTTACTTCGGGATGAACCTCCGCAGCTACCCGGGCGTGCGGTATCCGATCGGCAAGAATTACTCGAATCAGCGGATGCCGGCGGACAGCCCGTGGGCCGTCCCCTGGTGGTATCGCACGCAGTTTTTCCTTCCGGCCGCGTACGAGGGCAAGACGCTCTGGCTGCGCTTCGGCGGCATCAACTACCGCGCGAACGTCTGGCTCAACGGCAAACGGGTCGCGAGCGACGCCGAGATCGCCGGGGCGCTCCGCACGTACGAGCTCAACGTGACCGGCGTCGCCCGGCCCGGCGCGGACAACGCGCTCGCGATCGAGGTCCGCGCGCCGAAGGAGAACGATCTGGGGATCACCTTCGTCGACTGGAACCCGGCCCCTCCCGACAAGTCGATGGGACTCTGGCGGGAGGTCTCGCTCGCGGCGAGCGGCCCGGTCGCCGTCCGGTACCCCGAGGTAATCTCGCACGTGAACTCCCCGGCCAACGACCGTGCCCGGCTGACGGTCGTCGCGCTGCTCAAGAACGGGGCGCCGCGCGCGGTCCACGGCAAGCTGCGCGGCCGGATCGACGACGACGGCACGTCTCCGGCTGCGCCGGAGCGTGGTCGAATCCTGGGCGTGTGGCCTCTCGAACAGGATGTAGACCTCGCGCCGAACGAGGAGAAGGAGGTCGCCTTCGAGGCCGACGAGTTTCCCGCGCTCTCGATCGCGAATCCGCGCTTGTGGTGGCCCCGGCAGATGGGGTCGCCCAACCTGCACGACCTCTACCTTCGCTTCGAGATCGACGGCGTCGCCTCCGACGAGAGCACGAGCAACTTCGGCATTCGCGAGATCAAGGCGGAGCTCGACGGCAACAAGCGGCGCCTCGTCACCGTCAACGGGAAGAAGATCCTCGTCCGCGGGGCCGGCTACTCGTCGGACCTCCTCCTCACGTACGACCCGAAGCACGTCGACGCGCAGCTCGATTACGCCGAGCACATGGGGCTGAACACGATCCGGCTGGAAGGGAAGCTCGAACCGGACCACTTCTTCGACGAGACCGATCGCCGCGGGCTGCTCGTCATCGCCGGGTGGTGCTGCTGCGACCACTGGGAGCACTGGGACAAGTGGACGCCCGAGGACTTCCGCATCGCCGAGGCGTCGCTGCGGTCGCAGATCGCGCGCCTACGGGGGCACCCGAGCCTGGCCATCTGGATGAACGGCAGCGACTCTCCGCCGACGCCTCCGGTCGAGGAGATGTACCTGCGCGTCGAGCGCGAGCTCAGGTGGCCGAACGGCATCGTCTCGTCGGCGGCCGAGAAGGCGACGTCCGTCTCCGGAGACAGCGGCGTGAAGATGAGCGGGCCCTACGACTGGGTCGCGCCGCAGTACTGGCTGGAGGACACCGATCACGGCGGCGCGTTCGGCTTCAATACCGAGACGAGCCCCGGCCCGGCGCCGCCTCCGGTCGAGAGCCTGCGGGCCATGCTCCCGAACGAAAAGCTCTGGCCGCCGAACGAGGTGTGGGACTACCACGCCGGCGGCAACGTCTTCACGAACATCCACCTCTTCTCCGACGCGCTCTCCAGCCGGTACGGCAAGCCGAAGACGCTCGAGGACTTCGCGACCAAGTCGCAGCTCATGTCCTACGAAGGCATTCGCGCGATGTTCGAGGCGTACAGCCGCAACAAGTACACGGCGACCGGCGTCGTGCAGTGGATGCTCAACAACGCGTGGCCGAGCCTGATCTGGCACCTTTACGACTACTACCTGCGGCCCGGCGGCGGGTACTTCGGCGCGAAGAAGGCCCTCGAGCCGCTGCACCCCGTCTTCACGTACCACGACCGATCGGTGTGGGTCGTCAACAGCACGTACGAGGACGCTCCCGGCCTGACGCTCACGGCGACGGTCCTGAACCTCGACGCGACCGAGAAGTTCTCCGCCACGGCGAACGTGGACCTGCCGGCGGACGGCACGAAGAACGTCCTCACGATCCCCGCCCTCCGCGATACCGACTCGACGTATTTCCTGCGGCTCGCGCTCCGCGATCGCCGCGGCAAGGAGGTGGGCTCCAACTTCTACTGGCTCTCGAGCAAGCCGGAGAGGCTGCGCTACGACAAGTCGGAGTGGTACGCGACGCCCACGGCGTCGTTCGCCGATTTCACCGCGCTCGCGAAGCTGCCGAAGGTCCACCTGAACGCGACCGCGAAGACGACGCGCGCCGGCGAGCGCGCGACGACGACCGTCACCCTCACCAACCCCGGCCCCGGCCTCGCCTTCTTCGTCCGGCTCAAGGTCGACAAGGGCCCGGGCGGTGACGAGGTTCTCCCCGTCCTCTGGGACGACAACTACGTCTCCCTGCTCCCCGGCGAGAGCCGCGAGATCGCCGCGCGATACGACGCCTCTGCCCTCGGCGCCGCCGAGCCCACTCTCGAGGTGAGCGGCTTCAACCTCCAGTAGTCTCCGGTGCAACCATGCAGCGCGTCATCCTCTGCGGTTCGATGTCTCTTCATCCGTCGCCGCTCGGCTCCGCCACCCACAACGCGGGGTACCGCGCGCTCGGGTTGCCCTTCGTGTACGTCCCCTTCGCGGTCCGCGATCTGCCGGGCGCGATCGCCGGCATGCGCGCGCTCGGCATGCGCGGCGCCGGAATCTCGTATCCCTACAAGCAACGAGTGATGGCGCTGCTCGACGCCGTCGACCCGCTCGCCGCGCGCATCGGCGCGGTGAACACGGTCGTGAACGACGACGGAAAGCTCACCGGCCACAACACCGACTGGAGCGGCGCCGTGCGCGCGCTGAAGGAGGTCGCACCGCTCGAATCGGCGCGCGTCCTCCTCCTCGGAGCGGGAGGCGCAGGCCGCGCGATCGCCTACGGCCTGCGCGAGAGCGGCGCGACCGTCACGATTGCGAACCGGGATGTCGCGAAGGCCGAGGAGCTCGCGCGCGCGGTCGGCGCAGACGCCCGCGGACTGGCGGAGGCCGAGCGAGCGCACGAGTACGACATCCTCGTGAACGCGACGCCGGTCGGAATGGCGGACGTCGATGGGCGGAGCCCGGTCCCGGAGGCCGCGCTGCGTCCGGGGATGGTCGTCATGGACATCGTCCACAAGCCGCTCGAGACAGCGCTCGTCGCGGCGGCCCGGGCGCGTGGCGCGAAGGCGGTGCACGGCGGTCGCATGCTCCTCCATCAGGCGGCGCGGCAGTTCGAGCTCTACACCGGGCAGGCG
>CALKVG010000078.1 GCA_937998045.1 uncultured Myxococcales bacterium
GGACTCCGCTGGGGGACGGCGGACCTGTGGTGGTGGATTGGCCCAGCGCTGCGTGTCAGGCGCAAACGGCGTCCCTCCTGGGCAAGATGAGCCGACTGCAAAAGGCGGGGCAAATGGTGTCGCCGGTCAACCCCGCGGACTCCGACGTTCAGCAGAACCAATACGGCTCCATTCTCTCGGGAGGCAGTAACAACCCGACGTCGGGCAACACGCCGGCCGACTGGGCGGCCATGACGGACAGCTATCTCCAGGACACCGTGAGCGGGCCCCTGGGCATCCCGGAGATCTACGCCCTCGACGCGGTCCACGGGAACAGCCATCCGAGCGGGACGGTGATCTTCCCTCACGCCATCGGCCTGGCGTCTTCGCGCGACGCGAACCTGGTGATGCAGGTCGGCCAGATGACGGCGCTGGAGTCCATCGCGACCGGCGTGACGATGACGTACGCGCCTCAGGCGAGCGTCGCCTGGGACGCCCGCTGGGGGCGATTTTACGAAACGTTCAGCGAGGACGTGGACTGGGCCGCCGAGATGGTCGCAGCGGAGGTCATAGGACTCCAGGGGCCGATGGGGCTCGGCTCGGGGAATCCAGGAATCATCGCGTGCGCGAAGCACTGGGCCGGCGACGGCCAGGGCACCGCAGGCAAGTCGTTTTTGCCGAACTGGGCCGGGGTCGTCGACCGGAGTGACATCGAAGTCAACCAGTCGGACATGGAGAAATACGGCATGGCGGCGTACGTGCCGGCCATCCAGGCGGGCCTCGGCTGCATGATGGTGAGCGACACGACGTGGAATGGAAAGTTCATCACGTCGAACTCGACGATGATCACGACGCTGCTCAAGGGCATGTACGGTTTCAAAGGGATCGTCCTTACCGACTGGAACGCCAACGTCAACGCAGGCGGTGTCGAGCCCACCATCAACGCCGGCGTGGACATGCTCATGGAGCCCGATGCGCCGCCCGCGGCCGACAGCTGGCAGAACGCCGTCCAGACCATCGCGAACGACACGAACATTCCCGACTCGCGCATCGACGACGCGGTCACGCGCATTCTGAACGTCAAGTGTCAGGCGGGGCTCTTCAATTTCAAACGCGACCCATCGCTCCTGGCCAGCGTCGGCTCCGCGGACCACCGCGCCCTCGCGCGCAAGGCTGTGGCTCAGTCTCTGGTCGTCCTGCAGAACAACAACAAGGTGCTGCCCCTCTCCAAGACCGCCAAGATCTGGATTGGTGGTAGCGGCGCCAACAACCTGAGCAATCAGTGCGGCGGCTGGACGATCAACTGGCAGGGCAACGGCAACGCGACGACCGGCACGACCATCCAGCAAGCCATCGGAAAGGTGACGAATCTGGCCGGCGATATGAACAGCGCCGACATCGACATCGTCGTCCTCAGCGAGCCGCCGTACGCCGAGACGCCGGGCGACAGCCAGACGATCAACACCCTCCCGGCCGCCGACTTCACGCTGCTCTCTCAGGCCAAAGCGACCGGAAAGCCCGTCGTCGCGATCGTGATCAGCGGGCGCACCGTACAGATCGCGGACAACCTCGCCAACGCGGACGCGTGGATCGCCGCCTGGCTCCCCGGCACAGAGGGAGACGGCGTCGCCGACGTTCTCTTCGGGGACGTGAAGCCCACCGGCAAGTTGAGCCACAGCTGGCGCAAAGACGACTCGCAGGACAACTTCATGACCTGCTGCAACGGCAACTACCAGCCGCTCTTCCCGCTCGGCTTCGGCCTCACGTACTAGCGCGAACGGCTTCGGCCGCCGTCAATAGCACGTCGAGCTGACGCGCTTGGTGTGCGGGCAGTGGAACAGGCCGAAGCCGTCCGAGGTGTACGCCGTCTGGAGGTGCCATAGCCTGCAGTTGAGCGTATTGCCGCTCTGGAGCGCGGTGTCGCCGGCATCTGCAACATACGGGTACGACTTGCACGCGGCGCGGCACTCGGTGAGGCCGTCCGCGTAGGGCGGTGGTTTCGGCGGCACGCAGTACGTGACGGCCAGCGCGCAGAAAGGCTCGCACGGATCCTTGCCGCACTGGCGCCCGCCCAGCGGCCCCGCCGCGCGGCAATGCTCACCCGGCGAGCCTTCGGCTGCGCCCGCGTGATAGAGGCGGCAACCGAGCGTCCCGTCGGCGGTATCTCCCGCACCGACGCCGATCTCGAAAGCGGGGCACATCTTCATGCAAATGTCCCGGGAGAGATATTCCGCATTGGCCCCCGTGCAGTTTTTCAGGACCAGATCGCAATACCGCTCGCACGACACCGGCGCGGTCGCTGGAGAAGACGCCGGCGAGGACACCGGCGCCACGGGCGCCGGCGCGGCGGGCGTCGACGAAGCAGACGGAGCGCCGACTTCCGACGCAGTGGCTTTTGCACGCGCAGCGTGGCTCGCTCGCCGGAGCCACGGGACGCTGGCGAGGCCGCCCGCGGCCACCACGATCGCGCCGGCTCCGATCCAGAGCGGCGCGAGTCTGCGCTGGGTGACCGTGCGGCGGGGCACGTCGGATGCCGGCGCGAGCACGGTAGGCTGAAGCTGGAAGACGACCGGCGACGCCGCAGCTCGCGCCGCGCTGGCGCTTTGCGCGCAGCGCCGGAGCGCCTCGGCAAGATCTCGGGGGCGCTGGATCCGGAACGACGGGTCCTTCTGGAGGCAGCGCATGATGACGGCCTCGAGCTCGGCGTCGACGGCCGGCGCCAGTCTTCGCAGCGCGGGCGGCGCCTGATGCACGATGCGGTAGAGAACGGAGGCCAATTCGATGCCGGGGAAGGGCACGTCCCCGGCCGCGCATTCGAAGAGAACGGTGCCAAGGGCATAGATGTCGCCTCGTCCGTCCATTGGCTTCGCTTCGACCTGCTCGGGGCTCATATAGGCAACCGTCCCGAGGACCGTCCCCGGATGCGTGAGCCGCTGCTCGGACAGCGCCGTCGCCAGGCCGAAGTCCGCCAAGAGGACGCGCGTCGCGCCCTCTTTGCGGACGATCATGATGTTCTCGGGCTTGATGTCGCGGTGCACGATGCCGATCGAGTGCGCGTGCTCCAGCGCTTCGGCTGCCTGGATGCCCAGGTCGACGACCTCCGACGGCTGCAGGCGCCCCTCGCGCTCGAGGACCTCCCGGAGGTTCGAGCCGGGCACGAACGCCATCACCAGGAAGAGCGCGTCGCCATCGAGGCCGATGTCGTACACACTCACGATCCCGGGGTGGTCCATCTTCGCGATGACGCGCGCCTCGCGGAGGAAGCGGGAGCGTGCCTCCTCCGGGAGCTGGGCGGCTCCGATCCGCTTCACGGCGACGTCCCGGTCGAGGAGCACGTCGTGCGCGAGATACACGACGCCCATTCCCCCACGGCCAAGCTCGCGCACGATCTCGTACCGGTTCCCGAGCTTCTGGCCGATCATCCTGCTTGCTCGCGGCCCATGGTAGCGCGCCGCCATCGGACGAGGCGATCTGGACTACGCGATCCCCCCCCGGGCTCAGGACATGAGCCCGTCCGGTTTCGGCGCGCTCGGAGTCGCTGCAGATCCGCCGTTCGACGCGATCCCCTCCAGACCGTCACGTCGCCGTAGAATCAGCGTCCTTTCGCGTCTTCGCCGCGAAGGACCATGCAGGTGCTGTAAACGCGCGCCACCAGGCTCCCTGCGTCGTCGGTGACCTCGCACTCGAGCAGACCCAGCGATCGCGTGCGCTTCACGAGCTGTGCCGTCGCGTGCAGCCGCGCCTTCCACACCGGCTTCAGGAACTTCACCGTCAAGTCGAGCGACGTGAACGACTCGTCGTCCTCGAGCGTCGAGGCCATCGCCGTACCGAGGGCCGCGTCGGCCAGGTCGCACAGAATGCCGCCGTGGAGCGTGCCCATGGGATTCGCGTGCTGAGGGCCGGCGTTCAGCTCGAAGACCGAGCGGCCGAGGTCGATGGAGACGAAATCGAAACCCACGAGCTTGGCGACGGGCGGGGGTTCGGCCTCCCGGCGGATGATCGCCCGCATCTGCTCGAGGTGCTTCGTCGTCTTCGGGCCTTGGATGCGCGGCTTCGCTTCCATCGCTTTCTCCTGCGTCGCGTCTGCACCCGTGCGCCCGCCCGGCACGAGCCGGCGCGTGAGCGCCGGGCATTGCGTTGCGAGTATCATGGTAATATGATGGACGTAATCAGAACGTCAAGGGTCGAGGCGCCCGCGCGCGAGGAAGAAGGGGCCCGATGAGCGCCAAGGTCGAACAAAAGGAGAAGTCGCACGAGACGATCCTCGCGTCCGCGGCGCGCCTCGTGCGAGAGCGAGGCATCTCGGGCGCGCGAGTGGCCGACGTCATGAAGGGCGCCGGCCTGACGGTCGGCGGGTTCTACGCGCATTTTGCGTCCAAGGAGGCGCTCGTGGACGAGGCGCTGCGCCGCACCGGCGCGGAGCTCCGCGACCGACTGTTCGCGCGCCTGGACGAGAAACCCGAGGCGGATCGCGCGGAGGTCGTCCTCAAGCGATATCTGTCGGCGGCTCACCGCGATGCAGGCAGCCTGGGCTGCCCCTTGCCCGCAGTCGTCGGCGAGATCGGGACGACGGCCGCGGAGCACCGGGACGTCCTCGCGGAGCAGGTGGAGGCCCTGAGCACGAGGCTCCACGAGCACTTGCCCGGGAACCGGGGCGCGACGGGGAGAGCGCTCGCCCTGGGACTGGTGGCGCTGATGGTCGGCGGCTTGAGCCTCGCCCGTGCGCTCCGGGGAACGGACCTCTCGGACGAAGTCATCCGCGCGTGCCGCACGCTGGGCGCGGCGGCCGCACGCGGCATGACGAAAACCTAGACCATCCTCGGCACGACTCCGCCGAGTCGATCTCGGACAACGGGCCCTTGTCCTTTGACAATGGACCGTTGATCTTCGTCAGCGGCCGTCCGTTCTCTGACAACGGTCGGTTCTTCTCAGTCAGTGGGCCGCTCTTCTCCCTTAGAGGTCCGTCGATCTCTGAACATCGGCCGTTGTTCTCTGTGCGCTCGGCGGAGGTGTTACGCGCTCCGGCTCGAGTGCCCGGACGCCGTCGTCGCGCCTGCGGAACGTCGACCGACGAAAGCGACCCAACGCAGGTCGACTTCGCTCCCCTCACCTGGTCGAGTCGGAACGGCGCGATTTGCCCCCGCCCATCCGGACTATCTTTCGGAGAGCTAGGTGCACAGATATCCCACTCGGGGAGGAAGCTCCCCCATCGAGCTGGTTGGGGCCGTCGAATCGTCGTCGTGCCGCGGTCGCGCTCGCCGATGCGAACGTCGACGCGGTCGCACGGTTGTCTACGAAAATTGCGCGCCGTTACGACGTAGCCCTGCGGGGTCGGGGGCGGCTCCGTGCGCGCCGAACGTCGCGCAGGCGACGGCCATGGCGACGGCCATGAGGCCGTGGCGCGTCCAGGTGCGGCCTCGAAGGACGCGCCATGAGACGCGCGCCGCACGAAAAGACCCGGCGATACGCGCGGTGGAGTAACCTGGTACGCCGCATGCGAAGAGGCGTGCGAGAGGACGGAGCATGACGCGTACGATTATTCCGGTGACGGCAAGTTTGGCTTTGGGGATTCTCTTGACGGGATGTGGGAACAACCAGAGCACCGGCGTCGATGGCGGAACGCTGTCTCTTATACACATCTCCGAGCCCACGAGACAGGCAGAAATC
>CALKVG010000079.1 GCA_937998045.1 uncultured Myxococcales bacterium
CTCGAGGGGCTGACCGTGTCGCGCCTGATGCGGCCCGTGGGGATGGCCATCCCGCCGGAGACCTCGGTCTCGTCGCTCGTGAACGATTGGCTGATGCAGTACGAAGAGCGGTCGTACCCCGTGGTGGACGGCAACGGCCGGCTGCTGGGGATGGTCACGCTGGCGGACGTGCGCAAAGCCCCGCGAGACGCGTGGGACTCGACCCCGGTTTCGCGTGTGATGACACCGCTCGACAGCCTCGTGACGACGTCGCCGCGCGAGGACCTCGGCCAAGCGTTCGACAAGCTCGTGAACTCCGACTCCAGCGAGTTCCCCGTCGTCGACGGCGATCGGCTGGTGGGCATGCTGCACCGCTTCGATCTCGCCCGCTGGATCGAGCTGCACGCCCAGGCCCCGGTGAAGGCGCACGCCCCCTGAGGGCGCACCGGCCTTGCGAAGAAACGGCGGCCCATCGCCTGCGCTGCCGTTGCCACGTCGAGGAGCAAGTAGCAGGGTCATACCTGCGGAAGGTTCAACCGGGGCCGGTCGACACTTCTGTCGCAAGCCACACGATCGGCGATCACCACGGCTCGCGCGCACGGCGCTCGCTGTGGTGGAACGACGTCGTTCGCACAGATCGAGCGAACGCGAGCCTCGTGGCCTCGAGGAGCGGCTCGTCGACGAAGAGCGGAACGCCGAAGACTCCGCCGAGTGGAGGCAACGGTCCGACGGTGCCGCGATACCGCTCAGGCAAATCGGCGGAGTTCGACTCGAGCACACTGGCGCCTGTCGCGAGCGCGAATGCGGCGTAGTTGAGCGGCGTGCCCGCTCGGGCTCGGGTGACGGATAGGACGTCACGCGGAAGGGCACCCCGGCGCGGCGGAGCTAGCGGACAACCTCGTCGATCATCCCCGGCGTGCACGCAATCGCCGAGCCCTCGGGATCGCCTCGACAAATGACTATCACTTCTTCGTGCGCTCGCGGACGGTCGCAGCGAGGGCGCGCATCGCGTCTACCGTGGTGAAGATGCCCACGACGCTTCCGCCGCTCCATACGACCGCCGAGCCGTATTTGCTGGACGCCATCGTGGCCGCCACTTCGTCGAGCGGTGTGTCGCGGTCGACGCCGTATACCTCCGTCTGCATGGCGCTTCGCACGGGGATGCGGTCCGGATCGACATCGGTGAGCGACTCGAGGAACAGGAGGTCGCGCTCCGAGAGGATGCCGACGAGCTGGCCGTCGTCGACGACGGGGAGGTGCCGAGCTTTAATCTCGTACATCAGTTGCCGGGCTTGTGCGAGGCTCGCGTCCGGACGGACGACGTGCGGCGACTGGGTCATGTAGTGGTGAATCGCGTAGAGGTGCGCTGCCGTCGATTTCTTCATGGGACTCACCAAAGCGTGCGTCGCAAATCGCCGGCCGCGCGCACCGGCGCGAGGCGCTCCTGCGCTCCGCCACGGTGACTCTGCGCGCTTGCGCATCCACCAGATGGATGAGATGGCGCGCGCGGGAACCGGCCTTGCCTTCTTGCGGGAACGTTCGCGCGCCGCGACGACCGCGGCGCGCGGCCGAGAAGCGGAGAGTTGGGCCATGAAGAGCGACGCGGAGCTTCAACGAGACGTACTGAACGAGCTGGAGTGGGAGCCCAGCGTCAACGCGGCTCACATTGGAGTTTCGGTAAAGGATGGTGTGGTCACCCTCAGCGGCCATGTGCGTTCGTACGCCGAGCGTTACGGCGCCGAGCTCGCCGCGCGTCGCGTGTACGGCGTGAGGGCCCTGGCCAACGAGCTCGAGGTGAAGCTGCCGGGGGACAGCAAACGAACCGACGAGGACATCGCCATGGAGGCCGTACGAGCGCTGGAGTCGAACTTGCTCGTGCCCCGCGATGCGGTCAAGGCAACTGTCCGGGACGGCTGGGTAACGCTCGAGGGTGAGGTCGAGTGGCAGTACCAAAGGGATGCCGCCGAGAACGCCGTGCGCTACCTGCCCGGGGTAGTCGGAATCAGCAACCTCATCACCGTCAAGCCGCGCGTAACACCTGCCGAGATCAAGGGAAAGATCGAGGAGGCTCTGAAGAGAAGCGCCGAAATGGATGCGCGGCGGGTGGCTGTCGACGTGCGAGACGGCGAAGTCGTGCTCGAGGGAAGCGTTCGATCATGGGCGGAGAGAGAGGAGGCCGAGCGTGCCGCATGGGCGGCGCCCGGCGTACGCCGCGTCGAGGACCACATCGTCGTCGCGCCGTGACGCGCCACATTGGGGCTATCGGGGAGCGCGACGACGCGGCTTCTCCGATGTGTTCGATGAGCGCCAGCGCTCGCTCCCGGTACCGGCGATGATCGTAGAGCTGCTCGAGAAGGCGCCGATAGCCACGATAGAGCTCCGGGCCGCTCATGCCCGCGGGCACGACGTTCGTGAATACGAACTGATCGCCGGTCGTCGTCCCCAGGAGCCTCCCCGCCCGCGCGAGGCGCTCGTGCAGAGGCGTCTTCGGTAGCGCGTTGAGGAGCCCCGTCATCGATCCGCTTCGCCCACGAACAGTGCATCGACCTGCCCCTGGAAATCCTCCGGACAGAGCGTCGCGTAGGACCCGCCGACGACGACCCGTTTTCCACGGGCTCTGAACCCGGCGATCAACTCGAACATGCGCCGCTTGTGAACTATGAACCCGGTTATGCCGACGACGTCGGCTTCGATCCCGAAGTCCACGTCTTCGACGTTCTCGTCCACCAGACGAACGGTGTGCGGCGGAGGAGTGAGCGCGGCGATGGTCGGCAGCGCGAGATTGGGGAGCACGCACGGCTTCCCGAGCACGGGAAGCGCCCCGTCCAGGAGAGTGGCCCAGTCGACGCGGGGCGTCGCCGCATAGAGGAGGCCAGCCAAAAAGGCGGTTCCAGTGCTTTACACTCAGGATGTTCGGAGACAAGAGGACGGCATTCGCGAGGATCGTTTACACCGCCGAGGCGGTACGCGAGCTGCGTGCTCCTCGCGAGACCAGGCAGCTTCGGTGGCGTGCCGGCGCGGTCCCGCGCGAACCGCGGGCTCGCGGCACAATGGCGGCACGTTGGATAGGACGAGCCCGGGAGGACGAATACCGGTGCTTGGCAACCGTGCTCGTTGCGGCCGGAGC
>CALKVG010000080.1 GCA_937998045.1 uncultured Myxococcales bacterium
ACGCGTAAGATCGTCGGCAGCGTCAGATGTGTATAAGAGACAGGGCTTCGCGCGGGAACTCCACGCCATCCTCGAGACATTGCCCAAACACCGGCAGGGGCTGTTCTTCAGCGCGACGATCCCGTCGGACATCGAGCGCCTCGCGCACAGCCAGCTGCGCGATCCCGAGATCATCACGCTCTCGAGCGACCAGGTCGGCGCGCTCGAGATCGCGCATTACGTCTACGTCGTCCGCGGCGGGATAGACAAGCTGAGCCAGCTGGTGCGCATCCTCGAGGTGGAGGATCCGGAGAGCGCGATCGTCTTCTGCAACACACGCGACGAGACGCAGCGGGTGGCCGACGGGCTGAAGGCCCGCGGCTTCGATGCCGACTGGCTCAACGGCGATCTCCCGCAGCCCGATCGCGAGCGGGTCATGGCGGCTACCCGCCAGGGCAACCTGCGGTTCCTCGTCGCCACCGACGTCGCGGCGCGCGGCATCGACATCTCCCACCTGACGCACGTCATCAACTACGACTTCCCCGAGACCGCCGAGCAATACGTCCACCGGACGGGCCGGACCGGGCGCGCCGGCAAGACCGGAACGGCCATCGCGCTCGTCGGCCCCAAGGACATCGGCAACCTCTACCTGCTGCGGCTCACCTACAAGATCCGTCCCATCGAGAAGCAGCTGCCGTCGGCCGGCGAGCTCCGCACGCGCGCGGAGATGGACCTGGTGCAGCTCTTCGTGGACGCGTTCGCGAGCCGCTCCGCGCACCCGGACGACCTCTCGCTCGCGCGGCGATTGCTCACGCACGCCGACGCGGAGCTCATCATCGCGGGGCTGCTTCGCGATCACCTCGGCGCGCGCGGCGGGGACGCCGCGACGACGGCCGCCGAGGCGCGGCGCGGCCGCAACCCCGAGCCCATGCCCCAGGCCGTGCCCCAAGCCCCGCCGCGCCGCGAACCCATCGAACCGCGAGACGCCCCGAGAGCGACCACCCGGACGGCCGCGAGCCCGACGACCGTAGCGGCTGCCGCCGCTCCGTCCCTGTGGGAGCCGCCGGCGGAAGCCGACGACGAAGAGCCCATCCTCGAGACGGGCGTGACCCCGGCGGAGCGCGGCGACTCGCCGTCGGGGTTTCTCCAGCTCTTCGTCAACGTGGGCAAGCGCGAAGGTGTGCGGCCGTCCGATCTCCAGAAGCTCTTCGCGGACAAGGGCCTCGCACCCGAGGACACGACCCGCATCCGGGTACGCGACCGAATGACATTCGTGAGCGTGCGGAAAGAAATATTCGACCAGGCAGTAGCGGCGTTGGCAGGAGAGGTCATCGGCGGCCGAAAAGTCGTGGCAGAGCTCGCGCGCGGGCGCGGGTGAGCGGGGCTCGTACATCTCCGCTGCGCGCAGAACCTGAGGCGGGGACCTCGGCCCGACCATTGAGGGACCGCTCGACCGTGCCGTATGCTGTCGCACGACCATGGCGATGTCCCCCGCGCCCGCATGGGGCGCGCACCCCGCGCAGTCGATCCCTCCCTCGCAGACCCTTCGTACGCTGCTCGACGCGCGGCGCGCCGAGGGCCGGCGGCTGACGCTGGACGAAGCCGTCGCGGTCATCGTTCCGGTGTGCCTGGATCTCAGGGAGCGCCACGCCCGCGGGGAGACACTCTTCGTCCACCCTTCGGCCGTGGCGCCCGGTCCGGACGGGCTCGCGCGCATCAGCGCCAGCCTGTCGGTCCCGCCGACGCTTCTGCATGACAAATATTGCCTGCCTCCCGAGCTGCACCGCAGCTCGCAGCCGGGGGACGCGTGCTCCAGCGTCTTCTCGGTCGGGGCCATCCTCTACGAGATGGTGACCGGCCGGCACGTGGGCCCTGGCATGAAGCGGCCGCGCGAGATCGACCCGAACCTTCCGGAAGGAATCGAGATCCTCATCGGGAAAGCCATCATCGGCGACCGCTCCCACCGCCCCGCGGACCTGGGCGCCCTGGCGGCGGCGATGTACGCGCTGGCGCCGCAGCAGAGCATGCACGCGCCCGAGGCGAGCGCCTCCCAGTTCGACGCCAGCGCCGAGCTCGAAGTGGACGTGCGCCTGTCGATGTTGCCCCCCCACGAGATCGCCGCGGCGATGCCGAAGTCGAACCCGGAGGCGAGCGGCGTCAGCGCGCTCAGCTCCGCGCGCGGGGCGGCGAGCCAGGGTGGCGATCCCTTCGGCGCGCCGGTCATCGACCGCCGCGCGGCGCCCCCCTCGAGCCGCCGGGACGACCCGACGACCAAGCTCGCGGCGCTCAAGGCGCGCCTCGAGAGCGACCCGCGGCCCCGCTACGTCGTGAACAAGGACCTGATGGACCACGGTCCCTTCTCGGCGGTCGAGCTGCTCCAGCAGATCGCGTCGCACGCCTTCACGGGGGAACACGACCTGCGCGACGAGATCAGCGGACAGCAGCTGCCCATCGCGGAGTGGGAGGAGTTCTCGCCGTTCGCGGAGCAGTCACGGCTGCTCCGCGACAAGAAGGCCGAGCAGAAGGCCGTCGTGCGCGCCGCGGAGAGCGACAAGCGGCGGGGTGTCGCCAAGTCGATTCTCGCGGGCAGCGTCGTGGTGGCGCTCGCGGGCATGCTCGCGGTGTGGTTTTTCACGCGCCGCGGCCTGCACAGCGACCAGGTCGTCGTCGCCAAGGACCGAGAGGGCACCGTCGAGGTGAACGGCGACATCAAGGGAAAGAAGCGCGCCGGCGGCGGCGTCGCAGGCGGCGGCGGCGGAGGCGGCTACTCGGGCGGGCGGAGCTTCGAGGCGGTCCTCAACGGCAACAACGAGAACATGAACTTCGGGGGCGGCGGCAGCGACTCCGCGGATCTCACCAACGCTCAGCTCTCGGCGCCGCTCCGCCACGCGTCGTTCATCGGCGGGTGCGGCGCTCCCGACGACATGAAGGTCACCGTGCGGGTCGCCGTGAAGATGGGGCGTGCCGTCGGCGTGACGGTGACGACGAACCCGCCGAGCGGGGGCGTGGCTGCGTGCATCGACCGCACGGTACGCGCCCTTCAGTGGGCCGTCAGCCCGAAGACCGACTTCGTCACGACCACCTACTGAGCCGAGAGGCTGTCGATCCCGTTCGACGGGCTGTCGAACGCCCTCGACCGCCTGTCGAGCGCGTCCGTCACGCCGTCGAACGACCTCGACACGCTCACGATCGCGTCCCTCACGCTGTCGAACGACCTCGACACGCTGTCGAGCGCGTCCGTCACGCTGTCGAACCCCTCGGACAGCCTCTCGAACCGCCCCTACACGCTCACGATCGCGTCCCTCACGCCGTCGAACGACCTCGACACGCTGTCGATTGCGTCCGTAACGCTGTCGAACCCCTCCGACAGCCTCTCGAACGACCCCTACACGCTGACGATCGCGTCCGTCACGCTGTCGAGCGGATCCCGCAGTCTCTCGAACCCTCTCGTCACGCCGTCGAACGCGTCCGACGGGCTCTCGCAAGGCCCCGACACGCAGTCGACCGCGGGATATCGACGTCAACCACGAACCATCGCGCCCTCTTCCGACTTCGCTTCGCGAAGTCGTTCGCCGCAAGGCGATCCGGGGGAGGCTCGGCGCGAAGCGCCGAGGGGGCGAAGCCCCACGAAACCGTCCCCTCCGTCATCGTCTTCATGCCGCAGGCATGAAGACGATCGGCGGAGGTAGTGTCCCGAGAATCGGGCCCATAGCGCCCGCGACTCGGGACACTACAGACCCTAATGCGCCTGAGGCGGAGCCGGGACGCACAAACCGGCGATGCACGTGTTCGGCGAGATGCAATCGGCCGCCGACTGGCAGGGGAACGCGCACTTGCCGTACTGCATGTTGCAGTGGTGGGTGCCGCAGGGCACGTCGTTCTGGCACTGGAAGGCGATTGGGCCGGGGACGGCCATCTGGCCCCCGCTGGCCGTCGGCGCGGCGGTCGGCGCCGGCATCGGCTGCGCGGTCGGAGGAGGAGCCGGGTATTGCTGGCCGTAGGTGGGTGCAGGCTGCGGGTACTGGCCAGCCGGGGGGTACTGCCCCTGCGCGGGCGGATAAGCCTGCTGCTGCGGGTATCCCGGGTAGCCCGTCGCGGTCGCCGCGGCGTTGGGCTGCGTGTTGTCCTGGTTCTTGGGGCCACAGGCGGCCGCAGAAATGACAACGACCGACGCGACGGCGATGCAGGTCGAAAGCGTACGCATGCTATTTGGTCTCCTTGGCGGATGCGCGCCTAGCTTAGATCAGGGGTCGTGATTCGAGAATCACGAGCCATGGTCCCTGGGTCACTCGCCTCGGCGCTCGCCATCGCCGCCCTTTTCGCCGGGTGCTCGCGCCGGGAGCCGCCGACGCCCGACGCCTCGCCGTCGCTTGCCTATCCGGACATCCTCCCCGCCCCGCGCGCCTCGGCTCCTGCAACGCCGAGCGCCTCTCCCCGCGATGGCGCTTCCCCTCCGCCGTCGCCGGTTCCATCCGCGTCGGCCGACTCCGCCCTCTTGCCCCAGACCCACGACAAACCGCGCGCCGAAGGCAGCGCCTTCGACGCCCGCGTCGGTGCGCTGTGGGACGCCATCGTGTCCGACAATCCCGAGCGCGGGATGGCGATGTTCTTCCCACTGGGAGCCTACGAGCAGGTCAAGGACGTCCCCAATCCCGCGGCGGACTGGCGCCACCGCCTGGTGGCCGCCTACTCGCACGACATTCACGCGCTGCACGCCGCGCTCGGGGCAGACGCCCCGAGCGCCCGTCTCCTCGGGCTCGAGGTGCCGGACGCGCGCGCACGCTGGGTAGAGCCGGGCGAGGAGTACAACAAGATCGGCTATTACCGGGTGTTCGGGTCGCATCTGCGCTTCGAGGCAGGAGCGTTCGACGTGAAGTCGCTGATTTCCTGGCGCGGCGAGTGGTACGTGGTCCACTTGAGCGCGATCAAGTGACGGAGACCCCGGCTCACGAATCGTCGACGTCGAACCGAATGCCCGCACGCCTCAGCCGCTCGACGAGGCGCATTCCCATGCACGACGCGGGGGTCAGGACGCCGCCGCGCCGCCCGGTCACGCCTTCGTCCAGCGCGAGGCACACCGCCGACTCGGCGAGCATCTTGGCCGTCTCGCCGTATCCGGGGTCGCTCGACCCGCTCACCGTGGCGAACACCTTGGGCGGAGCGGTCCCGTGGGTCGCGCGACCCACGCCGACGAAGCGGATCGCGAAGTGCCCGCGCGCCCGAGACTCCGCAGAGGGTCCCTCCCCGGGGGACGGCAGGACCGTCTTGGAGATCGCCCAGCGAAGCGGCGAGACCGCCATCGCGCCGACGAAGAGCCCAAGGCCCGCCGTAACCCATGCCGCGGTCAGCCAGCCCCTGGCGCCCTTCGAGAAGCCGGACGCTTCGCGATAGCGGAAGTCCTTCCCCCACGCGTACTCGAGCAGCGCGTTCGTCCGCCGCACGACGCGGGTGTTCACGCCCGCCATCGGGAACGGACCGGTCCAGCCCCGAAGGTCCTCGTCCCAGCGCAACCCCCACTGATCGCGTTCCCCGTCGCGCTCCGCGTCGCGTTCTCCCCGTGCTCGATGCCCACTTCGCCGGGGCGACTCCCGCGGAGCCAGGGCGTACGGGTCGCTCAAGAGACGGCGCGTGCTCGGGTCGCGCACCGCCTGCTCGACGATCGAAATCATGCTCGCCGCGGTCCCGCCGCTCAGGCCGCCGGTGGCGTCGACGACGAAACCCTTGACCTCCCCGCACGTCGCCCCGTGCCGCGTCCTGGCGTGCTCTTGAACGAGCAGAGTCCCCAGGTCCGACGGGACGGAGTCGAAGCCGCAGCAGGGGACGATCCGCGCGCCGGTGGCGTCGCGCGCCCGCTCGTGGTGCAGGTCGATGATGTCGCGTACGAACGGCGTCTCACCGCTCAAATCGCAGTAGTCGGTGCCGGCGTCCACGCACGCGGCGACGAGGTCCCGCCCGTGAAGGGCGTACGGTCCCACGGTGGTGCACACGACCCTCGCGCTCCGAGCGAGTGCGTCGAGCGACGCGCGGTCTCGCGCGTCGCCCAGGACGAGCGGCAGGCGCCGCGCAGCCGGGTACCGGCCGGCGAGCTGCTCGCGCACGCCCGATAGCCTGGTCCCGTCGCGGCCGCCCAGCGCCCAGCGAAGCTCGCCGTCGGTGCCGTAGCGAGACAGCAGAAACTCGGCCACCAGGCGGCCGGTGTAGCCGGTTGCCCCCCACAGGACGAGGTCGTACTGCCGCGGCGGGCGGGAAGCCATCGGAGTCATCGCGGACGGGTCATAGCGAAAGCCGGCGAGGCCGCATGCCCGTCGTTTTGACGACGGGCACGCATTTCGACTCGTGGTCAACCGAGAAGCGAGCTTGTGTGTCTTTCGCCACAGCGGCGGGTACTTTGTGCCCCTCGCCCCCCCAGAATGCCCCCTGGCTTTCTCATGGCACGGCCGGCCGTGCTACCGATCTCTCGTGTGCCTGCGCGCGCGACGATGGCCGGCTTCGTAGACCTGCACTGCCACTGGGTGGCCGCGATCGACGACGGCGCGCGCTCGCCCGACGAATCCCTCGCGATGCTGCGCGGCCTGCGGCAGATCGGGTTCGAGGTGGTCGTCGCGACGCCGCACATGCGTCCGGGGATGTTCGACAACGACCGGCCCGGCCTCGAACGTGCATTCGCCGCCATGCAACCCACTCTCGTGGCGGCCTCCGAGGGGCTTCCCACCGTGCATCTCGCGAGCGAGCACTTCTTCGATGACGTGGTGTTCGGACGGCTCGTCCGTGGCGAGGGGCTCTCGTACCCAGGCGGCAAGACGGCGCTCGTCGAGCTCGGTCAGGGGGCGTTCCCGCTGCGTCTCCAGCACCGGTTCTTCGACCTCCGGCGCGCCGGAATCGTCCCGGTCCTCGCGCATCCGGAACGCTACGAACCCGTGTGGCGCGACGACTCCTGCCTCGAGCCGCTCTTCGATGCCGGCGCCCACCTGCTCCTGGACGTCTGCGCGCTCGTCGGCAAGTACGGGCGGGCGTCGCAGCGCGCCGCGGAGAAGCTCCTCGACACGGACGCGTACGAGGCCGCGTGCACGGATTCGCACAGGCCCGCCGACGTCGACCACGTCGTCCGGGCGATCGATCGTCTGAGGGAACTGGTCGGGCCCGAGGAAGCGCAGAGGCTGCTTGGCGAGGGACCGCGAGGGCTGCTGGGCGACTCGCCCACGCATTGAAGGATGGAGCGAACGTGAACAACGAGCGAATTGCCATCGTGGGTCTGGGCTACGTGGGCCTTCCCGTCGCGCTCGCGCTCGCGCGCAAGTTCGAGGACGTGGTCGGCTTCGACGTCCACGCGGAGAAGGTGGGCGAACTGAAGCGGGGCTTCGATCGCAACCACGAGCAGCCTGCGGACGTGCTGAAGGCGACGACCCTCCGCATGACCAGCGACCCGCGAGAGATGCAAGGGTGCACGTTCTTCATCGTCGCCGTCCCGACGCCGGTCGACTGCAACAACGTGCCGGACCTGACGCCCGTCGAGCGGGCGAGCGAGACGGTGGCGAAGGTCCTCTCGCCGGGCGCGGTCGTCGTCTACGAGTCGACGGTCTACCCCGGTGTGACCGAGGACATCTGCGGGCCCATCCTCGAGCGCGTCAGCGGACTGCGTCGCGGCAGCGACTTCAAGCTGGGCTACTCGCCCGAGCGCATCAATCCCGGCGACAAGGAACACACGCTCGAGAAGATCACGAAGGTCGTCAGCGGCGAGGACTCCGAGACCCTCGAACGCGTGGCCGCGGTGTACGGCCGCATCGTCGAGGCGGGCGTGCACAAGGCGCCGAGCATCAAGGTCGCCGAGGCCGCAAAGGTCATCGAGAACACCCAGCGCGACCTGAACATCGCCCTCATGAACGAGCTGGCGATCATCTTCGACCGGATGGGCATTCGCACGAGAGACGTGCTCAACGCCGCGGGCACGAAGTGGAATTTCTTGCGGTTCAAGCCGGGCCTCGTCGGAGGCCACTGCATCGGCGTCGACCCTTACTACCTGACGATGAAGGCCCAGCAGCTCGGCTACCAGCCGGAGGTCATCCTCGCGGGCCGCCGCATCAACAACAACATGGGGCCGTTCGTCGCCGCGCGCCTCGTCAAGCTCCTCATCGACGCGGACATCACCGTGAAGAACGCTCGGGTAGGCGTCCTCGGCCTCACGTTCAAGGAGGACTGCAACGACATCCGCAACAGCAAGGTCCCCGACGTCCTTCACGAGCTGGAGCAGTTCGGCATTCACGCGCTCGTGCACGATCCCCTCGCGAGTCAAGAGGAGGCCATGCACGAGTACGGCGTGAAGCTCGTCCCGCTCGAGGAGATGCAGCACCTGGACGCGCTGGTCTTCTCGGTGTGCCACAAGTGGTACCTCGAGCGCGGGGCGTCTCGCCTCTTCGGCATGGTGCGCGACGGCGGGGTCCTCGTGGACGTGAAGAGCGCGCTCGATCCGAACGGCACCGAGCGCCAGATCCGGTACTGGAGCCTCTGACGCGACGCGCGATGCGATCGCGCGTCTGCGGAAGGCTGCTGCAAGCGGCGCCCGGGCTGGAGAGCGCGGCCGCTCGCCCCTCGAACGGGACAGGCAGCGTGCTATACGACCGAGACGGTGGGAGCTCTCGCGGGATTCTTCAAGCGGCACAGAGGAAAGCTCGTCCTCTCTTTCGTCATCACGCTCGGCATCTGGTACACGCTCCACAAGGGTGGGCTGAAGATCGTCCCTGAGGGAGGCGACTTCCAGCACGTCCGCTGGTGGATTCTCTTTCCGTACCTGGCGTCGCTGGCGGGGTTCAACTACTTCCGGAGCGTTCGCTGGCGCTTCCTTCTGCGGCCCATCGCGACCGTCTCCAGGAGGCGCCTCCTCGCCGTCTCGCTCATCGGCTTCGCGGCCATCCTGCTTCTGCCGTTCCGCATAGGCGAGATGGTGCGGCCGTACATGGTTCGTACGCCGTCGAACGACCGCTCCGACGGTCAGCGCCCCATTACCCTGACCGCGGCCACGAGCTCGATCATCGCCGAGCGCATCATCGATGGCCTGTACCTGAGCATCGTCCTGGCGCTCGCGCTCGTCTTCGTGCCCACGGTCCACCCGTTGCCGGAGACGGTCGTCGGCATCCCGGTGACCGTGCACCACGTCCGGATGAGCGGCTACGCGATGCTGCTCCTATTTTGCGCCGCGTTCGCGACGATCGCCGTCTTTTACTTTGCGCGATCGTGGGCCCACCGCACGACGCTCGCGACGATCGGCAAGGTTTCGATGCCCCTTGCTGAAAAACTTGCAGGGACCTGCGAGAAGTTCGCGGACGGACTGCATGTTTTCGGTCGTGGCCGCGACGCGTTCGGCTTCTTCGTCGAGACGACGCTCTACTGGCTCTTCAACGCGATCGGGATGTGGATGCTCGCCTGGGGCTGCGGGGTGGTTCACGCCGACGGCACGGCGGCGACCCTCGGCGAGGCCTGCGCGCTCATGGGGATGCTCGGCTGCGCCATATTCATCCCCGGTCCTCCGGGCATGCTCGGGGTCTTTCAGGCCGGCCTGTACGCCGCCATGACGATGTACTACCCGACCCAGGTCGTCACCGGGCCGGGCGCGGCGTTCGTGTTCCTTCTCTACGCGGCGCAGATGGTGTTCCAGACCGCCGCGGCGGCGGTGGCGCTGGGCTTCGAGCGACGTACCCGGGGCGCCCTCGTGGCGCTCGAGGGCGCGCCCGCGATGGTGGGGGCAGCCGCAGACGCCGACGCGTGAGCGCCCGCCCGCGCGATGACACGCGCGCGTGGCCGGAAATTTGGCCCGGCTGCCCGCTTCGATTACGGGGTAGCCATGAAGCCTGGTGTCTGGCAGGCGGCCGTGCTCGGCGTGGTTTCGGCGATCGGAGTGGGCGCCGCGATCGCGATGACGGCGCCCGGCGCCGACGCGAAGTCGGCGTTCGAGTCGCCCTACGGGTACGAACGCACGTGGAACGCGGCGCTGCGCTTCGTTCGCGTGGACAACGGCTGGAAGGTCACCGAGAAAGACGACCAAAGCGGCTACCTTCTCTTCGAGTACCGATCGCCCGAGAGCACGAAGACGAGCCCCGGCTCGTTGGAGCTCGTGCGGGGTGGCGGTCGCGACACCCCGGTCAGTGTCCTCGTGCAGCTGCCTCAGATGCCGCGTTACCACGAGCAAGTCCTGCTCGACGCGCTGGCGTCGAAGATGCGCCGCGAATACGGGGAGCCTCCGGCGCACAGAAAGTCGGAGGACCCGCCGGTGGACGCGGGCGACGCCGGCGTCGACTGACACTCGCGGAAGGTCTGCGCCCTACAGGACCCCTCCGACGCGCAGCACGTCGACCGTTGGAATCACGCTGTTGCCGAGGCTCTCGACGGCCGTCTGCGCGCCGGGGAGTAGCGACAGCGGCAGCGAGCTCGAGATCGACGGGCCGATCGGAATCTCTAGCCCGGCCTGGGTCCCGAACGCAATCCCGGGACGGGAGGCCCAGAGGATGCCGATGCCGGGGTTCACGAACCACGAGTCGAGCGAGAGGAGCTCGAGCGCGGACCCGTAACGCGGAATGGCTATGGATGTGGTGGCCTCGAGGTGCTGATAGCCGAAGCGCATGCCCGCGAAGAACGGTCCCCCAAAGGGAAAGACGCGCGCGTCGGCGGCGAGCGCCCAGAGGCTCGTCCTGACCTGCGCGACCGTCACCGGTGGGAGAGCGCCGTACTCGGCACCGAGAGCGATGCGCCCGCTCAGAATGACGAAGCCATCGATGGCGAGCGGGCGCGGGAAGCCGATGCCGCCGAGCACGCCGACGCGGACCGGGGCAGGCGCGGTAGCTGCGCGGTCGGCCGACGTCGGCTGCCTGTCGCGTGCGGGCTGTCCGCTGGCGGAGGCGGCGGGCGGCGCGCTGTCGTTGGCGCGCGCATCGGGGACGCTCCACGCGGTCCCAACGGCGATAGCCGACGCAGCAGCGATTCGCTTGTAACTGCATAAATACATTGTGTGCGCAGCGATGCGCGACGTATGCCGGCGTATGGCCTGAGGCCGCCAGGTATGTGGCCAGTAGTCGCCACTGGGACGGTCTCGTCGGGGCTGACGCCCGTACATGCGCCCGACGCAAAGTGGGTCGCGAGCCTCTTCGCAATCGCGCACTCTTCTCGACTTCGCGAAGCGAAGTCGTCGCCGCAAGGCGATTGGGGGAGGCTCGGCGCGAAGCGCCGAGGGGGCGAAGCCCCACGAAACCGTCCCCTCCGTCATCGGCTTCATGCCGCAGGCATGAAGACGATCGGCGGCGGTAGTGTCCCGAGTATCGGGCCCTATGCGACCGCGACTCGGGACACTAAATGCCCTGATTCATCGCCAGCGGGGCCTCGCCCACGTCGACCGCACGCGCGTCACCGCAGCATCGGAACCCGATCTGGTAGTAACGGAAGGTCTCCTCGTGCGCGGTCGTCATGGGCCGGCACCGCGTGCGCACGGGCCCCCAATAGCCGCCCTTGAGTCCACTCTTGAACGGGTGCCCCGCCTGCGACTCGTTGACGACCCACTCGTCCACGTTCCCGACCATGTCGTGAACGCCGTAGGGGCTCACGCACTCGGGGCGCGATCCGCTCGGCTCGCGCTGGTCCAGGCGAGACAGCTCCTCGACGCTCGTCTTCGGATCGTAGAGCTTCTCAGGGTGCGGCCAGATGTAGGGCTTGTCGATGTTGCAGGCGCGGGCGTCGCGAGCGTACCCCTCACCGTAAGGGTAAGGCATCCGCTCCGGGCCCTCGCACGCCAGAGTCCACTCCGTGTCGCCGCACAGTCGCTTTCCGATGGCCTCGCAGGACGACTTGGCCTCGATCCAGCTGGCCATGTAGCGCGGGAGCGCTCCGACCTTGTTGGGCCACTCGTACCGGTCCATGCAGAAGCGCTTATGCTGGGTCTTGAGGGCGCAGCTGCCGGCTGTCGCGGGGTGGTCGAACTCGGCGCATTGCAGCTTGGTCGCCGGATCGAGCCAGCGGAGGCATTTCTGCTCCACGGCGGGACAGTACTCGCCTTCGACTTCGACTTGGTCGGGCGGGCAGGCGGCGTCGCTGGGGAGGACGTCCGGAATGGCGCCGGGCTGCACGAAACTACCGAATAGAGCGGCGTCGTGCGAGGCGAGCAGCGGCAGCAGATCCAGGTGCGGCTTGCTCTTGGCCGCTGGTTGGAGCGGCGCGTCAGCGACTGCGCCCTTCTGTGGGTCGGCCTTCGAATGCACGGTCACCGTTGCCAAGGCAACGACCGTCAGCACCCAACCGAAAACGCCTACTGCCTTACTGCGACGCATGGTAGTCCCCGTCCGCGCGCGGAAAAAACGCACGGTCTGCCCGCCGGCCTCGCGCGGGTCCGAGTTGGCTCGGTCCGTCGCGCGGGTCGCGAGACCCTTGGTCACGTCTCAAGCAATCCTTGAGCCGAGCCTTACGACATAGGTGAGCACGACGAACATCGGTGTCGAGGGCTCCTGGCAGCAGCTGCGCGCTGATCTGGTGGATCCGCGGCGGCCCGCCTGGATCCCGATCGACCCAATGGTGACCCGCGCAATCGTCTCGCAATTTGCCAGTCCGCGCGAGAAAGTTGCGCCCGCCGTGCACCGAGCGTGACTCGCGTGTCAGGGGAGCGCGGTTCGCGTCACCGCGAACAGAGGACGGCGAAGGCCGCTTCGCGGCTCACGGGACCGCTGCCTTCCAGACTCGCCCGGGGGACGAAGCACCCGCGAAGGCATTTACCAATGACCGTTCGGTCGCGGCAGGCGACTACATCCGCGCCGTCGCAACGGTAGAGCTGCCCTTCGTCGCAAGTCACCGTCGCCGGAACGGCGCTCGTCATCCTCATGACGGTGGAAGCGTCAGGACCCGGCGCGCAGAGTTGCGTGCCGGCCAGAGCGCGGTCGATGACGACCTCGGCTCCCTCCGCCGCGCATCCGTTCTCGCACTCGCCAACCCGGTCCCACGGACACTCGCACTGGGGCGGGGGACGCTTGCAAGGCTGCGGGATCGCAGCCAGGCGTGACGCCTCGACGACGCCCTCGTTGCAACGAGCTAGACCGTCGGAGCAATCGACCGCGTTCAGAGGAAATACCGGGGCGTGCCCCGGCGGCTCCCCTACCCCGTGGTCGGCCAGCCAGTCGCGCGCGCAGCCTCGTTGGCAGCCGGATAGCGCCACCGCCGCGACAAGTAGGGAGAAGCCCCTTTCGGTCCCGCCGCGTCCGCGGCTCCCCGTCTTCCTGGCTCCCTGTGAATTCCTCTCCCTCACAGGTCGGTGCGGGCGGCGGCGTGCCCGTCAGCTCTCGATGAAGCTCTTGAGCTGCTTGCTTCGCGACGGGTGTCGGAGCTTCCTCAGCGCCTTCGCCTCGATCTGGCGGATTCGCTCGCGGGTGACCTCGAAGTCCTGGCCGACCTCTTCGAGCGTGTGGTCGCTCTTCTCGCCGATGCCGAAGCGCATGCGCAGGACCTTCTCCTCGCGCGGGGTGAGCGTCTTGAGCACCTTACGCGTCTGCTCCGCGAGGTTCATGTTGATGACCGCCTCGGCGGGCGACACGACGCTCTTGTCCTCGATGAAGTCGCCCAGGTGCGAGTCTTCCTCCTCGCCGATGGGCGTCTCCAAGCTGATCGGCTCCTTGGCGATCTTGAGGACCTTGCGCACCTTGTCGAGGGGAAGCTCCATCTTCTCCGCGATCTCTTCGGGCGTCGGCTCGCGGCCGTACTCCTGCACCAGGTAGCGGCTCGTCCGGATCAGCTTGTTGATCGTCTCGATCATGTGCACCGGAATGCGAATGGTGCGCGCCTGATCGGCGATGGCCCGCGTGATGGCCTGCCGGATCCACCAGGTGGCGTAGGTGCTGAACTTGTAGCCGCGCTTGTACTCGAACTTGTCGACGGCCTTCATCAGGCCGATGTTCCCCTCCTGGATGAGGTCCAGGAACTGCAGGCCGCGGTTCGTGTACTTTTTCGCGATGCTCACGACGAGGCGCAAGTTCGCCTCGACGAGCTCCGCCTTCGCCTTGTCGGCGATGAGTTCGCCCTCACGGATGGACTCGTACGTCTGGCGCAGCTCCTTCACGTCGAGCTGCAGCTCCTCCTCCACCTTCTTCAGATTCTTCTGCGCGGCGGAGTGCGCACCGAGGACGTCATCGGGCGTGATGCCGAACTTCTTCTTGAACTTCCGCTCGGCGGCGGCGTCGCCTCGCGCTCCCCGTGCCTCTTTGCGGAGCAGGTCCACCTCGACGGCGGCCCGCTTCGCGAGCTCGGAGACGCCGCTCTCGGCGCGCTCGATCTTCTGAATGAGGGCCCGGAGCTTGGCCACGACCTTGTCGATGGTCTTCTTGTTGAGGCGCATCTCTTCGAGCGTCTCGACCAGCTTCTGTCGGTTCCCGTCGATTTCCGCCTCGATGCCCTTCTTGCGCGATGCTGCGCACGAAGACAGCGATTCCTTCAGCTCCTGGGCGACCTTGTCCAGGTGCTTCACCTTGTCGATGAGGCGCAAGATGCGGCGGTCGGCCTCTTCCTCGTCGAACTCCGCGTTGTCGTCCTCCGCGTCGCGGATGATGTCCTTGACGCGAATCTTGTGCTTACGCAGCTTGTCGCCGAGGTCGATGATCTCGCGAACGGCGACCGGCGAGTTGAGGATCGCCGAGAGGACCATGTGCTCGCCTTGCTCGATCCGCTTGGCGATCTCCACCTCGCCCTCGCGCGTGAGGAGCGAGACGCTCCCCATCTTGCGGAGGTACATCCGGACGGGGTCGTTGCTCTTCGAGTAGTAGCCGTCCAGCTCCTCCTCGCTCTTCGTCGTCGTCGGGGTGTGCTCCCGCTCGCGAGCGGCCTTCTGCTCGGCCTGCTCGTCGGCGATGCGCTTCGGCGCGATCTTCACCTGGGTGGCGGCGTCGACGATCTCGATGTCCTCGTCCCCCAGCACGCCAAGCACGTCATCCATCTGGTCGGCCGCGACCATGTCGGCCGGCAGAGCGTCGTTCACCTCGTCGTAGGTCAGAAAGCCCTTCGACTTCCCCATCTCGATGAGCTGCTGGACTTCCTTCCGATCCCGGTTCTTCGTCGCCATCGATACCTCGGTGCTTCAGCCCCAACCATCCGCGTGCAAGCGCTGCAAATCGTGCGCGCTCACTCGCCTCCCCATATCCCCGATCATTTGCCAGTCAGCCGCCGGCGCACGAGCGCGTCCGCGTGCTTTATGAGCTCCACTTCGGTCTCCCAATCGCCGACGCTCCGCTGTTGCTCCCGCACGATCTCGCTCGTCTGTCGCGCAACGGTACTCTCTTCTAGCCGCTTGGCTGCCGCCGTCACGGTCTCCCGCGCCTCTTCGATCGTCTCGTGATCCGGGGCGGCCAGGCGAGCAGACGCGAAGGCTTGGATCGCGTCAGGCATTTGTGCAAGGAATTCCGCGCTGTCCAGGACTTTTTCCCCCCGCGCGTTGATACGCATGGACTTTGCCACCCCCGCCACGATCTGTGCCGAGTTCCCCTCGAGTAGATTTAGCGCGTCTTGGAAGGAGGAATCGTTCAGAAGTGCCGGAAAATCCAGGATAGCGCCCGCGATGGCTTTCCGCTCCTCGTGACCCGGCGGACGCGGCCTGACGCGCGCCTCGGACGGGCGAACGGCGCGTGCCGCGCCTTTCGCGTTGGCCTCGTTGGCGCGCACGTCGATCATGCGGGCCGCCCTCGCCGCCGCGAGCACCTTTCGCTTGAGCGCAGGGAACGCATTGGGAGCCGAGCGTACCAGATCGAGTCGACCGGCGGAGTAGTCGGCGTATGCCTCGAGCATCCCGCGCGCGACGGGGTCCTTCTGACGGGCCAGCAGCGCGGTGACGCGCTCGATGCGAGCCCCCTTCTCGCGCAGGTCCGCCGCGTTGAACGCCTCGTCCAAGTCCGCCTCGATCAGGTACTCGAGCAGTCCTCGGGCCTGCCCGAGGAGGTGACGGAGCGCGTCTGGCCCCTTCGTGCGAACGAGGTCGTCGGGATCCACGCGGTCCGGCAGGACGGCGACCTTGGCGTCGAGACCGGCCGCATCGCACGGTTCCTCGGCTGCGCGCGCCGCCTTCCGCCCGGCTGCGTCGCCGTCGAAGAGGAGCGTCACGAGCACCGCGTAACGCCTCAGAAGCTTGGCCTGGTCCAGCGTGAACGCCGTACCGAGCGGCGCGACCACGTTCTCGAAACCGCGAGCATGCAACGAGACGACGTCGAAGTTTCCCTCGACCACGATCGCGCGCTCCTCGTGACGGATGGCGTGGCGCGCCTGCCACAGGCCGAAGAGCATCGCGCCCTTGGTGTAGATCGGGCTCTCCGGCGAGTTGATGTACTTGGGCGGTGGGTCGCGCTGAGCGTCGCGGCGCTTGTCGGCCTCGCTCGACCCGTCGTCAGCGATGGGCGGAAGCGCGCGACCGCTGAACGCGACGACGCGGCCCTGGACGTCGAGCACGGCGAACATCAAGCGGTGGCGGAAGCGATCGTAAAAACCGCCCCCGCCCGCGCGCGGCACGATAAGGCCGACGGTTTCCGCCAACGCGGGAGACACCCCCTGTCGCTTCAGGAAGGACGTGACGCCGTCCCAAGCGGCGGGTGCGTATCCGATGCGAAAGGCCTGCACCGTTTGGGACTGCGGATCGAGGCCACGGCGCGCGAGCTCGCCCACCGCGTATTCGCGCTGGGGGTGCTCCCTGAGCTGCTCTTCGTACCAGGCGGCGGCCATGTTCATGGCCGCGTAGAACGCGTCGCGCTCCTTCTTGTGCCGGTCGGCATCCGTCGGGGCCGTGCGCTCCTCCTCGATGGGGATGCCGGCTCGCTCGGCGAGCGCGCGCACGGCCTCGAAG
The DNA here is from genome assembly GCA_937998045.1 of uncultured Myxococcales bacterium. Taxonomy (GTDB): domain Bacteria; phylum Myxococcota_A; class Polyangia; order Polyangiales; family Polyangiaceae; genus Palsa-1150. Next base: position 16,817 of record CALKVG010000080.1, read on the forward strand.
AACGTGTACCCCTCGACGCGCTGGAGAAACGTGAACGCGTCCCCGCTCTCCTTGCATCCGAAGCAATGATAGAAGCCGGTGTCGGGGTTTACGTTGAAGCTCGGGGTCTTCTCCTTGTGAAAGGGGCATAGACCGAGAAAGCGCCGCCCACGCCTCTTCAGCGAAGGAACGCTCTCGGACACGATCGCCACGAGGTCGGTCCGGTCGCGCACGAGCGAGATCGTGTCCTTCGAGATCATCGCCAGGTTAGACCACGCTCCGGCGCAGCCGGAGAGGTGCCGCCCGCAGCCGAAGCACCACCTTTTCACACGCATGGGCAGGGGGGGTCAAGGGAGCAAAGTCGCCCCCGCGACGCGCACTTGGTACGATTTTGGTACCGCGTATGCCCGCGCGCCGCGCTTCTCCAGGAGTTTTCACTCGCCGCCCGTCGGCGGGGTCGCCGGCGACGTCGCCGGTGGCCGGTGGCGTCCCTCCGGGGCCGCCCGGAGCAGACTCGGAGATCGCCCTGCAACTCGCGATCGGCCGCGAGGGGATCGGCCTCGAACTCGCCCGCTCGGCCCGCGCGGCTTGCCTCACGCTGACCGAGCTCTCCGCCACGCTGCCGGGCGTGCGCTTTCCGGTGGACGTCTCGGGAGGGGTACAGCGCTTTCGCCACCGGCGCGGCGAACTGCAGAAGATTCTGCTGGAGTTGCCCGTCCGTTCCCTGGAACGCTGGGTATCGCCCAGACTGCGGGGCGTCTTGAGTACGCGGGCCCCCGATGTGTGGGTGGCCGCCGCCGACGCGCGCGCCACCGTGTGCGTCTGCGCGCCCGAGAGCCAGACGCCGGTCGCTGCGGCCTCGAAAAGTGCCAAGGATGCGACCGGGCTCGCCGTCGTCGCGTTCGAGCTGCACGCGCTCGCGGAGGACGAGGACCTGGTCCTCGTGGTGGAGCAAGCGCGAGGGGGCAACCTGCCTGCCCACTCGACGGCGATCGCGCTCGCCTGCCTGGAGGCGGCCCTCGGCGGCGTAGCCGAACGCGCCGGTGCCGTCTTCGTTCTCCACAGAGCGGCCCACCGGCTCCTCCAGTGGCTGCTGCCGGAGGCGGGCGCGCGCGTTCCCTCGACGAAGGACGTACGCTGGGCGGCCGTTTCGGCGCACGGCGACACCTGGCTCCTGCACGCCGCGCGCGGGGCCTTGGCGCACGTCCCCAGCGAGCGGGCGCTGAGCGCGCTCGAGACCGCCCGGCTCCTTTCGCGCGCCGACGGGGCGCTCGTCCGCGGGGAGATCGCCGAGGCTCGCTCGGCGTACCTGGACGCGCTGGAGCGCGCTCCGCGCCATCCCGAGATCGCGCGGCGCATCGTCGAGATCGACGCGCGCGCTGGCGGGCGCGCGGAGGCGGCGCTCGCCCTATTGGCGGAGACCCGGGCGGGAAGGTCGGGCGACGCCTCCCCGAGCGAGACGGATCCGTTCGGGACCATCCCGGGGGAGTTGCTGGCGGAGGTCGGAGACACGGCGGCGGCTCTCGCGAGCTTGGAGCGCGCCGGGGACAGCGACCCTGCGCCGTGGATTGCGGCGCGCGCGTACGAGACCGCCGCGAGCCTCGCCCGTGACCCCGAGGGGTCGGCTGCGTGGCTCGACCGCGCGCTCGCGCGCGCCCCGCGCGCGACCACCGCGCGCTGGGCGCGCGTCGCCAAACGCCTGCAGCTCGGTCGGATCGAGGACGCCCTCGCCGACGTCGAGCACCTGGAGGCGCTCGCCCGCGGCGGCCGCGCGCGGCACGCGGTCTGGGTCCGTGCAGGCCGCGAATGGCAGGCAGCGGGCCTCCAGGGGCGTGCCGGGCCGCTCTTCGAGCGGGCGCTTCGCTTCGCTCCCGAGGACCCGAGCGCGCTCGCGGGGCTGGGGGCCGCCCTTGTCCAGGGGGGACGAGCCACGCGAGGCGTCGCGGTGCTCACACGCGCGCTACGTACCGCCGAAGGCCGAGGTGAGCCTTCGTCCGCGATTGTCCTCGAGCTCGCGCAGGCAATCGCGGACAAGCTCGAAGACCTTCCGAACGCCATCGCGCGGGTCGGGAGCATCTCCGCGGAGGCCGCCGAGGCGCCGATGGCCCGCGGGCTCGAGGGACGCTGGCGCGCGCGACTCGGCGACTTCGCCGGGGCCGATCTCGCGTTCGCGCGGCTCCGCGAGTTCGCGACCTCCCTTCCCGACGGGGCCGATGAGCCGTCGGCGGATCGGATCGCGTCGATGCTCCTCGAGGCGGCGAACCTGCACCGTCGGGTATCGCACGACTACCTCGCAGCGCAGCGTTACCTCGCCGTCGCGCTGCGATTGCGGCCGCGCGACGACGAGCTTCTGTGTGCGTACCGGGAGGTCGGCGCTCAGCTTCGAGGCGGGGCGCCGCAGGATCCTCGCTCGGCGGCCCCTCCTCCTCGGCTGGCGGTTCCCGCGGCGAGCGTCGCCGAGGACGTGCCGACGGAGTCGCGCGAGGCGCGGGTCGAGGAGCTCACGCGTCGTCTCCAGGCCAACGCCCGCGACGATGACGCCTCCGACGAGCTCATCGCGCTGCTCGAGGCCCTCGAACGAGGTCACGAGCTGGTTGCTCTCGTGAGCGCGCGCCTGGAAGAGGCATCCCCCGAGCGCCGCGCGCTCCTGGCTCCACGGGCACGCACGGCCCTTCAGCGGCTGGCGTCGAAGGCAGAGGCGTCAGGGCGCGCCGACGAGGCTTCGCTCTTTCATGACGCCATCCGACTGCTCGTGCCGGGGTGAATCGGCGAGCGGAATCGCTGGAGAGCGAATCAAGCCGCGAATTCAGCGCGCGCCGGCTGCGCCGAGCGCCGCGCGCACGTCCGCGAGCGCCACGTCGACGGCGTCCTTCTCCAGGCCGCACGTTCCGGCGATCCTGCCCAGGACGTCCCGCTCGATGCGGCTGACCTCGCCGTTCGATTGCGCGAGGAGCGCCGCGATTCGCAGCACCTCCTGCGCGTGCTCGTGCTTGGTGACGCCTCGGGCGAGCATTGCGACCCGCTGATCGATGCCGTCCTCCTCCAGCTGATCGCGCAAGTCGCCTACCAGCGCAGCGATCTGTTGCGGCGGAACGCTACCGCCGCAAGCTGCCACGACGACGCGTTCGAAGGTGCGCTGCTCGTCCTCGTCGAACACGCCGTCGGCGTTTGCGGTGAGGAAGGCTCCCTCGACGATGGCCTCGAAGAGCGCCACCGCAACGGGATCGAACCCGGTCGGAACGGTCGCGTCCTCGGAGGGACGCGCGGCGTACGAAGCGGCAGCGAGCGAAAGGATCGACACCGGCTTCGCCGGGTCGACGGGGATGCCCGGGGCGGCCGCCGACCGCGCGATGCGAGCGAGCAGGTTGATTCGGACCTCGTTCTCCATGGGTGTCCTTGGGTCTCAAGCGAGCCGCCCGGCGCGGATCGCTCGCAGCATACCAGAAGGCGCGGAGGACGTACCTCGGTCGGAATGTGTACTAGGGGGTGTCCCTAGTTCTGGTCGAGCCATAGCCACGCACATGCGACCTGAG
>CALKVG010000081.1 GCA_937998045.1 uncultured Myxococcales bacterium
CTGTCTCGTGGGCTCGGAGATGTGTATAAGAGACAGGGTGAGACGTGGGGGTAAGACCCTACGGTCGAGGCGGAAACTTCAACGAAACATCGCGCTTACGAGTCCCGCGGCCCGGCGTACGCCGTGTGCCCGCACCCGAAGCAATCGGAAGCGGGCGTCACGTTGATTGAATAACACCCCGCGCGCCTTCCGGTAGCCGTTTTCTGGCGATTTTCGTGCCAGCGGTTGAATTTGCTTAGAAATGCAGACGAAAGTGCTATGTTTCGCGGCTTGGCACAGATGCGTCCGCTGGGGGAGCGGGCGCGTCGGCGGAGGCGAGCGGTGGAGGCGGAACGGACCGCTGCCACGTTCCCAGGTACCGGCCCTGCACGAGCGGGTGCTGGGGGAACTCGTCGATCCCGGCGGCCACCGCGACCGTCCCGTCCAGGAGCAGCAGGGCGCGGGTGCAGACGCGCAGAGCCTCCGCCACGTGGTGGTCGGCGAGCAGAACGGTCGCGCCGCCCCGCGCCAGCTCGCTCAGCAACGCGGCGAGGCGCTCGGCGCCGCCGGGGTCCACTCCGGCGAAGGGCTCGTCGCAGACGAGGACATGCGGTGGCCGCGTCACCGCGCGTGCCAGCTCGAGCCGGCGACGTTCGCCTCCCGATAGCTCGCCCGCCCGGACGTCCAGACGGTCCTCCAGCTCGACGCGGGCCGCCGCCGCGCGCACGTCGTCGGCGCCCGCCGGCATCCCCGCGATGCGCCGGAACGCCGTGAGGTTGCCCCCTACCGTGAGGTCCCACAGGACGCTCGGCTCCTGGGGCACATAGCCCACCCCGGCGCGCGCACGCTTCCACAGGGGCCACCGTGTCACGTCCTCCCCGGCCAGCAGGACCGTCCCCTCGTCGGGCGGTGGCTCCCCGACGAGCGCCCGGAACAGCGTCGACTTGCCTGCCCCGGAGGGGCCAAGCACGCCCACGACTTCGCCGGCCTTCGCCTCCAGATTGACGCCGCGGAGGATCGCCTTGCCGCCGCGCACCACGCGCAACCCGCGCGCCGCGAGAGTCGTCGCTCCGCCGGCTGGCGCGGCGCCCGCTGCGTCCGCGCCGGCCAACTACGGCTGCCCCTTCGCGACCGGGATCGACCCTTTGACCTGGGTGAGGGAAACCTTGGCCGTCGGGAGGTCGATGCGCGCGCTGTCGGCCGTGAGCCACCCCTGGCCGCGCGTCAGCTTCACGCCGCCGTGCAGATCGAGCACCTGCTTGGTGAGGTCCACCTCGACCGAGGGCGCCTCCGCGTGCACGCCGCGCACGTCCGCCGTGACTCCGCCGGAGCCGCGGGCCCACGTGACGTGCGGCGTGTGATCGAAGCGCAGGTCGACGCGCGGGCAGTTGACCGAGAGGTCACCCTTGGTGAGCGTAACTTTGCCCGTCAGCGTGGCCTCGCCGGCCAGGATGTCGATGTCCAGCCGGTCCGCCTGGAGCGACACGTTCGCGTCGCCGCCCAGGATCTCCGTCGCGTGCGCGAGGGGCGCGCTGAACGCGATCCCCGCCAGGAGGACGGGGAGGGCCAGAGAAACGCGATTCACGGGGGGAAATACTAGGAGAGGCGGCCGCTCCCGCCAAGCTCGCTGCGCTACCGCAGCGCCGCGGCCAGGGCGTGCAGCTCGCGCAGGACGCCCGCCGCGCGCGCCGTCGGAGCGGGTGGCACCGACAGCGCGAAGAGGTGCTCGACGAGGGTCGCGACCGCCGCGCGCGAGAGCGCCGGGACCAGCGTCTCCGCGTCGGGCGAAACCGAGGCCGCCGCGCGCACCAGGGTCCGCGCGATGGGCGCGAGCTGCGCCGGTGCGAGCGCCGCCTCCGGCGGCAGCGACGCCATCGACGCGCTTGCCGTCGCGCTCGCGCGATCGCGGCCGACATAGACGAGCGCGAGGTCGCGCTGCCAGGCGTCCGCGGCCGGCTCGAGCGACTTCGCCAGATGGCGCGCGATGGGCTCCGCGTCGCGCTCGATCTTCCCGGCGGCTTGCCCGAGCGCGTGCGCCCGCGCTGCGCGTGCGTCGTCCTCCTGCGCCTGGCGCGCCGCGTCGGTCGCCGCCTGCCCTGCGACGCGGGCCACGATGCGCGCCGCCCGCCGGCGGAGCGCCCGCTCCTTGAGGTCGGCGCTTCGCGCCACGATGCGCTCGTCGAGCAGCGCCTGCGCCGCCGCCCAGCCGGACTCCTCGAGCGCGCGGGCGTCGCCGAGCTTGCCCGCGAGGGCCTTCTTCGCCGACAGCGCGAGCGGAGGGGCCCACGAGGGGATCCCCGTCTCCGCGAGCGCGGCTTCGACCGCGCGCATCACCGTCGCCAGGTCCGCCGTCGACAGGCGGTCGGCCTTGTTGACGAGCATCTGCAGCGGAAGGTGCGCGCGCTTCGCCTCCTCGAGCACCTCGCGCTCGCTTTGCTTCATCGCCTGCGTCGCGTCGAGCAGCCAAATGGCGACGTCGGCCTCCTCGAAGGCGGCGCGCGCCGCCTGCACGTGCAGCGGGTCGGGCGCGTTGAAGCCGGGCGTGTCGAGGATCTCGACGCGGAGGAGGAAGGGCAGGGGCATGAGCAGCTCGACGCGGCGGATTGCGGCGGGGTCGAGCGTCTTCAACGTGGCGCGCAGGTCGCCGAGCGGGACGATGCGCTCGGGCGGCTCATGGTCGCGCACGAAAGAGATGCGCGCGACGGGGTCGGGCGCCCAGCGCAGGTGGTGGAGCGTCGCGGTCGTCGGCAGGACGCCCGTCGGCGCGACGTCGGCGCCGATGAGCGCGTTGATGAAGGTGCTCTTGCCGGCGTTGAACTCGCCGACGACGGCGAGGCGCACCGGGCGCGCGCGGTCGGCCGCGAGCTCCGCTATCGCGGCGACCGACTCCAGGTCCGCCGCGGCGCGCGCGTGCGCGTCGAGGCGCGCGAGCAGCGCGGGCCAGTCGGCGGGCGCGTTGTGGTCGGGAATCCAGGTGCGCGCAACGTCGGCAGCGAGGGCCTCGGCCCAGGCGAGGACGCGCGGATGGGACACACGCGCGACTTCGTCGAGGGCAGCGGCGAGGGTCGAAGTCGACGTCGAGGTCGAGGTCGCGATCGACGTCGCGATCGACGTCGCGGTCGCGATGCGCCGCGCGTCGGCGACGAGCCCATCGCCGTCGGCCGCGTCCCCCGCGGCGAGCGCCGCGCGCAGCGCGTCCGCGTCGCGGTCGTCGATCGCCGCGTCGAGCAGCGGGCGCGCCGCGGCCCGGTCGCCGGTGCGCACAGCGTCTTCCAGAGCGCGCCTCGCGGCGTCGCGCGCTCCCTCGGCACGCGCGAAGGCCGCTCGCCACCGCGCCAGGTCCTGCTCGTCCTTCGCGTCCACCACCGACCGCACGCGCGCTCGCACCTGCGCGTCGCTCGCCACGTACGCGAGCGCCGACGACAGCGCCTCGCTCGCGCCCGGTGTGTCCAGCACCATCGCGCGCACGAGCGGCCCGAACGCCGCCGCGTCGCCCAGCGCCGCCAGCGCCCGCCCTCGCGCGAGCGCCGCCCGCCCGTCGGTCGGCGCCTCCGTGACGTCGGCCAGGAGCGCGCGCGCCCCCGCCGCGTCGCCGCGAAGCAGCCGCGCCTCCGCCCGGCGCACCGCGACCTCCGGCGACCGCTCGTCGGCCGCGCGCTCCAGCCAGAGCTCGGCCCGCGTCGCGTCCCGACGCGCCAGGTCCAGGTCCGCCAGCTCGAGCAGCGCCTCTCGCCGCGCGTCGCTCCCGCCGTCGGCCACCGCGAGAGCGCGCGCGAACGCGTCGCTCACCTCGGCGGGGGGCGCATCGGTCGACTGCCGCGCGCGCGCCAGGCGGATCCACACCTCCGCGCGGGAAGGCGCGCGTCGCGCCAGCTCCTCGAGCGTCAGCGCGAGCTCCGCGTCGAGGTGCGCCGCCTCGCACGCGTCCGCCAGCAGCGCCAGCCCGAGCGGCGAATCCGGCGCCCGCGCGAGCACCCTTCGGGCCGCGGCCCGCGCGCGCATCGCGTCTCCCACTGCGAGCGCGTCCTCACCCTCGCGCAGGTCCTCGTCGGCCCCGGCCAGGACGATCTCGACTTTGCCGATCCAGCGGCCGATGACGTCGGCGAGGCGCATCGCGGGGAGGGCCAGGGTACGGTCCCTGCGGCGAGCGCGCCATTGCTCGCAGGTTTCGACCCCCGCTTCTGCGGAGCCGCCTTGCTACCGATTCGCGCCCGAGGGGTCCTCCTCGCGCTCGAGCAGCCGGCGCAGCAGGTCGTCCTCGCGGCGCAAAACGAGCACCTTCTCGCGGTCGACGACGACGAGCCCGGGCGCGCTGCCGCGCGGTTTGCGGAGGTAGCGGCGCGGCGTGTACTGCACCTCGACGACGCGCTCGTCGCGCGCCTCGGAGAAGTGCGCGGCCAGGTGGGCGGCCTCCACGAGGACGTCGGCCGGGCAGGAGGCCCCCTTTTCGAGCGGGACGACGACGTGAGCGCCGGCGCGATTCTTCGCGTGCAGCCAGAGGTCGTGCGGGCGCGCGACGTGGAAGGTGAGCGCGTCGTTCTTTTCGGCGCCGCGGCCGACGAGCAGGCGCCTGCCGCCGGTGGACGCGAAGACCCGGTACGGGGGCAACGGGGGCTGCGTGCCGCCGCGCGCACGGCCCGGCGCGGGCCCACCGGCGAGGGGGCCGGGCGCTCCGGAGGCGAGGCGGAAGTCGCGCGGAGCCGCGGCGCGAGCGCGGGCTTCGAGGGCCGCGAAGTCGGGCTGCGGATTGCCCTCGGTGGGGGGGTCCTCGAGCAGGGAGGCGACCTCGCGCAGAGCGGAGAGGGCGCGCTCCGCGTCTTCGAGGCGGGCGCGCGCGATCCGGGCGCCTTCCTTGAGGCGGCGCGCGCGCTGGAAAAGCGCGTCCAGCTGCTCCTGGGCGCCGCGCGCCGGGTCGAGTTTCCACTCGACCTCGCGCGCCTCCCCCGTGGACCAGTCGACCGCGACGAGCTGCGTGGCGCCACGCGGTGCGCGCCCCGCTACGGGAACGAAGAGCTGCGCTTTCGCGGCCATGCTGTCCGCGCTCTCCGCCCGCGCCAGATCCCCGCGCACCGCCTCCGCCCGCCGCTCGACGCGCGCGATCGCCTTGGCGAACCCCCGCCTCAGCGCGTCCCGGCGCCCTCCCACGCTCTCGCGACCGACCGCCGCCGCGATCCGGGCTCCGACCTCCCTCAGCGTCTCCAACCCCAGCCCCGAGCCCGAGCCCGACTCCGGGCCCGCCTCGCCTTCCACTCGAGCCTGCTGCCCCTCTTCGCGCAGCTCCTCCAGGCGCACCTCGCCCCCTACCTCCGCCTTCGCCCGCCACGCCGTTCCTTCGCGCTCGAACTCCATGGTCCGCCGCGTCACCCCCGTGACGCGTGCGCCCTCGACGCGCGCCCTCCAGCCCGCCTGGGCCGGGGTGATTGCCTCCCGCAGCGCCTCCCGCAGCCGGGCGCTCTCCTCGGCCCCGACCACGCCGACCCCGGCCGCGGCGCCGCCGCCGCCCGCCACCACGAGATGCACGTTCTCCCCGGGCACGCGCACCCGGAGGAGCAGGACCTCCCGACCGCGCACCCGCGCGTGCTGCAGGCGCTGCACGTGGCTCCCGACGAGCATGCGATGCATCGGTCCCGGCTGCGATACCATGGGAG
>CALKVG010000082.1 GCA_937998045.1 uncultured Myxococcales bacterium
GCGTAAGATCGTCGGCAGCGTCAGATGTGTATAAGAGACAGGTGATCGGCTGCGCACTCCTCCGGCACGCGCGTGGCCGCGCGCAAGGCTCCGCGCTCGACGAGCATGCGGTCGACGAACGTCCCCGTCGCGGCCGGCGGCACTTCCACCTGCAAGGACCGGTCGAACAGCGCCCAGAGCCCCGCCGCATCGTGCGCGTTGATTCGGTCGACGACGACATCCTTCATCGCGACGACGTCGCGGACACGATCCGGCGGCGCGCGGGCAACCGGGGGCTGCGGAGTCGGGGCGAGAACCGGGAGCGGGCTCGACACTGGAGCTCCCGGGGGATGCGCTGGGGTGCACGCGGCGACTGTGTACGACAGAAGAAAGAGGAGCTGCGAAGCGTCTATCGAGAAGGGGGCGGGGCGCATCGGCGGCTTGCATATCCGGTTCAGAACGCCGCTCCAAGAGCGACGTAAGCGTCCGCGCTGTCGGCCCGGAAGAAGTAACGTTGGGCGACGTCGCCGAGCCTCGGGAGCCACGTCGAGGTGTTGCCGAAGCCTGCCCTCACGGTCAGCACGAATCCCTCGAACTTCGGCGTATCGCTCACGTGGACATCGAGACCGTAGTCGTGGCGGGCGAGCGCTCGGGACGACCTCGGCGGCGCGGGCGATCCGACCGATCCGAGCAATCCGAGTGAGCCGATGTGAGCGATGCGCGCTTGCGGATTCGCTGTCCGAAGGTATGACGGATGCAGAGGCAGTGCGGGCGCTCAACGGTGTGGGTCGAATGTCCCTCAAGAGCGATACGGGCGTCGTCCTTTGGTTCACGGGTCTGTCGGGAGCCGGAAAGTCCACTCTCGCCGAGGCGCTTGAACCGAAGTTACGAGCGTACGGCAGGAAGACGGAATTGTTGGACGGCGATATCGTTCGCACGCACCTGTCCAAGGGCCTCGGTTTTTCGCGAGAAGACCGCGACACGAACATCGCGCGGATCGCCCTCGTCGCGCACCTGCTCGCGCGCAACGGAGTCACAGTGCTCGTCGCGGCGATCAGTCCGTTCCGCGAGGCCCGAGAGAGGGCTCGAGCCCTCATCGGGGATTTCGTCGAGATTCACGTCGCGGCGCCACTCGAGGAATGCATCGCGCGCGACGTGAAGGGACTTTACAGGCAGGCGATGGCCGGCGAGATCCCTTATTTCACCGGCATCAGTGATCCCTACGAGGAGCCGCCTTCCCCGGAGATCCGGCTCGACACGGCCACCCTGACCGTCGACCAGGGCGTGGCGCGCATCGTCACGAAGCTATGTGAGCTGGGGTATCTCGAAGCTCATCATGCGCAATCCGCCTGACCGTCACAGGAGCTCGCGCAGCTCGCCCAGCCACGGCTCGTAGTTCCGCCACCGTTCGACCGAGCTGTCGTAGATCGGCTGTCGCGCTTGCCATACGCTCGCCGTCCGAATGCGATCGGGGTTGCGCTCGGGATGCAGACATGCGGGGTCCCATTCGAGCCCGCAGAACGCGACGAGCCGCCGCGCCGTCGCCTCGGACGCGACGACAGCCTCTTCGTAGTCGACGTCGAGCAGTCGATCGGAAGGCAGAACTCTTCGCCAGTGGTCCATCAGGCGCAGGTACTGGCGGTAGTACGCTGCCAGGTCCCCGCGGTCGCTCTCGAACCCCCACGTCTGCCCGAATTGCGTCGCATAGATCGACAGGCAAGTGTCGACGGGGTTGCGCCGACAATGAACGATGCGCGCCTTGGGGAAGAGCGTGTGCACGAGCCCCAGGTACAAGAAGTTGGCCGTCGTCTTGTCGGTCACCCGGAGAGCGTCTGGCGCGATGCTGCGGAGCAGGCAAAGGTAGTCCTCGCGAAGCCCGTCCGCCCTCGCCACGAGCTCGCGCGTGCCCACGTTGGCCCACGCCGGCGCGTTGTTGCTCCAGAAGCCGCGCTCTCCGCCACCGCCCACGCGCGGGTGGCTCGACAGGATGCGCTCGACGAGCGTCGTCCCGGACCGAGGCATACCGAGGACGAGGACGGGCGTTTCGTCGTCGTTCCCGAGCGCGGCGTTCTCGAGAAAGAAGTCGCGTGAGAACCGCGCGATCAGCTCGTCGATGCGCCGCGCGTGCTCGGCCGCATCGAACGAGCGGGTCTTCCGTCGGATTCGGTTGGCGGCGTCGAAGTGCTCGATCGCCGACCCGTAATCGCGCAAGTCATCGAACGCTTTGCCCGCGGCGAAATGGAGCGTCATCCGCTGGCGCTCGGGAAGCCCGGGCGCGTCGAGGCGATCGAGCAGGCGCTTCACGATGGGGCGATCCTCCTCCGTGATGTTCTTAATCCTGACCAGGGAGAGGTGTAACGTCGCATCCCCCGGGGCAAGCTCGATCAAGCGTTCGAAGCTTGCTCGGGCCTCGTCAAATCGCCCCGCCTGGAGAAACGTGTCACCAAGGGCGTACTCAGCCTCGACTCGCGTTCGATCGTCCGACGCGGCGCGTGCGATCGCCTCCTTGAGATAGGCCTCGGCCTCGCTCACTCGCTCCAGCGCCACCAGCGCCTTGCCTTTGCAGAGAAGTCCGTATGCCGTCCCGGGCGCGGCCTCGAAAGCCCGCTCGTAATACGACGCGGCGTCCTGGAGCGCGTTCTTGCGGCGCAGGATGTCGCCCGCTCGCCCGTGGGACTCGGCGTGCTTCGGTTCGAGCACCGTCGCGCAGCGGAGGCACTCGAGCGCCCCGTCTTCGTCCCCGGTCTGCACCAGCACCGCTCCCAGATCGAAGTGCGCGCGTGCGGCCGTGGGGCTGATCGCGATCGTGCGGCGAAACCATGTAGCTGCCTCGGGCAGGCGCCGTGCAAGAAGGCAGACATGGCCGAGCTGGTAGAGGACGGCGGGATCGGTCGGCGCGAGTTGCGCCGCCTGCGACAAGGGCGCGATGGCCTCCGCATAACGCCGAGTCGAGATGAGGTCTTGCGCGGTGCGCACGGCGGTTGCGACGCGACTCATGAATTGGGGCCCGTCGGCTTGTCCCGGGCGAATCTCGAACTGGTCTTTCTCGATGCCCTCGAGAAATTGGCGCACGAGCTCACCGAGCTTCATCACCCTGGCCATTTCCGGGGATTGCGGGTGAGGGAGCTCGGCGTCCACGACGGGCGAGACGAGCTCGAAGACCTTCACCGAGGTCTCCTTGAGCTGCGCCCGTAGCGATCGCGAGAACGAGTTGATCGCCGCCATCGTCGCGCTGTGGATGGGTGAGCTCGGCAGCGGGGCGAAGGCACGCACGGAAGAGACATGCACGACTGCGGCGCCGGGCATCCTCTTCAGATGGGGAAGAAACCGCGCAACCATCCATACCTTCCCCTTGAAGTTGATGTCGACCTCGCCCGTGAGCTCTCGAGGTTTTGCCGCTCGTTCTGGAGGTCGATCGTTCGCCTCACGCTGGCGTTGTTCACGACGATATTGAGCGCAGGGAATTCCGTCGTCACACGCGTGAAGAGCGTATCGACGTCTTCGATTCGGCTCACGTCGCTCTGGATGGTGTGTAGCTGCGGGAGCTGGTCCTTGGCCTGCGCGAGGCGCGCCGCGTCGCGCCCTGTAACGATGACGGTGTTATTGCGGTTCAGAAGCTCCTTCGCCAATTCAAGACCCATCCCGCTCGTTCCGCCGGCGATGAGAATCGTATTCCCGTCGAGCTTCATCCTTTTCCCTCGTTCTGTACGTCCGAATGAGGGAAGCCTGCCACAAGCTCGGACGCGCGCGGCAGTCGGTGGCAAGCCGTATCCGCGGCGCGACGAGACGCAATCCGTGTCCGACGAACCGGGCGCAGTGCCGCCGTTCGCCGGCGTCGGACCAGGCCGCGCCGAACGACGACCGGAACTCGAGGTCCCTGCCGTCGGTCCCTGTCACGACGGGCGATCAGGGGACGGCCAACGAGAATCCAGCACGCACCTCGGTAACGCTCTGTCCAGCCGTCAGCGCTTCGCGGACGGCAACGTCGAGAGCAAGCTTTTCGGTCACTCGCCAGATCCCTCCTACAAGTCCGGAGTATGTCTGGATCCCGCCGAAGTCGTGCTCGACGAACACCTCTACAACGGGTCGGACGACATACTTCGACGGCGGTGGTTCCAGGATCACCCCTCCGAAGAGATCCAGGTTGTAAGCTTGCGGGCGGATTTGAGCCTCAGCGTTCCAGTGGGCGATGAGCGCCTCACCGAAACACGTCGACAAGATGCCCCCAGCGTAGGCGCCGAACCCCTTAGTATCGTTGATCGTCGGCAGGAGGGGGCCCGTCTCCGTGGCGAAGCTGAGGCCCTCCTTCTCCTGCAGGCATCCCTCACGCCATACGATCTTGGCGAAGAGTCCCGTGTCGGTGAACCTGTTGGGCCCCGCTCCGGATACGGTCCGGACAAAGGCGAAAGCCTGGAGCACGAGCTCCACGCGCGGGAACAGGCCGTAGTTGAGGACGCCGCCTGGTACGAAATACTCGGAGCCTTCCGAACGGTAGTAGCCCACCGACTGCATTTCGAACTCCCACTCGTGGGTCTGGGCGACGTCGGCATCCGTTCCGTCGAATGGGCGGTAAGCGCTCGCGCTACTCGGCCAGACGCACACGACCCCGAAGACGAACAGCCAAACGGCCCGCACGGCGCGCACTTTACCGGACCCGCCCACGCCGGTGCATTCGCTTCGACGGGTACATCGTCGGACGGGAAGTACCCTTGCGCGGCAAACGATCGGGGGGGATGATGCGCGCCACGGGAGGTAGAGAAGCGATGCGGCGCACGTTCTCAGCGGCCGGATTTTGCGTGGTCGCGACAATCCTGACGCACTGCGGGACCAACACGACGACGCCTTCGAACGGTGGCGACAGCGATGGCGGCTCCGGGGCAAGCAGCAGCGGCTCGTCGTCGGGCGCATCGTCAGGAAGCGGGGCAAGCAGCAGCGGGTCGGCCAGCAGCGGTGGATCGAGCGGCGGGTCGACGAGTAGCTCGGGGGCTAGCTCGACGAGCGGCTCGGGGACTAGCTCGGGAGCGAGTACGAGCAGCGGCTCGGGCGCGAGTACGAGCAGCAGCTCGGGCAGCAGCACCGACGGCGGCAGCTCCGGAAGCAGCTCGGGCGCGAGTACGAGCAGCTCGGGCAGCAGCACCGACGGCGGCAGCTCCGGAAGCAGCTCGGGCGCGAGTACGAGCAGCTCGGGCAGCAGCACCGACGGCGGCAGCTCCGGAAGCAGCTCGGGCGGCCTCGGCGGGAACGGATGCGCCGGGGGAACGTGCCTCAATCCAGACTGCAAGGCGCTCGGAACCCCCGAGCCTCTCGGCATGTACCCGAGCACCGGCTCCGAACCGCAGCCCTCGTATATCCCGAACGACGTCCTCGTCGTCACGTTTCACGACGGCCCGACCGGCGACAATCTCACCGACGACAAGCTAGCGTACCTGGACGCGCACAATCTGCACGCCGACTTCTTCCTCAACACGAACAACTACTGCGACATCAGCACGGGCACGGGGCCACAAAACTGCATCGCGGAGCTCGTCGACGTTCTGAAACTGCACAATCCGACGAATCACACGGAGCATCATGCGGACCTCGAGAACGCCGGCAACATGCCGGCCTGCACGGACACCGCCTGCGTCAACAGCGAGCTCTCCAACGTCGAGTCGGTGATCAAAACGGTCTCCATGGGGGGCCGAACGCACCTGACGCGGATCCGCCCGCCCTTCGGCTCCTATGTTTCGGGATCGTCCGCCGCGACGGTCATCGCGACGTACGGCGTCGCGCTGGGCGAGAACATCGACCCGGGCGATTGGGCGCTCACGAACCCGACGGGCGCGGACGTCGCAAACGCGCTGATCGCCCTAATCAAGAGTCCAACGGACTCGTCACACTCCTGGGGTGTCATCGGATTCCACGTATTTGTCCAGGGGACGACCGACGCGCTGCCGATCCTCTTTGACCCGATGAACGGTTACATCGTCAAGAACGGGTTCCGACTCGGAACGATCGAGGACGTGATCTGCTGGAAGTACGGCATGCACTCCTGGGACATCGTCAATCAGCTCAATCCGGGGGCGGGGCGGGGGCCGAACTAGCGGGCTGCGGATACCAGCCCACGGTTGGCGGCCCCTCACCAGCCCGAGTTGCCGGCGCCGCGGACGAGAGTGAAGGCTCCCTTGGAATCGTCGCGGACTCCCAGAGGAGACCCCGTCACCACCACGTTGTCCACGCTCATCGAACCGTTGGAGCCCGAGTTCAGGAAGAAGGCACCCTCAGCCGGATTCGAGATGGTGGCGTTGCTGATGGAGACCGCGCTGATCGCGTTCGTACCTTGAACGTGCACGCCGAAGTAGGTCGGGCTGATGATGTCGAGGTCGGTGACCGTGATGTTCTGCACCGGGGCCTGGTCGGCGTGGACCTTGAACGCACCCTGCTCCTGGTTGTACGCCCAAGCGCCCGCGCGAATGAGCGTGTTGCGGTCGACCTGGGTATCGCCCGTGAAGTCGAACGAGTCGAACTGCCGGGCGAGGAGGATGCCGGGGTACTGGACGACGTCGAAGCATACGTTGTCGTCGATGTGATTGCCGTTGCCGCCGTAGATACCGAAGCAGTTCGCCTTCCAGGGCACCTGCACGGTGTTGTGGCTGAACGTGTTCGCGCCGGACGGGGTCAGCCCGGTGGCGTTCTGCGACCACGCGGCGAACGCGTCGTCGCCGGTGTTGCGGGCGTGGTTGTTTTGGATGAGCGAGTTGGTGGTGCCTCCCCAGAGGTTCACCCCGTCCGCCCATAGGTCGCGTATCCGTGAGTTGCGGATGGTCAGGTTATTCGTAGAGGCGCCGGGCCAGTAGCCGGTCTTCGTGTGCTCGATCCAGATGCCGTCGAGCACCACGCCCGAGCTGCCGTTCCCTCCGAAGGCCGTGTCGGTCGCCGCGTCGTCGCGAATCGTGGAATCCCCGCTGACGGCGAACGCGTAGTATTGACAGTTGTTGCCGTAGCAATCGAAGTGAGCGTTGTATCCGTTTATGGTCGAGTACCACATGCCGGCCCCCCGGATCGTGGTTCCGGAGACGCTGATCGGCTTGCTGAGGCTATTGAATGTGCCGGAGGGAATGTAGACCCCTCGCCCCAACGTGTGAGCGCGGTCGACGCACGTCTGAATGTCTGCGGAATGGTCCGCGGTGTCGTTCGCTGCCACGCCGCAATCCGCGGTTAGCGAGAGGTAGCCGGCCGGTTGTGCGAGCGGAGGAGGGACGAGCTCCATGTCGACCAGATCGATGTCGTAGTAGGCGGCGTTGTCCCCGTTGTCCTTTAGGACCTCCACCGTCGCGCCGGCCGGAACGTCCCCAATGAGGGCGCGCGCTTCGTCGAAGTAGTGGTGGGGGCTACCGCTGGCGGGATTCTTCTGCGCGGGTGTGTTGAAGTCGCTGTCGCCCCCGTAGCTCCACGAGTAGCGGGAGGTGACCGAGAGGCGCGCGCGCGCCGTGCCGTTCACGTAGACGCTGAGGGTGGTCCAGTAGTTCAACCCGCTGTCGGGAATGGAGTAACGAACGACGATGGAGTTGGCCTCGCTTCCGTTGACGAACTGCACGGATTGCCCCGCGTTGGAGAGCCGCACCGCCTGCCTCCCGGAGGCCTCGGCCGCGACGTCCCCGAACGTGCGCGACGGCCCGAGTTGCATGCCGTTGGTGGTCATGGCTTCGGCTTCGTACTCCACGTAGGGCAGCGTCGCTCCACGGCCGTTGGGAAGCGTCGGCTGCCCCGACGACGCGTCGGGTGGCGTGCTCGGACCGGTTTCGTCCGTGCTCGAATCGTCGCCGGCCGGCGGGTTAGGGCCGGAAACCGGAGCTCCGTCCGCGCCTGCATCGT
This sequence comes from uncultured Myxococcales bacterium, assembly GCA_937998045.1. Lineage (GTDB taxonomy): Bacteria > Myxococcota_A > Polyangia > Polyangiales > Polyangiaceae > Palsa-1150. The sequence continues at coordinate 7,834 of CALKVG010000082.1, forward strand.
CGCCGGGCGGTGGAGCACCGGGACCGGTCGCAGAAGTCCCGTCCGCGGCTGCGGCCGCGTCGCCCGGCAGCGGGACACCCGAATCGGTCTGGGTAGCCGCGGCCCCCCCCTCGTCGGTCCCCGACGCCAGCGCCCAGGAGGGGTCCGTCGACGTGGCGTCGCACGCTCCGAGGCCTGGAAGAAGCGAAAGGACCGCCAGAGCGAGCCCGCGGCCGGAGAGGAAATGCCGACTCACGAATTACGGAGTGTAGCGGATTGCGCGGCGAGTCTCGCAATATGGAGGAAATTAAGGGCACCCACATGCAAACGTACGTCGCTCCGGTAACGGGCGGCCTCGGTAAATATCGATAATTAACCACGGCTACGTCGCCTTCACTCGGGCGCTCGAACGCTACGAGTTCCGCTAATCGCAGATCCCGTCGGCGCGCCGCGCGGCTGCTTCACCTCGAGAAGGCCCCCCGGCGGTCGCCTCCGGTCCTGTGTTCGCGCGCGGCATCGCGGTTGCCGGCGCCGAAGAACCGGGGGCCCGCCCGGCGAGCGCCTCAATTCGGTTGAGCGTTCGCGGCCCCTTCGCTGGCGATCCACGCTTCGATCTTGCGCCTCAACACAGGAAGCGGAATCGAGCCGTTCTCGAGGACGCGGTCGTGGAAGCGGCGGAGATCGAAGCGGCTTCCGAGCTTCCGCATGGCGTCCTCTCGAAGGCGTGTGATCTCCAGGTAGCCGATCATGTACGCGCACGCCTGGCCCGGCCAGGCGATATAGCGGTCCACTTCGGACGCGACGAAGTCCGGCGACGTGGCGGTGTGGGCGAGCAGCGTGTCGATGGCCCTCTGCCGGTCCCACCCGAGGGAATGGATGCCCGAGTCGACGATGAGCCGGACGGCGCGCCACGCGCGGTTGCTCAGCATGCCGAGGCGGTCGGCATCGCTCGAGTAGAGACCGAGCTCGTCGGCGAGCTGCTCGGCGTAGAGGCCCCAACCCTCGCCGAAGCCGCTGTTGAATACGAAGCGCGCGATGGGCGGGACGTCGGGCCGGTGCGTCGCGATGTCGATCTGGAGATGATGCCCGGGGATCGTCTCGTGGAACGCGGTCGACTCCCCCAGCACTTTGCTCTGCTGCTCGGGCTGATAGAGGCGAATGCGATAGGTCGCCGGGCGGCTGCCGTCGAGCGCAGCAGCCTGGTAATGATGCGCCGAACTCTTCTCGAGGAAGGCAGGAATGGGCTCGACCGTGACTGCGTCGGGCGGCAATAGCCCGAAAGCCCGCGGCATCGCGGCGCGGGCGCGCTCGATCGTCGCTTGCGCCAGGGCGATCATCTCGTCGCGACTGCGGTAGTGGTATGTCGCATCGCTTCGAAAGCGCTCGAGGAGGACCTTGGGATCGGCGCCACCGAAGCTCTTGGCCGAGACGGCCTTCATCTCCGCCTCGATCTGCGCGAGCTCTTCCCAGCCGGTCTGGTGGACTTGCCTGGGATCGAGGTCGAGCGTCGTGGCGGTGCGGAGCGATCCGCGGTAGCAGCGGTCGCCATCTTTCTGCGACGCGAGGCCGGGCGTCTTGCGGGCGCGCGGAAGGTACTCGTGCTCGACGAAATCGCGGTATCGCCGGATCGCGGGCACGATGCCTCCGTCGACGACGGCGGCGAGGCGCGCGCGGAACTCCGGCGATCCGTCGCGCTCGGCGAGAAGCATGAGCGGGGAGGACCCGGCGGGTGCCGCGAGCAGTTTGTCGAGCTGGCCCAGCACCGCGCGCACCGTCCCCTCGTAAGCCACATAGCCCTGCCGAAGGCCCTCCCTCAGGTTGACGATCTGCCCGTCGACGTACGCGGGCATCTTCCCGAAGCGGGCGAGCGCCTGCGCGCGAAGCGCGTCGGTGCCGACGGGCTGCACCTCCGCGAAGGCCGCGAACTCCTGCAGCCAGCCGTTGGATGTCGGACTGATGCTCCAGAGCTCGTTCTTGCACGGGCGCAGATTCGCGTCGCGCTCGACCGTCTCGAGGGCGACATCGTAGCTGAGCTCCGCCGGCTTGTTCGTCGCCAGCGCGCGCGGGTCGATCCCTCGAAGCTCGGCCAGCGTCGCGTCGTCCTTCGCCTCGAGAGCGCGTGTTGCAGCGATCGAACGGTCGGCGAGCGTGTCGAAGCGGACGCCCGGCGCGTGGAGCATCGTCGGCAGAAGCGGAAAACGCTCGAAGACGTCGGCGAGGACGCGGTCGCCGAGGGAGAGAGCGACTCGCGCGGCGTCGATCACCGTTGGCGCGGCGGCCGGAGTCGCGGTCGAGACCGGAGCGGCCGTCGCAGCGGTCGCGGCAGGGTGAAGCGGCGGCGAAGGAGCGCAGCCGCCGGCGACGGCACAGCCTGCAAGGAGGAGCGCGGCGGGTCGGAGCATGGCGCGCATCCTATCCGAAGGACCACGACAATCTCGCGGCTCGATACGCGCCGAAGGCCGCACAGCTCACGCCGGTGAAGCGCCCGACTGCGAGGCCTCCTTACGGCACGAGCACGGCCCGGAAGCGGACCTTGTTGGACATCATGTGCGCGAAAGCCTCTTCCGCCTTGGCGAGCGGGAACTTCTCGATGCGGGGGCGTACGCCGGTCAGCATGCTGAAGCGCATCGTATCTTCCGAGTCGATGGCGCTGCCGCTCGGCCAGCCGGCGATGCTCTTGCCCGATAGGAGCGCGACCGGGTTCACCTGGAGCGGCTCGTGTGGCGCGGCGACCAGAAGGAGCTTTCCGCGCGGGCGGAGGCCGTCGACGGTGCTGGTGATCGCCTGGCTATGCGGCGCGGTGGCGAGCACCACGTCGGCGCCGCCGAGCTTCTTCAGACCCTCGGCCGCAGGCGTCTTCGCCGTGTCGATATAGTCGTGCGCGCCGAGCTGGCGCGCGAGCTCCTCCTTGTCGGAGCCGCTCGAGATGGCAACCGTGCGGAAGCCCATCTTCGCCGCATACTGGACCCCGAGGTGCCCGAGGCCGCCGACTCCCTGCACCGCGACGAGGTCGCCGGCGCGCGCGCCGCTGTTGCGGAGGGCGTTGTACGTCGTGACGCCGGCGCAGAGGAGCGGCCCGGCCGACGCTGCGTCGAGCCCCTCGGGAATGCGCGCGACGGACTCTTGCGGCACGACGACGTACTCGGCGTACCCGCCGTCGTGCGTGATGCCGGTGATCCTGGCCCTTTCGCAGGCGAGGAAGAGGCCGCGCTTGCACGCCTCGCACTGGAAGCAGTTGCCGCCGTGCCAGCCGACGCCGACGCGGTCGCCATTCTTCCATGCGGTGACGCCCCCGCCGACCGCGTCGACGCGCCCCGCGATCTCATGACCAGGGATGCGCGGCAGCTTCAGCCCCGGGAACGCGCCGGAGCGGACGAACACGTCGGAGTGGCACATCCCGCACGCCTCGACCTTGATCCGAACCCAGCCGGCGCCAGGCTCGGGAACGTCCCGCTCGACGACCTCGAACGCCGCACCTGCCTTCGCGACCTGGACCGCCTTCATCTTCGCCATGGGTCTCTCCTCCGCGGCACGTCGGATGCCGATGCCAGGGCGCCGGTTCCGGCGCGCTAGCGCGCGGCTCGGTTGAGCCTAGTCCAGACAGCTCACGGGCATTGCCTCGAGCCCGGCACCTGGCACGTTCCGGTCGTGCCTCCATCCATCGTGATCACGCAGTCGGCGAAGGACATGCACGCCGGCCCCGCCACCGCGTCGCAGGCCTCTCCGATCCCGGGAAACGCCGCGCAGGTGCCGCGCGAGCACGCGCCCGCGATGCACAGCTGCAGCTGGTCCTGCACGATGCCGCAGGCCTGGCCCGGCTGCACGACCGCGAGCGTCTGGCAGGTGCCGCTGACCGCGTTGCAGGCGAGCCCCGCGCGAAAATCGCACCCCGCTCCCGTGAACGAGCACATCGCCCCCTGGGTCGCCGCGCCGGCGACGCACGTACCCCCCACGCACGTGAGGCCCTCGTCGCACACCCGTCCGTTGCCGCACGCCGCGCCGAGCTCTGCGATCGCCGCGCACGCGCCGTCGGAGCAGATGAGGAGCGGCCCGCACGGGCAGGGATCGCCGACCTTCTGGAGGGGTCCGCAAGTGCCGCAGGCAGCTCCAGCGGGGATCGAGCACCAGTTGGATTGGCACTGCGCGTTGACCGCGCAGGGCGAGCCGCCGGGGAGCGTACCTCCGTTCGAGACGCACTGGGGCGGCAGGTTCTTGGAGACGATGACGGCGGGGCAAGGCCACTGCTGCGCGTCCATCACCGCCCCGGTGCACGCCTGAAACGCGGACACCGAGGCCCCGGTGGACGGCGCCTGGAGGATGTTGGTGCAGGAGAGCTCGTAGTAAAGCTCGCACGTTTGCAGGCTGCCGTAGTCGATCTCGATGGTCGTCGGCGAACACGACTTCAGGCGCGTGCATCGCGCGAACGCGTACTCCTTGCACGTCTGTCCGATCGTCGGCGATCCGCCGTCCGCGGGGGAGCCCCCTTCGGCGGCCGCGGCGTCCGCCCCTGCGTCGGACGCCTGCGCCGAAGGGGGCGGGATGCTCGCGGGGCTGCAGGCGGCGACGAGCAGCACGGGGACCAGCGCGGCGATCGCTTTCATCGCAAAGCGCCGCATCACAGGAAGGACCCGTGGAAGTAAGGGATGCCCGGGAGCGGACCCGGCGGCCGCGCGGCGAAGCGGACGAACGCGGTCCCGACCGGGCCGTTCGGGATCAGGTAGACGAACTGTCCGTCGAACACGGCGCCGATGAAGCGCGACACGCTCCCCGCATCGGGAACGGCGAGCTGGCCGACGTCGAACGTCGACCACGCGCACGGCGCGTCGAAGGAGCTGAGCGTGTCGTAGCGCACGGCGATGGACGACCCCGCGTCGTTCGGGAGGAAGTACACGAAGCGGCCGTCGAAGGCGCCGCCGAAGAAGCGGAGCGCGCTGCCGTCGAGCTCCAGCGTCCGCGCCGTGTCGTACGTGCTCCATGCAGAGGGCGACCCGAAGCTCGCCTGCGTGTCGTATCGCATCGCGAGACCGCTGCCCTTGGGCACGAAGTAGACGTAGCGCCCATCGAAGGCGCCGCCGAGATACCCGCCCGCGCGACCGTGGATGCGCGTTGTATCGAACGTCGTCCACGCCGAGCTCGACGTGAAGCCCGCGTCCCGGGCGTATCGCACGACGATCGCGTTCGTGCCGCCGTTCACCTCGGCGTCGAGGAAGTCGTTCGTCTCGGGGGCGAGATAGACGGCGCCCGCGGCGAAGATGCCGCGTTGAGTGCGGCGAGGTCGAATGTCGACCACATCGCCGGGTTCGCAAAGCCCATCGACGACGCCGCGCTCGCGTCTGCCGGCGCGCTCCCGTCGCCGACGGCGCCGTCGCCGGCGTCTCCTGCTTGCGCGCCGGCGTCCTGCATGGCCCCGTCGAGCACTGCCGCGTCGAGCGAGCCCGCCGTGTCGAAGCGCGCCACGCGGCCGAAGGGACCGGCGCCGTCCCTGCGCGGGACGAAGTACACGTAGCGCCCGTCGAAGACGCCTCCGGCGTAGCCCGCCGTCGGCGCGCCGCTGTCGGCCGACAGCGTGGAGAGATCGAAGTGCTGCCACGCGGCCGAGCTCGTCGCAGTGAAGTCGCTCTCGAGCGCCGTGTCGAACCGGGTGGCGATCGCGGTCGACTGTCCGGCAACGAGCGCCGGGACGAGGATGACATAGCGTCCGTCGAACACGGCACCCGTGTAGGACTGCGACGCGCCATCGGGGTTCGGCAGGTTGGCGGCCGACCAGGCGCTGGGATCGCCGAACGCCGCGGTGGTGTCGAAGCGCACGACGAAGCGGCTCTCCGAGGCGTAGTAGACGTAGCGCCCGTCGAACGTGCCCCCCGCGAAGTCCGCCGACGAGCGGTACGACGGCACGAGCGAGGAGTCGAAGGTCTCCCAGGTGCTGTCGCCGGCGTCGTCGCGCGCGACCTGGGCGAAGGGGAAGTAAAGACCGCCGTCGCCCGCGTCGAGTGGAGTGCAGGAGAGCGGCCCGCCGTCGTCGCCCGGCCCGGGCGAATCGTTCTGCGCGTCGGACTGCCCGTCGATCCCACGCTGCGCGTCGCTCGGCGTCGCGTCACTTTGCGACGTCGCGCCGCCGTCGCCCGAGGGCGGTGGATCGAGCCCGATGAGGGCGCTGCACGCGACCATCGCGACACACGATGCGGCGCCGCCGAGAACGAGGACCCGCGCGCGCTGCATGGCTCAGAGGCTCCCGCCGAGCACGAGCCCCGGACCGCGACCGGTCGTCGAAGGAGCAAGGTAGAGCGAGCCCGTCGCCGCCGTCGCCGCCGGATCGTGCGCGGTGAAGAAGAGCACCCCCCCGGCGGCGAGGAAGGCCCCGCCGGCGATGAAGGCGATGGTCGACGCCGTCGCGTTCTGGTTGCCGGTGTCGTAGTCGGCCTTCGCCTGCGGCGCGTTCGGGCACGCGCTGGCGGAGCAGTTGCTCTGCTCCTGGCTCTTGTCCGAGAGCGCGAGCGCTCCGAACACGCCGCCCACCGCGAGGCCGGCGACGCCGAGCCCGGCGCCGACGACCGCGAGCGTTCGCTGCGTCGTCCACCAGCTCGGCTGCGGCGCAGCTTCGGGAACGGCGGGTGGCGCTGCCGGCGTGGGCGCGGGCGTGGGCGCTGGCGACGGCCCGATGACGACGCTCTCGCGCCGGTCCTTCTCTCCCTCGCGCACGACGAGCGTCTTCTCGACCGGCGGCTGTCCGCTCTGCTCGAAGCGCAGCGTGTGCGAACCCGGATCGATCGCGACCGGCCGGCCGTCGAGCGAGGACACCAGCGGCGCGCCGTCGACGCTCACCTTGACGTCGCGAAGATCGTTGCCCGCGCCATCGGTCGCCGCGAGGACGAGCGTCGGCATCGCCGATTTCACGTCGGCGATGCGGTTGGCGCACTCGGTCTTCACCTCGTCGGGGCAGCTCGGCGCCGCGCAGATCGCGAGCTGCGTCAGCGCCTCGTGAAGTTTGCCGGCACGGCGGAGCGTGAGCCCTCGTTCGCTCGCGGCGATGCACGACGCGTCGTCCGCCCGCGCGACTGGCGCGTCGACCACCACGACGACGGCCAGCGCCGACGTCACGAGGACGCGCGGAAGGAGACGGCGGTACGGCATGTCAGTGGCACTCTTCCTTGAAGTGCTTGTCGCCGTTGTCGTCGAAGTAGCTGACGACGTGGCACGAAGGACCGGAGGCCGGCGTGGCGGACGACGCCGGCGCGGTCGAGCGGGCGGGCCCCACCGGAGCGTGCGACTTTCCCGGCGCGATGGGAGCTGCCGGCGCCGCGCTCGGGGCCCCCGCAGCCATGTCCCTGGTGAGCGCTCCTCCCGCGTCGGGCGCGGTCGCCGCGGGAGCGGCCGTCGCGGGCGTCAGCGCCGCGCTCGTCGCGGTCGTCACGCTCGCGACGACGCTCGCGGTCGCCGCCGATGGCGGCGCCGCCGCTTGCGACCCGCCTGCGGAGATCTCGCGCATGCGGAGCGCGAGCGCCCCTGCGCACGCCGCGCCCACGACCAAGACCGCGACGACCGCCGGCACGAACCGGCGACCCGACGGACGCGCAGCCTGCGACGTCGTCGGCAGAAACGTCGCGCTCTCCGCGGGCGCGCCGACCCGCGGGGCCACCGGCGCGATGATCGGCGTGGCCGCCGGCGGCTCGGCACGCACGGAGGTGGGCCCGAGGCCGAGCACCGTCTCGATCCGCTCCACCGACTGCTCCGCGCGGCGCGGACCGAACGGGGCGAGCGCACGCGCCAGCTCCGCTACGTTCGCGAAGCGCACCGCCGGGTCCTTCTGCAGACACCGGTCGACCACCGCCACGAGACCCATCGGCGCGTCCGGCCTCACCTGCCCGAGCGGCTCCGGCGCCTTCTGCAGGATCGCCGCGACCAACTCGGGCATCGTCGCCCCCGGAAACGGCAGCCGCCGCCCCAGCAGCTCGTAGAGCACGACGCCGAGCGACCAGATGTCCGAGCGGACGTCCACCTTGTCCGAGGACATCATTTGCTCCGGCGACATGTATCCGGGCGACCCCATGATCGACGCCGTCTTCGTGATCGCGTGCTCGCGATCGGACACGGGGACCTTCGAGATGCCGAAGTCGAGCACCTTGATCCCCGGCTTGCCCGAGGGCCGCCGCGCGAGGAACAGGTTTGCCGGCTTGAGATCGCGATGCACCATCCCGAGCGAGTGCGCCTCCGCCACGGCCTCGCACGCCTCGAGCACGAAACCCACCGCGTCCTGCACGGGCAGCGGTCCGCGCGTCAGCACCTGCTCGAGGTCCTCGCCCTCGAGGAACTCCATCACCATGAACGGGACGCCCGACTCGAGCGTCCCCACGTCGAGGACGCGCGCCACGTGCTCGCTGTGGATGCGCACCGAGGCGCGCGCCTCGCGCAGGAAGCGCTGCACGATGTCCGGATGCGCCAGAACCTCGGGCAGGAGGAACTTCAGCGCCACGCGCTGATCGAGCTGCAAGTGCGTCGCCGCGACGACGACGCCCATGCCGCCCTGCCCGATGACTCGCTCCACCTGGAACTTGCCGGCGACGACGTCGCCGACCGCGACGGGGCTGCGGGAGGTGGGTTGCATGCGTGAGCGCCGGCCCCAAGGGTAGAGCAGATTCGAGCGAGCGTCGTCCCGCCTCGGATGGACCGGCCGGTCCATCCGGACCGGGTCCGGTCCACGGCACATGCTCACCTGCAGTCCGCGGGCGTCGGTACGCAACTCGCGTTCCCTTGCGAGCCAAAGCAGCACACGCTCGAACAGCCCTGTTGCATGCACGCGCCACAATTGCAGGCGTTGCCGGAACGGGCGACGCAGGGCACGTGAGCGCAGCACCGCGTGACGCCCGGCGGCGTCTCCTGCGGGCAGCCGGACGATGGCGCGCTGTCGTCGGCCGCCCCCGGCGCGTCGGAGGCAGCGGCCTCGGCTTCTGCCTCGGCGGAGTCCACCCCGTCCGGCGAGCTCCCGTCCGCAGAGTCGGGGCTTGGGAACGCATCTTCCTCGCCCGATTCGCCGGCGTCCGAACCCGAGACGACCGCAGCATCGGAGCCGTCGGGCGCGACGGAGTCCCATGAGGCGTCATCGAGACCCGTCGTCGCGTCCCCGCCCGGAGCGTCTCCCCCGGTCGTGCGATCGACGGGCGCCGTGTCCGCGGCGCCTTCCGGGCTCGGCAGCAGGGTAGCGTCATCGCCTGCCCCTTCCCCTTCCGGCTTGTAGTCGTCGAGACCGAGCACCTGCTGGCATCCCGCCGCGCACGCGAGTACCAGAACCAGAAGCGGCGTGATCCTTCGCATCAGGGAGCTCCCCCCGAGAGGAAACGCACCCGGTTCATACCGCGTCGCTCGCTCGACGGAAAGCCCCGAGCGCGCGTCGGCCTGCGGCCCCCGGTTGACGTTCGCCCAGTACGGCGGCACGCCGCTAGAGGGCGCGCCCGTCGTCCGTCGTGACGACCGAGCCCGACGTGAGCCACACCACCGCGCCGATGGCCAGGAGGGCGAGCCCTGCCCCCGCGATCGCTGCCCCCGCAACCGCCGTCGAGTGTGCGTCCATTTGCGACGGCGCGCTCCCCCACACGACGCCCCCGGCGATCGCCGTGGCCAGCCCCGCGACGAAGGTGTCGACGCCCGCGTCATGCCAGAAGCCCGACCCAGCGCGCACGTGCAAGCGCAGGGGCGCAACGTGCGGCAGGACGAAGGGGCCCGAAGGGGCGACGCCGCCTCCCCCCACGCGGTAAACGCCGTTCGGATCGAGGGGCACGGAGCAGGGAGCCACGCAAACTGGCTCCCATTGATCGGTGTGCACATACGTCGGCGGGAAAGTGACGTTCCACCCGCGAACCTCGTTTGCACGATGCTCGATCACCTGTCTCTTATACACATCTGACGCTGCCGACGATCTTACGCGTG
>CALKVG010000083.1 GCA_937998045.1 uncultured Myxococcales bacterium
ACACGCGTAAGATCGTCGGCAGCGTCAGATGTGTATAAGAGACAGATTCACTCGGGCCCCCGCCCGACGATCCGTCGCGATCCGCTCCTCCCGCACGACGCGACGCTCGCCTACGTGTCACCAATCGGCTCCCATCCGCCGGGGTCGGGACGACCGAGTCGCCGGAAGTGCTCGGCGCGGATGGCCACGGTGGTGTTGCACGCCCACCGCGCGCAGTGAACGTTGAGGACCTGCTGCTCCCATGGATCGCCGGCGGCGCGCTGCGGCGGCGTGAATTCGAATCGGCCCCTGACCGCCTGCGCCTCCTTCGGGAATCCCGTCGACGAGTACGCGCGCGCGGACCGCTGCACTACGAGATTCCGCAGCTCGACGAGGCGGTCGAACGCGAGGTAGGGCTCCTTCTTCTCGTCGAATAGCTTGCCGTGGAGCCACAGGTACTTTCGCCAGGTCTGGCGAAGAGGCAAGTTCTTCTCTTCGACCTTCGCCCGCAATCGGCCCGCTGGCGCCGGCGCCATGCCGCCCGAAGCCGCCGTCATGGCGTCCGAAGCCGCGTCGAGCTCGATCTCTTCGTTCACGAAGGCCTCGAGCGCCGTGCACACGAGGACGACGGTCGCGACCGGGAGCGCGGTTCTCGGGGGCGCGCCGCCCTGGGCCTCGAGGGCGAAGCGGCGGGCGGTCGCGTACATCACGCCCGAGAGGTGGGGCGGCGTGCTCGGGAGGGAGGGGAGGTGGCCTTCGCGCGGGATCGGGGTCGGCGCGACGATGGTCTTGTCTTCGTCGGGCACGGGGATGGCGAGCGACGGCGTCGTCGAGCTTCGGTTTCGCTGGTGATCTCGCGGTGCGCCCCAGGGGCGCCCGCTCCTGCTCTTCGGCCCTGCCATGTGGCCCGTAGCGGAGCATACCGCGATCGCGCCCCCCCGACGGGAGAGGGTCACCTGTCCGGGCGACCCTCCCCCGTCTCGCCTCCTCGAGCCTCCCGATCAGAGTCTGGTAATGGGCTCGTTCACCGCGACCGTCATGTGTAAGGTGAGCGTGTGCGTCAGCTTCACGGAGTCTGCGGAGATGTTCCCGACGAGGAAGAAGTGGATATCGACCTTTCCTTCGCCCAGGTACTGCAGGAGCTGATCGCCGGGGATCGAGAGGGGGAGCTGAACTTCGTTGCTCGCGGCCGGCACGTCCGTGTCCGAGAGAAGAGCGACCGGCATCGCGCCGTCGGCGCTGGCGATGGTCGCACGGACGTGCCCCACCTGCGCGAGCCCGTCGCCCGTCAGCGAGTTCTGCGAGAACGCGGCGCTGAGAACGCCCTGCTGGCGGAGTGCCGCGATGTTCTCGTGCACGTCGACGAGGAGGTGAGAGTCGGTCGACTGTCCGCTCGGTATGGCTTGGGCGGCGGCCGCCGGGAGGCCGGGGAACGTGACGGCGTCGGTGCTCGTGACGTCGAACGACTCCTGGCCCTGGAGGCATCCGACTAGGGGGATCGTTGCGAGCGCTGCGATGAGTTTCATGGTCGGCCTTTCGCGATCAGAAGAACTGGGCGAAACCGAGTTTCGCCGAGGGCGCCACCCAGCCGGCGAAGCCCGGATTCTGGAGGGACGAGGCGCTGCCGCCTCCGGCCTGGAAGCCGGCGGTGTGGAAGTCCAGCCAGGAGACGCCGCCGCGGAGGAAAAAGCGGATCGTCTCGCGCCGGCCCACCTCGATCCCGAAGTGGAAGTTGGCGTAGTCGTACCCGATGGTGGATCCCTGGAAGCCGGGGATGGGGCCGTTCCAGGTGTGCCCGGCTTCGGCGGTGAGCGTCGGGGAGAATGAGAACGGGACCGGGTCGATCGTCAGGCCCGCGCGGGCTCCCGGCGCGGCGCCGTTGTACGTGACCGCAGCGCTCAGGCGGACCCAGTCGACGAGCGGGCGCACGACGAAAGCGAGCGCCGCGCCATCCGGTACGCCGAGGTCCATCGAGAAACCGAACGTGCGGTGCGCGTTGCGGTCCGCCGACGGGACCGGCCGCGCGTCGGCGCCGGGCGGCCCGCTCGCCGGGTCGGCGGCGGCGCTCGCGTATCGCGGGGCCGCGCAGAGCGCCGCGATCGCGGCCAGCGCGAGCGCGTGCCTCCGCCGGAGTCCAGCGAACCCCCTGCCTCCGACGGTCTCGCGCGCAGCTCTCCAGCGTCGGCCCGGCATACCCATTTCGAACGGCGCCACCCGTGGATCCTCGAGGCCGAAAGGCTGCCGCGGGCCCTTTTGGTGGACGGTGGTGAGCGGACGTAGGTGTCCCGAGCGGCTCGGGCTCGATCTGCAGCGAGCGCGACCAGCCCGCGACGTGCGCTCGACGCGGCAGAGCCGTTTCAGCGCAATGGATGACGTCGTGGTGCATCAGGAACGGGTCCAGACCGCGCGCGGCCAGCGTGCGGAGGACTCGCCGCGCGGTCGTTTCGGCGAGGGGACGGATCTCGAGCGGAGCCCCCGTGCGCACGCAAGCGAGAGCGCCGCCTTCGGCGCAGATGAGCGGCGCGTCGACCGCGAGAGACTCCAGGCGCACGGCAGCGCGCTTGACGCGAGTCGACCGGTGGCGATCGTCACGGCGACGCCGCGATCGCGGGCCGCGAACAGCGCGCGAGCGTCTTCGGGCGCCACGCGGCCATCGTCGCGAAGGAGCGTTCCGTCGAGATCGATCGCGAGCAGAAACCGGGCATTCGAAGTGCTTCGCGTTGGCCGCATGGGTAAGGCCGGTGCGGGCTCGCGTATGTACGTGTTCCGGGATGCCCACCGCGTCGAGCGCGGCCGCGACATGGTGCAGGCCCTCGCCCTCGAGCTGGCGCGCCTCGCCGCCACGGCCCAGGGCACATTTTCGCGAAGACAGCGCGTCCTCGACGCGCTCGTCCGGGCCGGCCAAGTGGAGGCGGCCTTCGCGGACGCGGCGGAGCGTTCACCGGAGCTACGGGCCGCCGTCCGTCGCGCGGCTCGCATCACGGATGCGCTGGCGGAAGAGCTGATCGATCGTTCCCCGCGCGCGACGTTGCCGGCCGACGTCGAGTCGTACTTTGGCGCGACCGCAATCCCGGAGCTCGTCCGCGTGTCGCCGCACGAGGGGTTCGCCTACTACGCTCTCCATCCGACGTCGTTCGCGGATCTCGCCGCGCGCGCCCTGCACTCGGAGACTCGGGCGATGGCCGTCGGGATCCGGTCCATCGGGGCGACGCTGAGCGCGGTCGTCGCGGGCAAGCTGCGCGCGCAGGGGGTGCTCGTGCAGCGCATGACCGTGAGGCCTGCAGGGCATCCGTACGCGCGAACGCTGGCGCTGGACCGTGCATCGCGAGCCCGCGTGCAGCGCGCGAACGACGGGGGGTCGACCTTTCTGGTCGTCGACGAGGGGCCCGGGCTGAGCGGCTCGTCGTTCCTTGCGGTGGGCGAGGCCCTCGTTGCGTGCGGCGTTCCCTCGACGCGTATCCTCTTTCTCTGCAGCCGCGCGGTGGACCCGGCGACGCTCATCGCCGCCGATGCCCGTGCACGGTGGACCGAGTTCCGTAGCCTGGCTCCGCTCTCGACCGCCTGCGTGCCGAGCACCGCCGGCGAATACCTGGTCGGCGACGGATGGCGCCGGATGGTCTGTGGGCAGCCGGAGTCGCGCTGGCCGGCCTCGTGGACGCAGCTCGAGCGCCTGAAGTTCCTGAGCCGGGATCGAGCGCGTATCCTCAAGTTCGAGGGGCTGGCGTGGTACGGGGCCGCGGCTCTGGCGCGCGCGGTCGCTCTCTTCGAGGACGGCTGGGGACCGCAGGCGCTCGACGAGGGCGACGGCTTCGTCTCGTACCCGTTTGCCGGGCGACCTCTCGACGCAGGGCGATGCTCCGAGACCGTGCTCGACGCGATGGCCCGGTACTGCGCCGCGCGCGGGCGGCTCTTCCCGGCATCCGCCACCGACGACGGCGAGCTGGTCGCCATGCTGCGCACGAACGTCCTGGAGGAGTTCGGCGCGGATCTTCCGTCGGCGTGGATCCCCGCCGTCGAGCGTGCTGTGCTCCCCGACGCACGGATGCAACCACACGAATGGGTCGAGTCGACTCCGGGGTCGCTGCTCAAGGTCGACGCCGTCGCGCACGGCGACGACCACGTCTTCCCTGGACGGACCGACATCGCCTGGGACCTCGCCGGAGCCATCGTGGAGTGGGGGCTCGACCGCAACGCGCGCGACTGGTTTCTCGCGCGCTATCGCCGCGCGTCCGGGGACGACCCACGTCCCCGGATCGGAGCGTTCCTTCGCGCCTACGCGATCTTTCGTATGGCCTATTGCAAGATGGCGGCGGCGGCCGTGGGCCCGGGCCTCGAGCTCGATCGATTTGCGCGAGAGTATCGTCGCTATCGCGCGCTCGCGTGCCCTCGTATCCTCGGCGTTCCACCCCGACGGGGAGCGCTCGAACGCGGGGGAGAGTGACCACTTCGCATCAAGCCGCCTGGCTCGCGCTCGGTCTCGCCATCCTGCTGGTTGCGGCCAAGGTCGGCGGCCATCTGGCCGTGCGCTTCGGTCAACTCGCGGTGCTCGGAGAGCTGCTGGCGGGGGTGCTGCTGGGCAACCTGCCCGGTCTGCGCGGGCTCGCCTGGTTGCGCGACGACCCCTCCGTCGACGTCGTCGCGCAGCTCGGAAGCCTGGTACTCCTCTTCGAGGTCGGACTCGCCCTGACCGTGCGCGATGTCCTCAGGGTTCGCGGAAGGTCCGGCGCGGTCGCCACTCTGGGGACCGCGTTCAGCCTGACCTTCGGGTGGCTCGCGGCCGCGTGGCTGCGCCCGCAAGACGGCCCCCAGGGGCACGCGTTCGTGGGCGCAGCGCTCGCGGCGACCAGTATCGGAATCACCGCGCGGGTGCTCTGGGATCTTTCGAAGACCGGGACGCGGGAGGCGCGCGTCATCCTCGGCGCCGCCGTGATCGACGACGTCTTCGGCTTGATCATCCTCGCTGCGGTCACCGCGTGGGTCCACGCGACCGCCGGGGGACCCGGTGGGATCTCCTTGCCGACCGTCGGCTGGATCCTCCTCAAGGCCGTCGCCTTCTTCGCCGCGGCGTTCGCCGCAGGAATTCCGCTCGCGTCGTGGTCCTTCCGCGCCGCGACCCGGCTTCGCACCGCGGGGGTGCAAGTCGCCGCGGGACTGGTCTTCTGTTTCTTCCTGTCGTGGGCGGCGGACGTCCTCGGTCTGGCGCCGATCGTGGGGGCCTTCACCGCGGGTCTCATCCTGGAGGAGGCGCACTCGGCGGGCTTCGTCGCGCGCGGCGAGCGAGCGCTACCCGAGCTCGTCGAGCCGGTTTCGTCGTTTCTCGTCCCCGTGTTCTTCGTTCTCATGGGGATGCGCGCGAACTTGTCGTCGCTCGCCGAGCCGGGCGCCCTCTCGGTCGCGGCGTGCCTCCTGGCTGCGGCCGTCCTCGGGAAGCTCTCGTGCGCGCTGGGCGCGCCGGGGATGGCGCGCGGTGCGGTCGCTGTCGGGATGATACCTCGCGGAGAGGTCACGCTGATCTACGCCAACCTGGGGCTGTCCACCCGCCTCGCGGGAAAGCCGCTGCTCGACGCGTCCGTGTATTCGGCGCTCATCCTCGTGGTCGTCGCCACGACGCTGGTCACCCCGCCGGCGCTCCGCTGGGCTCTGCGGCCGCGCGACGGCGCCTCCGATCGCGACGGCTGACGGCGGCTGCCATTCGTTTCCGACGACCACCGCGCCTCGGCACGACGAGATCTCGCTCAACCTGGCGCACATCGTCGGGCTGGACGTCACCGGTCTCGACGGCCCGACGGGGCGCCTTTATCTGCAGTACGGCTCGATCGTCGAGACCATCGCCGGACAAGACACGACGACGACCCGGGGCTTCTTCTTGACCAATCGCCTCCTGCTTCCGGAAAAGAACTGGTGACCCTTCGCCTTTGGACCCTCCGGACGCTCACTCGACCAATCGCAAACCCAGAGGAAGGGCGTCCCCGAAGAAAGCAGCGCGGTCGCCCTCGTCGATCGCGACGACCTCGAGCACCGGCCGCACCTGCTCGTCAGGAGCGCCGGCGGAGCGGAGGCGTTCGGCGACCTCGGTGCGGAGGCGATCGCTCACGTCGCGGGCGCGGTCGCCGGTGAACCGCGCGAGCTGCACGGCCGCGCGCGCCGCCGTCTGCAGCGGTAGGATCGATGAGCGCCGTCCGCTCGACGACGCCGGAGTGGTCTCCCACTTCTCGCGCAGCAAGTGTTCGAGCCATCGTCCGGCGATCTCGCGCCCGACGACGTGGTGCACGCTGGCGTACGCGGGCACGCGCGCGCCCAGGCGTCCGATCGACGCCCAGAGGCGCGGATCGCGCTCCGTCCACGTGCGCTCGAGCAACCAGCCGCCGAGCGCGGAGCGGCGCCGGGGGTCGACGCGCTCGAGCGAGGACGCCATGTCGAGCGCGTCCTCGAGCGACAACGCAGGCTTCTTGGGTTTCTTCAGTCCGGCGTCGGGAGGTGCGACGTACGGATCCACGAAGTCGCGGATGCGGGTCTGCGTGGGCTCGTTCAGTCCTCCGGCTGCGCGCCGCCATGCGATCCAGAACTGCTGCCAGCCGCGGGCCTCGGCAGGGAACGCGAGGCGCTCGTCGAAGAGAGGAGCCAGCGCGCCGACGCGCTGGACGTCGCGAGCCTCTCCGAAGCCGGGGCGCACGCACCACCCCGCGAGCAGCCAGAAGAGGCGCTCGTGATCCGCAGAGCGTCGGCGCGCCCGCGCCGACGGGAGGAGCGCGTCGAACAGCGCGCGGTTCGTCTCCGTCGTCCATTGCGCCCGTTCGCCGAGGACGCGTTCGAGCTCGCGCAGGAGGTCCTTTGCCTCGCGGCCGGTCGCGTCGACGCGGGGTCTGCCGAAAGCGCGGTCGAGCAGATCGACGGCGGAATCCAGGCGACCGGCCGGCGCGGGGACCGAGGAGGAGCGAGAGGGCGGCGCCGGAGGCTCGGGGACGGAGCTCTCGCGAAGCTGGAACGCGAGGCGGAAGCGGCGCTCGGCGCCGCCCATCTCCGCGCACGCGAGGTCGAGGGTCCCGACGGGCGTGAGCTCGCCCTCGAGCGCGACGTGGATCTCGCCGTCGCCCGCGGCGTCGAGGGTCGTCGCGACCGGCGGGAGGCGCACGAACCGTTCCTCGTCCGCCGTGACGACGTCCCCCGCGTGGGCGTCGACCTCGTCGCTCGCGAGCAGGTCGAATCGCACGGGGCGGCCCACCGCGAGCGCAAAGCTGCGCCCGTGCGTCGCGTACGCGACGCCCTCTTCCGCGCCGCGGGGCACGACGCAGACCGCGCGCCGCTCGCCCTCGGCGTCGGCGTCGGCGACGCCGACGAAGTAGCTCCGTGCCGTTCCACCGCCGATGCGGACGCCTTGGCCCAGGCGAGCGAGGGCGTAGGCGACCGCCCCGCGCGCGACCGCCAGGTCCGGGTCCGCGTCGGGCAGACGCACGAGGGGCGCTCCGCCCCCGGACGCATCGGGGTCGCGCTCGCGCCTCCAGCGCTCCAGCAGATCGACGACGCGTTCGGCGATGCGCTCGGCGCGGAACACGCCGCCGTTGAGGAGCAAGGCATTGGGCATCTCGCCCGAGGGCAGGTGGCGAGAGAGGAAGATCGCAAGGTGCCGGGTGATGGCGACGTCGCGCTCGTAAGGGAGGCCGAACGCCACGAGGGCGCTGCGGTTGCGCTGCGGTCGAGCGTCGGCGGAGACCTCCGGGAAGAAGCCGTCGAGCACGATCCGCTCCACCTCCTCGCGCGTCACACGCGCGGTCCGGGCGCCGCCGACCAGCCTGGCGCCGGCGCCGAGGATCGTGACGGGCATCTCGAGGGCAGGGGCGCGACCGAGGAGGTTCTCCTTCGCCAGGCGGCACCCGGAGACGAGCTGCGCGAAGCGCCCGGGGTCGAGCTTCTCGCCGGGATCGACCAGGCGCGGCTCGACGCCGTGCGCGAGCGCCAGGTCCATGTTGTCGCCTCCGAGCAGGAGGTGCGGCCCGACGGCGACTCGCGACACCGCGTCGGCCGACGAAACGCGTACGAGGGACAGGTCGGTGGTGCCGCCGCCGACGTCGACGACCAGAACGAGCGCCTGGCCGCGCGTCTCGGCGAGAAGGCGCGTCAGTCCCTCCCGACCGGCCCTGGCCATCCAGTCGTAGAATGCGGCCTGCGGCTCCTCGAGCAGCTTCGGCGCGAGGCCCGCGCGATGGGCGGCGCGCAGCGTGAGCTCGCGGGCGACTTCGTCGAACGACGCCGGGACGGTGAGGACGACGTCTTGTTCGCCGAGGGGCGCATCGGCGTGAGCGGCGTCCCAGGCGCCGCGGACGTGCCCGAGCAAACGAGCGGCCGCATCGACCGGCGACAGCCGCGGCGTGTCTTCAGCCGCGGCCCACGGCAGGACCGCGGCCGTCCGGTCGACGCCCGCGTGGACGAGCCAGCTCTTGCTCGAGGCGATGAGCCGTCCCGGCACCTCCACGCCCCGGCGGCGCGCGAGCTCGCCCAGGACCCACGGCGCGTCTCCGAAAGGGTCCTCGATGCGTTCGCTGTCGAGCCCCGCGTACAGCATCGAGGGGAAGAGCGAGCGCGCTTCGACCTGGCCAGACGCGACGAGCTGCGGGACGTCGAAGACGCGGACGTCGACGAGCGCTCGCGGCCTCGGCCCACCGGTCGCGTCCGGCGCCGCGTCGATCTCCGCGGACGCGATTACCGTGTGCGTCGTGCCGAGGTCGATGCCGACGGCGAATCGCGCCATCCGGTCAGCTCTCGCCGCGGACGCTCAGCTCGACGCGCCAGCGCTCGTCGACTTTCAGCGGCCGCAATGGTTCGGCCTCGAGCAGGAGGGTGCCCACCTCGGTGACCTGCGATCGAAGACGGACCGGCACGACGTCTCCCTCGCGGCGACCGTCCGCGGGGAGCGTCACTTCGATCGGCGGAAGCTCGTCGAGCTCGTCGGAGTTCCACTGTTCGAGGAGGGTGCCCGCCGGATCGTCGCGGCGTACGCTGGACCCGAAGAAGCGGAATCGAACCGGCTCGCCCACCACGACGCCCAGCTCGTGGGGCGGGAGCGACGCCTCGGTCCCTTCCTCCATGCCGAACGGCGCCACGCACATCGCGCTCACCGGAGGCTCGAGTCCCGGCACGGCCGGCACCGCGCTCTCGATTCCGACGTAGTACGCGCGCGCGGTCCCCCCTCGGATCCGCAGCCCGCGCCCGCGCCTGACGAGCGCGTACGCGCAGGCGCCGCGCGCGACCGCGAAGTCCAGGTCCGCCCCTTCCAGGACACGAGCCGGCTGCGCCCCGTCGGCGGCGAGCCAGCCGTTGAGTGTCTCGACGAGGCGCGCGCGGAGAGGCTCCGCCTTCATGACGCCGCCGTTGAAGAGGACGGCGGTCGGGTGAAGAAGCGATCGCCGGGTTCCCTCCGGAGGCGCGCCGAGGGCTGCGGCCTGACGCGCCAGGAACGTGGCCAGGTGCCTCGTGACGGCCGGATCGGACGCGTACGGGAGGCCGAGCTGCGTCAGGCCGGTCCGCGCACGGGTCGTCGGACGCGCGTCGGAGCGGACGACCGGGAAGAAGCCCTCGACGATCGTGCGCAACGCCTCGTCGCGAGTGAGCTCGGTGCGCGCGGTCGCGCCCAGGAGGGCCGAGCCGCGGGCGGCCACCGCGATCGGCACGGAGTCGATCGTCGCGTCTCCGAGCAAGCGCTCCTTCGCCGCGCGGCATGCGTGGACGAGGCTCGCCTGCTGCAACCGGTCGAGCACCTTGCCCTCGGCCTCGAGCTTGCGGCCCACCGCGTGCGCCAGGGCGAGGTCCATGTTGTCGCCGCCGAGGAGGATGTGGTCTCCCACCGCGACGCGAACGAGCTCGAGCGCGCCGTCCTTTTCGACCGCATGGATCGCGCTGAAGTCCGTCGTGCCACCCCCCACGTCGACGACGAGCACCACGTCGCCGGGCCGCACCTGCTTGCGCCACGCGTCGCCCATGGCGAGCACCCACGCGTAGAGGGCCGCCTGCGGCTCTTCGAGGAGCGTGAGCTTCTCGATGCCGGCGGCGACCGCCGCCTCGACGGTCAGCTCGCGGGCGGCGGCGTCGAAGGACGCCGGCACGGTGACGACCACGTCCTGCCGGGCGAGGGCGGCGTCGCCTCCGCCGTGGAGCGAGTCGAAGGCCTCCGCCATGTGTTCGAGGTATCGCCAGGACGCCTCGACGGGCGAGATCTTCTCGATGTCCTCGGGCGCGCCGAGCGGCAAGATCCCCGCGCGGCGATCGACCGTCGGGTGCGAGAGCCAGCTCTTGGCGCTGGCGATCACGCGGGCGGGCGCGTCGACGCCGCGGGCGCGCGCGTACGCGCCGACGGCGATGCGTCGCTCGGGATCCCAGGGGAGCGCCTGGGCTCCCTCGCTGTCGTGGGCGAAGTACAAGAAGGACGGGAGGAGCGGTCGCGCCTCCAGCTGTCCGCGCGCGACGAGCTGGGGCACGCCGAGGACCTCCGGCCGATGGTCTCCCTCGAGCGACGCTGCGGCGAGCGCGCAGTGCGTCGTGCCCAGGTCGATCCCGATGGCAAATCGGCTCATCCCAGCTCGACCTCCGCGGGCGCGAGGATGTGGGCGTCGAAGGCGCCGACGACCTGCGGCAGCTCCAGCCTGTTCGCGCGCCAACCGCGGTGCCGGAGCACGCCTGCGTAGGGGGGCTCGCCGCGCACGTCCCCCACGAGCTTCACCGAGTTCGCGTCGAACCCCGCCGCGAGTTGCACGCGTGCGCCCTCGTCCTCGGCGCGCACCGGCGCGATCTCGGCGTGGGCGCGCAGCGCCTTGCGACACCCTTCGTGCACGACGCGCGCGGCCGCGCCCACGTCCGCGTCCCGGAAGGACGCGATGTCCTGCTGCAGGAAATCGACGAGCCGTCCCTCGCGTTGCAGGAGCGACAAGAGCTGGAGGGCGCCGTCGCCGGTTCCCGGCGCCCGTTCGGCCGGTTTCGGCGCGAGCGCCTTCGAGTCTCGACCACGCTCCGGGGAAGGCGGAGGCGTGCCGTCCGGCGTGGGCGCGGCGGGAGGTAGGGCGGTCGCCTGACGCACGTGCCAGGCACGAGCGGCAAATGCGGGATCGAACAGGACTCGAAGGAGACACAGCCACGCGAACCATAGGCGCGTGGCGAGCGGGAGGGCTTCTTGTTCCGTCACGGGCGCCGAGACTAGCGCCGAGACATGCGCGATGCTCGCTTGCGCTTGTGGAGCCCGTTTGCCGCGGCCAGAGCGGCTGGAGAGAAGAGGCTAGAGCGGGCGATGCGCGCCAGCTCGCGCTCATAGCGATCGACGGCCGCCGTCGGGAGCACGGCGGAGGTGACCGAGGCGCAGGCGCTCGCGATGACCACGAGCTGGGCCATGTGCAGGACGTACGCTTCGTCGTCCACGTCGGCGTGGTGCCGGCCGCCGTCTCGGCCTGCGCGGACGTACTGCGCCACGGCGGCCAGCCAGGGGCGCATCGACCCTCGAAGGAGCTTTCGGAGCTCGGCGGGCCGATCGAGCGCCTCGCGGAGGAGGAGGCGGGCGCGGTCCGGATCGGCGGAGAAGAAGCGAACGAGCTCTCCGAAGACGGAGTTGAAGCGGTCGCGGCTTGCGCTCGCAGCGACGAGGAGCCGGGGGAGCGTCCGGTTCCAGTGCTCGAGGATGCCGTCGAGCACGGCTTCTCGCATCCGCTCCTTGGACGGGAAATAGTGGAGAACCGCCGGCTTGGTCACGCCGACCGCGTCGGCGATGTCCTGGAGGGTCGTCCCCTCGAAGCCGCGGGCCGCGAAGAGTCGCGTCGCCGCAACGAGGGTCTCGGAGCGTACGTCGGTGTCGGCGGATCGCACGGCAGGCATCCGGAGATGCGTTTACCACCTGGTAAGTCACGACGCCAAACGCGCGCGTTTCGTTTCGGCGCGTCTCGGTGCGTCACGCGGATTCATGAGACGAGATGAGACGAGATACGCTTGAACTATCCCTTACCGGATGGTAAGGAACCGGTCGTTCGCCTGGTTCGTCGTCGCGTCCCTTGTGTCCAACCGGAGGAAGTCGTCATGAGCCGTCGGGTGCCCCGTTTCGGTGGTGTATGCGGATGGTCTGCCGTCACGCTCGCGAGCGCGCTCGTCGCGGGCTGCGGGTCCAGCGACTCGCAGGTCGGTGGGGGGCCGGATGGCGGAGGCAGCTCCGGCTCCACGAGCTCGGGTTCGACGAGCTCGGGCTCTACCAGCTCGGGAGGATCGAGCGGCGGCAGCGGGTCGAGCAGCTCCGGAGGTTCGAGCGGATCGACGAGCTCCGGGGGTTCGACCAGTTCCAGCGGGGCGGGCTCGTCGAGCTCGGGCAGCTCCAGTGGTTCGACCGGATCGAGCAGCGGTTCGGGCATGTGCCAGAGCGCGTCCACCCTCACCGTCGCGGCGAACATCACGCTGCAGGTGACGTGGCCGTCGACGACCGCGGGCAACAACGGGTCGGGGACTGTCCACATGTGGCTGCTCGCGAAGTTCACGGCGAACGGCAACAAGTTCACCGGAAAGAGCCTCACGTGCGGCGTGTCATTGCCCGATCTGACGCTGAACGGGCTCGGATCGATCGCGGCGGGGGGGAGCAAGGTCCAGATCGCGATCCCCGCGAGCGTGTGGACGCAGCCCACGATGCCCACGTACGCCTCGACCGGCTCGCTGACGGGGTGGAATCCGGGGGACATGATCACGATCGATCCGACGATGGCTCTCATCGGGCTCGCGCTGCCTTCGGGCACCGATCCGACGAGCTACGCGTGGCCCAGCTCGTCGTGGAGCTTTCCGATGGGGACGACCTTCACGGACGACGACGGCGACATGAACCCGGGCATCACGGCGTCGCCCCTCGACGGCAACGGCTATGTCCTCCCGCCGACCGCGATCGGGCTCATCGGGTCCGCGCCTAGCGCCGACAAAGTCTACCTCGCGACGCGTAACGAGGTGTCGCTCAGCGGAAGCTGGAAGTCGTGCACCGATATTGCGGGGACGGCGATGGTGACGAAGTTCGACAACCATGTCGTCGGGTGCCACGTCAAAGGCATGTCGGCCTGCACGACCGGCGCCGCGAACACGCAGGCGGACTTCATCGACCAGAACCGCACCGTGTACGCGCCCGGCATGGCGACCTTCGTCGCCAAGACGCTCCCGGATACCGCCGCCTGCGCCGACGTTCTCACCGCGGTGCCGTGAGCTTCGCCAGAGTTCCCGCCGCCGGCGCCGCGATAACCGCCGCGATCGGGGTGTTCCTCGGCGCTCATCGCGACGCGCGCGCTTCCGGTTTCGACACCGCGCACTTCGGGGGGGAGCACGGCTCGGTCGTGACGACGAACCCGACCGCGCTCTACTACAATCCGGCCGGCGTCGGCTTCAGCGAGGGGACGCACATCTTCCTCGACGGGAACCTCGCCGTGCGGAACATGAGCTGGACGCACCAGCTGGCCCCCAGCGACCCGCCGGATCCGCCGGGAGGGCAGGGAGCCAATGCAGGGACGGCGCACCTCCTCAACGTGTTCGGCGGGCCGGCCCTCGGCGTGACGACCCGGCTCGGCCAGTTTGCCTTCGGCGCCGGGCTGTTCGTCCCGTTCGGCGGGCGCGAGAGCTGGGACCAGAACCAGAAGTTCGTCAATTCGACGATGTACCCCCTCGCCTCCGCCGGCGTGCAGCGGTGGCACGTGATCGACGGCGCGCTCACCTTCATTTACACGGCGGTGGGCGCGGCGTACCGGCTGGGCCCTCTCAGCATCGGCGCTTCCGGCAACCTCGTCCTGTCGTCGGTCTCGTTCACGCAGGCGAAGAACCCCACCGGTCAGGGGCAGCCGGACACGGCGCGCGAGGGACGCGCGAACCTCGACGTGAGCGGGACGACCGGCAGCTTCGGCGTCGGCGCCATGCTCGAGGCGGTCCCCGACCGCCTCTGGGTGGGCGCGTCGTACCAGTCGCAGCCCGGCGTCGGACCGCTGCACCTCGACGGTACGCTCGGCATTACCTCTCCCTCGGTCAACTACAACTACAAGGTCAGCTTCAACACGGCCCTGCCGGACGTCGTCCGCGCCGGCGCCCGGCTGAAGGCGGCCGACGATCTGGAGCTTCGCCTCTTCGGCCAGTACACGCGCTGGAGCGTGAACAAGACGCAGTGCGTGGCCATCCAGGGGTACGCGTGCTCCACGTACGCGGACGGGTCGGACGCGAGCGGCGGGGTGGTCGCGAACTACCGGCGCGACTGGAACGATACGTACGGCATCCATGCAGGCGCGAGCTACTGGCTCCGCCCGCAGCTGGAGCTCTTCGCTGGAACCGGCTTCGAGACGGGGGCGGCGCCCGACTCGACGCTCGAACCGGGCCTGGCCGACGCGGACAACTTCGAGATTGCGCTCGGTGCGCGCATGCGCGTCGTCCACTGGTTGTATCTCGCCGCTTCCTACACTCACCTTCAGTTCCTCGACCGGGACAACACGGGGAAAAGCACGCTGGCGGACGCGCCGGTCCCGACGCAGCAGCAGGACGGCGGCGGACGGTACACGCAGTGGGTCGGCGTACTCGACCTGAACGCCGAAATGATTTTCTGAGGGTCGGTTAAATCGCGCAATTGACTGATCGACAGAGTTGCCAGTCCCTCGTGTCGAGTCGCGGCTTGCCGCAGCGCGGCGCACTTGCCCGAGAGAGCGCGCTCGATTCCCCACATCGACGCGCGCCCGGTATCTCGCTATTTTAATCGAGTGATGCCCGAGGCTTCGAACGACAGGCGCGTCGTCGGCCGTTATGCGCTGTGTGACCGGATCGCTGGTGGCGGTATGGCAACCGTGCACCTCGGACGCCTGCTCGGGCAAGCGGGGTTCAGCCGCACCGTCGCCATCAAGCGATTGCACGCGCATCTCGCCGAGGATCCCGAGTTCGTCTCGATGTTCATCGACGAGGCGCGCCTCGCAGCCCGCATCCACCATCCCAACGTCGTGTCCACCCTCGACGTGGTCGCGCGCGACAGCGAGCTTTTTCTCGTCATGGAGTACGTCCATGGTGAGTCGCTCGCGCGGCTCATGCGTGGCGTGGCGGAGCGCAAGGAGCGCGTCCCTCCGCGAATTGCCGCGGCGATCGTGGCGGGCTTTCTCCACGGGCTCCACGCCGCGCACGAGGCGCGCAACGAGCACGGCGAGCCACTCAACCTCGTGCATCGCGACGTGTCGCCCCAGAACGTCCTCGTGGGCATCGACGGCGTCCCTCGCGTCGTCGACTTCGGTGTGGCGAAGGCCGTGGGGCGCGTACAGACGACGCGCGACGGCCAGCTCAAGGGAAAGCTCGCGTACATGGCTCCGGAGCAGATCGCCGGCGGCGCGGTGACGCGTCGCACGGACATCTACGCGACCGCCATCGTCTTCTGGGAGCTTCTCGCCGGCAGACGGCTCTTCCAGGGCGACAACGAGGCCGCGGTGATGCGCGCCGTGATGTCCGACACGCCACCGGCGCCGAGCACGGTCGTTCCGGTCGCCGCGGCGATCGACCGCATCGTCCTGCGCGGGCTCGCCCGCGATCCGAGTGCGCGCTTTCAGACCGCGCGCGAAATGGCGCTCGGCATCGAGCAAGCGATCGACGTCGCGCTGCCGTCGGTGATCGGAGCCTGGGTTCAGTCGATCGCCGAACACGCGCTCTCTATCCGCGCGACGCTCGTCGGCAACATCGAGAGCAGCGCTCGCATCGACGCCCCCGCGTCGGCCGAGCTGCTGGTGGCTCCGACGGCGTCCGTGCCGCGTGCAGCGGGTTCGGGGAGCGCGTCGCTGCCGGCCGAACCTCCCACGATGTTGACGGCGTCGAGCGAGTCCGAGCACTCCGCGAGCGCGTCGCGCCGACCGATGGTCCTCGGTTTGATGGCCATAGCCGTCGCCGCGGCCTGCGTCCTGTTCGCGTTCGTGCGGGTGAGCGGGTCTCACGCGGCCCACGCGATCAACTCGGCGCAACCGCACGGTTCACCTTCTGCGGCGAACGCGCCAGCGAAGGCGCCGGCCGAGGAGCCGGAGGTCGCCACGGCGCTCCCTCCGGAGCCGGCGGCGGCGGCCAGCGCGTCGGCTCCGGCGCCGGTGGCGCGGCCAGAGCTTCCTCCGGCAGTCCATCCCGCGGTGGCGGCGTCCCACGTCGTGCCCAAAGAACACGTTCAGGCGTCCGCTCCTCCGCCCGCGAAGCGTGGCGGGACGAACGATTGCGATCCTCCCTACCGTATCGACGCAAATGGGCGCAGAATCTTCAAAGTAGAATGCCTCTGATTGGCCCGCGACGAGCGATTGCAATTGGCGGCGCAGCGGTGGTCACCTGGTGCTCTTCCGCGCACGCGGACGATGCGAGCACGCAGACCAAGCAGGCGTGCGTCGCCGCCTCCACCGACGGCCAGGCGCTCCGCGACAGCGGGAAGCTGCGCGAGGCCCGCGAGAAGCTCGTCGCCTGCGCTCGCGACGAGTGCCCGGTCATTGTGCGGAGGTTCTGCGCCGAATTGCTCGCGCAGGTCGAGAACCGGATTCCGTCGGTCGTTTTCCGCGTCCAGGAGGCGGACGGAACGGACGCAACCGACGCGCAGGTGACGCTCGACAACGCAGCGCCGCACTCGGTCGATGGTTCGGCGACCCGCATCGACCCCGGAGAGCACGTCGTCCGCTTCGAGCACCCCGGGGAGGACCCCGTGGAGATGCACGTCGTCATCGCCGAAAGCGAGAAGGGCCGCATCGTTACTGCCCATTTCGCGCCCAAGGCGACCGAGGCTCCCGTCGAGACGCCGCCGCCGCCGCCCGAGAAGAAGGCCGTGCCTGTCGCCGCGATCGCGCTCGCCGGCGTCGGCGTCCTCGGCGCCGCGGGGTTTGCGTACTTCGGCATCACCGCGAAAA
Source organism: uncultured Myxococcales bacterium (assembly GCA_937998045.1). Taxonomy (GTDB): domain Bacteria; phylum Myxococcota_A; class Polyangia; order Polyangiales; family Polyangiaceae; genus Palsa-1150. The sequence continues at coordinate 16,854 of CALKVG010000083.1, forward strand.
ACGATCTCGACAACCTGCGGTCGACCTGCGCGCCCAACTGCTCGTCGTCCGACCTCGACGCGGTCAAACAGAAGGCCCTCTTCGCGGACATCTCGCTCGGCGTCGGCGTCGTCGCGCTGGGGGCCGCCGCCTGGGTCTTCTTCTCGCAAGCCGCCTCAACGAGCGCACCCGCTCCAGCCGCTGCGATCGACGTCCGACCGACCCTCGGTGGCGCGGTGGCGCAATTCGCCGGCAGGTTCTAGAGCCGGTTCCAGAAGGTCGCGGCGCTCAGTTCGGGGCTCTAGCGTCTGCGTCGCTCGGGCAGGCGCCCTCGATTGCCGCCTGAGCTGCGAGCGCGGCGGCCAGGTGCTGCCCCTCGAGGTCCTGCATCGCCTGGACGACGTAAGCGAGGCGGTCGCTACGTACCGTGGGCGCGAACACGCGTTCCACGAGGGTGAGCGACTGGACGTGCATCAGCACCTCCCGATCTACGTAGGCCTGGTCCGCGGCCACTCCGCTCAGCGCCTGCAGCGCCGCCGTTTGAGCGCGCCCGTCGTTCGCGACCGCGCGCGCGATGCCGGCGTCGGCCGGGGAGATCTCCGCCGAGCGGAGCGCTCCCTGCAGCATCTCGAGCAAGAGCGAGTGGTCGGTGAGGAGCTTGTCGGCCAGCGCGACGGCCCCGGCGCTGGAGAGCGATCCGCGAAGCGTTTGCGCAGCGCCCACCTCGGCCGCATTTTGCGCCTGCATCGCCGCGGCGATCTGGCCGTCCGAACACACGACCGCCGGCAAGTCTCCAGTCGCCGACGAGCTCGCATCGGACGCCGAGGCCGGCGCGGCGTCCTCGGTCGCATCGGGCGAGCCTGCGTCCAGCGCTCTCGCGGTGCAGGGCGCGGCGTCCGCGGCCTGCGCGCTCCGCTCCTGACCGTCGCTGCCGTTGCACGCCGCCACACAGCACGCCAGACCCGCGCAGCGGGCCACGGCGAGGCCGAAAAAGAAGCGCGCGTCGAGCACGAAGCCCATGCTTGCAAGGGGCGCCGCACCGCGAAGGTCGAGCTCCGGCGCCGATCGTGCTGGCACTCGCGCCTCCATGATTCCGCACACGTCTTCGCGCGACCCGGGGAAGGCGCCGATCGCCACAAAACGCCACACCGCCGCGTCGCTGCGGCGCAGGCGCACGATCCGGGCTGCGTCCGTCGTCGCCTCGCTGATCGCCGCCGCGTGCGTTCGCGCTCCCTCGGCGTTCGCCAACGGGCGCTACCCGGCTTCCAACGCCCTCGTCTTCACGCCGGGCGACTCCGCTTCGATCTTGTTGCGGACCACGTTCGGGATCCTGATGTCTCGCGACGGCGGGGCCACATGGGACTGGCTCTGCGAGGGAGCGCTCGGCGTACCCTCCGGGTCCATCGAGGACCCGTCGATCGCGGCGACCGCGGGCGGGGCTCTCGTCGCGGGGACCGCCGAAGGGCTCGAAGTGTCCGCGGACCGTGGGTGCGACTGGCGCGCGGTCGGCGACCCGTCCGCCCCGCCGGACGTGCGCGATCTCACGATCCGCGCGAATGCGCCGCACGCGGTGCTCGCGCTCACGTCCACGGTTCGCCCCGACGCCGGCGTCGGCGGCGGCGCCGGTTATCTCACGCAGGTCTGGGAGAGCGTCGACGACGGCGCCCACTGGGCGGTCGACGGTGCTCCCATCGATCCCACCGCCGTGCCGACGAGCCTGGAGGTCGCCGCCTCCGATGCCCAGCGCATCTACGTTTCGGCTTACCGCGGCGATGGGCCGACGCGCTCGGCGTCGATCTTCGTCAGCACGGACCGCGGCGCGCACTGGACCGAGCGACCCGTACCGATCGATCCGAGCACCGAGGCGGCGGCGTTCGTCGGCGCGGTCGATCCGGCGGACGCCGACCGAGTGTACGTTCGCACGCAGGGTCGCTCGCGCTTGCTCGTCACCGGCGATGCCGGGCGTAGTTACGCCACGGCCCTGACGCTGAGCGGCCCCATGCTCGGCTTGGCCATCGCTCCGGACGGGTCCAAGCTGTACGCCGGCGGGCCGCAGGACGGGCTCTTCGTCGCGGACCGCGGCCTCGCGCCCGCGTTCGTGCGCACCTCGGATCTTCCGGTGCAGTGTCTGGCTGCACGCGGCGCTTCTGACCTTTGGGCGTGCGCTGCGCAGTCCGCCGGCTTCTTTGCAGCCCGTTCGACCGACGACGGCGCGCACTTCGAGCCGGTCCTGCTCCTCGACGGCGTTCGCGCGCCGATCGCGTGCGCCGCCGACGCGACGGCGAGCCAGTGCACCGGCGCCGCGTTCGGGCAGCTTTGCGACAGTCTTCCCGGATGCGGCGGCGAGGCTCCCGCCGATCCGCCGCCCATCGCGCCGTTCGATACGGGAGCGTACTTTCCGGACGCGGGCGCCGAGCCGCGCGAGCTCCTCAACCTCCCGACCTGGGCTTGTGGCTGCACGGCAGCGGGGGGAGGCGGCGCTCTCGGTCTCTTCGTCGCGTTCGTCGCGTGCGTCGCCGCGGTTGCCGCATGCGGACGGCGAATGGCCCGCGCGACGAGAGGAGACCGTCACTGAGCGGGGATCGTGACCGGTACGCGCGCTTCGTTGTTCGCATAGTTCGACTCGGGCAGAAAGTGCTCTCCATTGACGAGGACGGAGAGGACGTACTGCCCCGCGGGCAGCCCGGTGATGTCGATCCACTGGCAGTCGATGTTGTTCGGATAGACGTCCTCCCAGCCGACGTGCAGCCCCTGGCTCGTGCACATGAACGTCGTCGAAGGCGTCGCCGGCGGGGGTACGAGAGAAGGGATGGGCTCGACGTCCTCGAGGCAGAAGCCTTGTTTGTGGCCGACCGCCGCGACGGTGGTCCCGTCCGACTGGTACAGCGTGTAACGGCCGACGCCCTTGAAGTGGTAGTGCTGGTGGCACGCGGACCACTGGAAGCACGCGTTCTCCGTCGGGTCGCCCACGACGAGGTCCGCGTTGCCGACGTTTTGCGTCGCGGTGTCGAAGTGAAGCAGGCGGCGAGTCCCCGTCTGTGTGATGCAGCCCTCGGCGATCGCACAATCGGTCGCCGCAAAAGTCCGCGTGTCGATGAGCACCGACGCGAGCAGGTCGCTCTGATCGACGGTGAGATCGGGGCACGGCTCGCCGGGAGCGCACGCCATGAAGCCGCACGACTGGGGCCCGGTGCTTGCGGCGTCGGGCTCGGAGGCCGAGGTCTCTGCCTCGACCGCGGCGTCCAGAGGGGTCGATCCCGCGTCGGAGGCGTCCGGGGCCTGTGTGGGGTTGGTGTCGATGCCGAACGAGGCGTCCACGGCGGCGTCGATCGGTCCGGCGCTCGCGTCGGCGGGTCCCGTTCCTCCGGCGTCGACGACTTCTTGCGCCTGCGACTCCCCGGTCTTCTGCCCGCAAGCGCACAAGACGGCCGCCCCGGCGAGCAGGCCGGGCAGGGCGGTTGCGGCCGCCGCCGCCCCGATGGTGCGAGTCTTCATGACGCGAACGACTCTGCAACGGGCGTTCTCGGCGGCGCAGCGTCCGCTGCCCGCTTCTCTCCGGTCTCCGCGGGAGCCGCATGCCCGCCCTGCCTCCGGCCGCTGGCCGAACGGACTTATCGTTCGCCGCCGGCAAGCCGTTCTAACCGTGTGGGAAACCGCGATGGCGAGACCTCCCCACAGAGACTCTCCTCCTCCGACGGCGTCCGAGCCCCCGGACGCGAATCGCCAGCAGCGCGTTCAGCGCAACCTGGCCCTTGTACAGCGCCTCTCGACGGGCCGAACCTCGGAGGGGTTCTTCATGCACGCGTCCTGCGCGAGCTGCGGCGCCTCCATCGACGACTGGCGCGAACACGTCGCGAAGACGAGCTCTCGCGCGCTGTATTCCAAGGAAAATGGGGACTTCATGGCGCGCATGGAATACGACAACGCCTGCTCGGCGTGTGGCGGTCGCGTGGTCGAGGTGCGCGCCGAGGGTCGGCGCTAGAGGTACGCGGCGACCTCGCGCGCACGTGGGGCCGGGCCCGCCCCGGAGTCGAAGCCATCGCGGCGGCGCGCGCTGGTGCGTTTTGGCCGGGAGCGCGCAGCAGCCGCGAGGGCATCAAAAGAGCTGACCTATCCGTCGCGTCAGACTGCCCCCGCCAAAGAGGAGGCGCGCGCCGCGCTGCAACCAGCGGAGGCTCGTGGCGGTGTACGGAAACCACACCGGGTCGCGCGAAGGGGGCGGGACGCGGTCGAAGCTCACGTGCTTGCGGGTGCACATGGCGCGGAGGCCGTCCATGCCGTGGACGCGCCCGAAGCCCGACTGTTTGACGCCCCCGAAAGGCGCCTCGGTCGCCGCGTAATTGGACAGGACGTCGTTGACGACGACGCTGCCGGCTTCGAGGCGATCGGCCAGGCGACGCGCGCGCGCGCGCGACGAAGTAAAGACGTACGCGTTCAGTCCGAGGGTGGAGTCGTTCGCGAGCGTGACGGCCTCGTCGTCGTCGCTGACGCGCATCATCGCGACGACCGGGCCGAAGGTCTCCTCGCGCATCGCGATCATCGTGTGATCGCAGTCGGCGAGGACGGTGGGTTCGTAGAAGCGCCCGGGGCCGGGCCGCGCGTGGCCGCCGCAGACGAGGCGGGCGCCCTTGCGGAGCGCGTCGTCGACGTGCCGCTGCACGACGTCGATCTGGTGTGGAAGGACGAGCGCTCCGACGTCGACCTCGTCGTCGGCGGGGTCGCCCTGCCGGAGCTCGCCTGCGAGCGCGCGTACGCGCTCGACCAGCGGCTCGTACACGCGGTCCACCGCGTACACACGCTCGACCGATACGCAGGCCTGCCCGCTGTTGGCGAATGCGCCGAAGACGATCGCGCGCGCCGTACGCTCGACGTCGCAATCGTCGCACGCGACGAGCGGCGCCTTGCCTCCCAGCTCCATCGTGCACGACACCACGCGCGCGCCGCAGGCGGCGGCGACTCGGCGGCCCGTCTCCACCGATCCGGTGAAGACGCAGTGATCGATCCCCGCCTCGACGAGAGCGCGCCCGGTCTCGGCGCGGCCGATGACCACCGCGAACAGGTCCTCGGGCAGGCCGGTGGAATCGTAGATCTTCTTGGCCTCGAGCACCGCCATGGGCGCGGCCTCGCTGGGCTTCACGACGCACGCGTTTCCGGTCACGAGCGCCTCGACGACGCTTCCCATCGGGATGACGAGCGGGAAGTTGTAGGGGGAGATGACGCCGACGACTCCGCGCGGGACGAAACGCACCTCGCCGGAGCGGTGCTTGAGGAGGTGGTAGGCCAGCGGCTGCGGGGCGAGGCCGGCCGCTGCGTGCTTGCAGCACCAGGTCAGCAGATCGAGCAGCGTGACCACCTCGTGGACGAGAGCCTCCTGACGCGGCTTTCCGCACTCGCGCGCGACGGTCTCTACGAGGTCGTCCGCTCGCTCGGCGAGCGCGTCCCGCAGGCGCATCAGGCGTTCGACGCGCTCCGGAGGAGGAAGAACGGACCACGCCTGCTGCGCCTTCCGCGCGCGCTCCACGACGCGTCGGACCTCGTCGTCGCTCGTGGTGGGCAGCTCGGCCAGCAGCTCCCCGCTCGCGGGAGCGTGCACGCGGAGAGAAGATGCGGCGCCGACGACGCGAGGGGAGGGGCTCTCCATTCGCGCCACATTAACCCGGTTCGTGACGGAAGAGGGTCGCGGGCTTACGCCCAGCGGATGAGCGACGTCTCGTACGGATGACTCATCGTCTCGTTGTACGGTACGACGCGCGCCGCGAACGCGTGCGCCCCGCTCTCGTTGGTGATGATCTCGCCGCGGAAGGACCACGTGCCATCGCCGATACGCTCGACGGCCTGCATCCGGACGATGTGGCCGCGCTCGATCTCGTGCCCGCCTGCGGTGCGCCCGTGGTAGAGCTCCACCGCGACGTCGTTCGGCGTGAGCCCCCCGAGCTGGACGGTTGCGAACACCTTCACGGGCTCGCCCACGGCGACCTCGTCGCGCGACTCCAGGCGGATCTCGCGGACCGCGACGCCTTGCCAGACCCCCCGGACGTGCTCTTTCCAGGTGGTCAGCGCGCGCGCCGCCGCGAGGTCGCGCTCGGTGAGCTTGTAGGTCAACTTGATGGCGGGCACGTAGAAACGCCGCGTGTACTCGCGGACCATCCGTGCGGTGTTGTACGTGGGAACGAGCTTGGCGATGGTGCTCTTCATCCGGCGGATCCAGGCCCGGGGCAAGCGGGCCATCCCCTCACGCGCGAAGAAGAGCGGAACGACCTCGCGCTCGAGCAAGTCGTAGAGCAGCTCCGCCTCGCGCGCATCGCCGCTCGCGTCGGGGTACTCCTCGCCGCGGCCGATCGCCCAGCCGATCTCCCCCTTGTGATCGCGCCAGGCCTCGGCGAACCATCCGTCCAGGACACTAAGCCCAAGTGCGCCGTTGGCGGCTGCCTTCATGCCGCTCGTGCCGCTCGCCTCGAGGGGCCGGCGCGGTGTGTTGAGCCACACGTCAACGCCGCTCACGAGCGCGCGGGCGATGCGCATGTCGTAGTCCTCGAGGAAGACGACGCGCCCGCGCAGCGCGGGGTCGCGGCTCGCGTGGACGATCGAGCGAATGAGCTCTTTGCCGCCCTTGTCCTGCGGGTGCGCCTTGCCGGCGAAGACCAGCTGCACGGGTCTGTCGGGGTCGCCGAGAAGCTTCTTCACCCGCGCTAGGTCGCTGAAGAGGAGCGTGGCGCGCTTGTACGTCGCGAAGCGCCGGGCAAACCCGATCGTGAGCGCGCTCGGGTCGAGCGCCTCGTCGGCCAGGGCGAGCTCTTCGTGCCCGGCGCCGCGCCTCTCCGCACTGGCGCGCAGCCAGCGGCGCGCGTGCTGCACGAGGCGATGCCGTCGGTGCTCGTGCACTTGCCACAGCTCGGCGTCGGGGATCTCGAGGGCGCGCCCCCAGAGCTCGGGATCGTCGAGCTCCTCGGCCCAGCGCGGGCCGAGGTACCGCGTGTAGAGCGCGCCGATCTCCGACGCGATCCACGAGGGCGTGTGCACGCCGTTCGTGATGAAGTCGATCGGGATCTCGTGGGTCGGAAGATCGGGCCAGAGCCCCTGCCACATCTTGCGCGAGACCTCGCCGTGCAGCTCGCTGACTCCGTTGTAGTGGTCCGACGCGCGCATCGCGAGGACGGGCATCACGAACGGCGCCGACTGGTCGCGCGGGTCCAGTCGGCCGAACGCCAGCAGGTCGGACTCCGAGATGCCGAGGGCAGCGCGGTAGGGCTCGAGGTAGCGCCGCACGAGCCCCGGTTCGAACGCGTCGTTGCCGGCCGGGACCGGCGTGTGCGTGGTGAAGATGTTCCCTGCGCTGTTGGCCTCGGCCGCGACGGGGAAGGGGACGCCGCGCTCGCGCATCACGCGCCCGATGCGCTCGATCGCGAGGAACGCCGAGTGCCCCTCGTTCATGTGGCACACGGTGGGCGTGAGGCCGAGCGCCTCGAGCGCGTGAACGCCGCCGATGCCGAGCATGATTTCCTGGCGGACGCGGAACTCCTGATCGCCGCCGTAGAGCGGCCCGGTGATCGAGCGGTCGGCCGGCGCGTTCTCGGCGAGGTTCGCGTCGAGGAGGAGCAGCGGGACGCGCCCGACCTGCACCTTCCAGAGCTGCGCGAGCACGATGCCGTGCGGGTACTGCACCCGGATGAGGAGCCGCTTCCCCGCGCTATCGAGGACCGGCAAGACCGGCATCCGGCGCCAGTCGTTCATGGGGTAGCGCTCGTCCTGCCAGCCGTCGGCGTTGAGCGCCTGGCGGAAGTAGCCCTCGGCGTAGGCCAACCCCACCCCCACGAGCGGTAGCCCGAGGTCGCTCGCGGTCTTCAGGTGGTCGCCGGCGAGGACGCCGAGGCCTCCGGAGTAGATGGGCAGGCACTCGTGGATGCCGTACTCCATCGAGAAGTACGCGATGCGCGCGCCGGAGGCCTCCGGGAAATGCTTGCTGAACCAGCCCTCGCGCTGCATGTAGCGCTGGAACGTGGTCCAGGCCGCCTCGAGGTGACTGGTGAAGGCGTCGTCCGAGGCGAGCTCCTCGAGTCGGCCCTGATCGACGCGCGACAGGAGCTCGATGGGATTGCCGTGGACCGCCTCCCAGAGGTCGGGATCGATACGGACGAAGAGCTCGTGCGCGACGCGCGCCCAGGACCACCAGAGGTTGTAGGCAATCTCGCGTAGGTTCTCGAGGGCGGGGGGAAGGCGCGGGATGACGGTGAAGTGCCGCAGGGTGGGCATGGCGACCCGTGGGTCTATCATGGGTAAAGCGGCGATTCTCGGGCGATCGGCTCAGGGGCCGAGGACCACGCGATTCTGCAGCTTGCCGAGGCCATCGACCTCGAGGACGACGACGTCGTTCGGCTTGAGCCACCGGTCCCGAGTGACCTTCGACCCATTGAGCTCGAGCAAGCAGCCCGTTCCGCACGTGCCGCTGCCGACGACGTCGCCGGGTACGAGCTTCGCACCGTAGCTCGCGCGCTCCAGGATCTGCGCGAACGTGAAGGCCATGTCCTTCAAGTTGCCACGGGAGAGAAGCTCGCCGTTCACCGATGCGCGCATGGCCATGTCGAAGACGAGGCCACGGTCGGTCTCGGTGGCGCGCGGAACGATCTCGTCCACGGTGACCAGCCAGGGTCCGAGCGACGTCGCAAAGTCCTTCCCCTTGGCCGGCCCGAGGTTCAGCTTCATCTCCTCCATCTGCAGCCCGCGCGCCGACCAGTCGTTCATGATCGTCATGCCGAAGATCACCGAGTCGGCGTCGGACGCATTGCTGTCTCTTATACACATCTCCGAGCCCACGAGACAGGCAGAAATC
>CALKVG010000084.1 GCA_937998045.1 uncultured Myxococcales bacterium
GGGCTCATGACCCGCCGACTGGCGCGCTGAATGCGTTTTTCAACACGCTCTAAGATGGTACGGTTGCCCGAGCTCTCCGATCCGCGGGCTCACGTCGTCGTCACGCTGCACGCGCTACGATCCTTCTCTCCGCCGCCCGCCTTCGGCTTTCTCGCGAGCTTCCATACGCCGACAGAGTCAGTCGTTTCGCTGTCGAACCGACTCGTCTCGCTGACGGATTCGTTCGTCTCGCTGTCGAGCGCGCTCCTCACCCTGACGCGGTCGTTCGTCTCGGTGTCGAACCGGTTCGTCACGTTGACGGAGTCGCCCGTCTTGCTTTCGAACCGGCCCATTGCGCTGACGGAGTCGTTCGTCTCGCTGTCGAACGCGCTCGACACGCGAACGGAGTCGGTCGTCTCGCTGTCGAACGCCCCCGACACCCGGTCGAAGTCGTTCGTCACGCCGTCGAACAGGCTCGACACGCCGAGGGAGTCGTTGGTCTCGCTGTCGAACGCGCTCGACACGCGAACGGAGTCGGTCGTCTCGCTGTCGAACGCCCTCGATGGGCTGACGGAGTCGTTCATCTCGCCGTCAAACGCCCGCGACACGCTCGAAGCGATGCCCGCGTTCGTTACGTGCTTCACTACGAAACGGCGCTCGAGATCGTCGAGCTCGGCGGCGTGCCCGAGGTGCCCGCCCAGCGCCGTCCGCGGATCGAGCCGCGTTCGAAGGGGCCATTGCCTGTCACAAACCCACAGTGTGTGACAGGTGCCCGACCACCAGATCGAGTCGCCGCGGCGGCAGTGGCCGGGCGTCGACGGGGACGAACGGCGCCTGGCTGACGTGCGCCCTGGAATTGGTCAATAAGGTCGACCGCTTGTAGCAGTTAGCCCCGGCGTCACGGTGATCGAGCCGGGGGCGCCTCTCGACCCGCAGGGCTCTACGCTTCCGTTGTTCGCACCCCGCACAAATCCCGTCCGCGGTGCCCTCCACGGAGGTACCGTCGCGGCGGAGGTACGGCGTCATGAGAGCTTCTAGGCCATTGCCATGGTTTGCGGCGAGCGTCCTCCTCGGTGGCGCGGTAGCGGTCGGGTGCACGAGTTCGGCCACGGGCTCGAGTGACATCGGGGCCACGCGCGATGCGGCCCCGGAAGGCGACGCGACAACGTCCGGCAGTGGGTCTGGCAGTGGGCCTAGTGGAAGTTCATCGAGTGGAAGCTCGAGCGGCGCGACCGACAGCGGAGGCTGCAGCAGCGGCAGCTGCACCTCCAGTTCGTCCAGTGGCGCGGGATCCTCCGACAGCGGTGACGCGGAGCCAACGTCAGGCGAAGGCGCAGACGGGGCCGCCTCAAGCAGCGGCGCAACGACGGGCGATGGGGGCTACTCCGAACCGCGCCCGCCAGGGCCCAAAGGAACCGTCACCTTCTATCTTACCAACGTCGATGGAACCGCGCAGTTCGCGGCGCAGCCGACACTCCAGTTGGGCGCCGGCACCGACTCGTACCCAGACATCACGATCGATACGGCGACGACGTACCAAACAATCGACGGTTTTGGCTTGTCGCTCACGAGTGGCAGCGCTCAGGTGATGAGCGGGCTCCCCGCTGCAACCCTCAATCAGGCCCTCACCGAATTGTACGATCCGGTCAACGGAATCGGCATGTCGTTCATCCGAATCAGCATAGGCGCGAGCGACGAGAACGCGAGCCTCTATTGGTACGACACGACCGCCGGTGACACGACCCTGAAGAACTTCTCGCTCGCTGGACCGGATACGCAATACACCATTCCGATGCTGAAGAAGATTCTCGCGATCTATCCCAACCTTCGCATCCTCGGTAGTCCGTGGAGCCCGCCACCTTGGATGAAGGACAACAACGCAGCTATTGGTGGTACGCTGCAAAGCCAATATTTTGACGTATATGCCAACTATCTCGTGAAGTACATTCAGGCAATGCAGGCCGAAGGCATAGGCTTGTACGCCATCACGATGCAGAACGAGCCGCTCTACGGCGGCAACAACCCCAGCATGAACTTCTCGCAGCAGCAGGAGGCCACGTTCCTGGAGTCCAACCTGGGTCCAGCGATGAAAGCCGCCGGGCTCTCGACGAAGGTTTTCGCTTATGATCACAACCTCGACCAGTGGACCTACGCCCAGTATGTTTGCGCAAATTCCAGCGACTACGCTGCAGGTTCGGCGTTCCACTTATATGGCGGGGTCATTGGCGACATGACCACGGCGCACGATGCGACGGGCAAGGACGTGTGGTTCACCGAGTACAGCACGTATGCCGGGGATACGTTGAGTAGCGGTGCCTTCGATTGGCACATGCAGAACGTCGAGCTGGGCGCGGTCAACAACTGGGCACGTGGGGTGATCGAGTGGGTCACGGCGACGGACCAAAACCACGAGCCCTACATCGGCAACTGTCCAACCTGCCTTGGGGCCTTCACGGTGGACGGCGCGAACTACACCAAAAACGTCGCCTATTACTTCGTCGGTCACATGGCAAAGTTCATCCGACCGGACGCGGTCCGTGTGGCCTCGACGACGTCGAATAACAATTTGATGAATGCCGCGTTTGCGAGGGACGGGGTGATCACGATTGTCGTGCTGAACACTGCTGGCAGCAGTCAGTCGTTCAACGTTTCGTATGGGGGCCAGAAGTTCAGCGCGACCCTCGAATCGCAATCTGCCGCGACGTTCGCCTGGGACACGATGGCTCAGTAGCGTCTCCGCCGCGCGACCGCCGCCACCTCTGGCCGGCGGCCAGAGCCGAGGGGCAGCTCCGGCATGCGTTGTCTAGGTGTCTTCGACGGTGGCCACCGCCGAGGACTTCCTAGCGCCGCCACGACGACAGGTCGTGGTGGCGTACGGGTGAATGCAGTGCGGCGCGAAGACGTCTGAGCCGAAGGCTGGTGGCTATCACTGTTGACATCTGCGCCGTGAGTCGCTCGGCCCCTTGCCTCACGCGCTACTGCCCAGGGCCGAAACGATCGCGAGCACCGCCGCCGACCATGGCCCGAATCGCGCAGCTCGTCACGAGCGAATCGCCGCCACCGACGGAATAGAATTCGCGACGCAGCGATGCGTTTTCCGCCACCACAGCCGGATCGCCGCGGTTCGCCGTGCTCCGTCGTGGGAGCGCACCGGGATCAGCGGTCCGTCCACGGCCCGAGGAGGTGCGGATGCGATAGCTCGCTCCATCCGTTCGCATGGGCGATAATCGCCGTATACCACGTGAACGAGCGCATGCGAGCGACAAGCACGGTTTTCGCGGTCTCCTACCGAACGAGCGCGATCGTGGGCTCCGTTGCGACTTGCGCGTTGTGGGCGATGGCTTGTTCGTCCGGCATGAAGCCTTCTCCGAGCGCCTCGGTGGACGCGTCGGCGGAAGCTCCAAACGACGGATCGGCGGCGGACACATCATGGTCCGGGTCAACGGACACTGGAGCCGCGGGCTCGAGCGACGCGCCGACGAGCCCGAACGGGCCGCCGCCAAGCTTTGCCGCGACGGTCTATCCCATCATTCGCCTGTACTGCACGGATCACCACGCGGGGGCGTCGCCATCCGGTGGGCTCGACATGAGCGACGAAGCGAGAACCTACGCGAAGTTCGCGCAAGACACGACGAGCGAACCGGGCTGCCTCGTGCCCGGGTCGATGGAAGTCGAGCAATACGTCCTGACCGGCTTCCCCGCGAAGAGCCTTCTTTATCAAAAGGTTTCCGGTATCGGCATTCCGCCGTCTTGCGGAGTGCGAATGCCCTACGGTGGTCCGTACTTGTCCGCGGCGGATGGGCAAACCATCTGGGAGTGGATCTTGACCGGCGCGGCGCCGTAGCCGCTGGCATTGATCGATGCAGACGGCTACTGGGCTCAATCGTGAGCACGTCGAAGATCAGCGTGTTCTTTGGTGCACGTTTCAGCGGTACCGACAGCGCGCGTAAGGCGCGATCCGTGAGCTCCACGAACTTCAATCGCCCGCTGTCCTGGCTCCCTTGCTCATCCGCTGGATGGTGCTGTGGCGGAGTACGAGGATCTCCATGACCAGGCTCGCCCGAGGGCGAAAAGTGGCGACGAGCGCGCCAAGCAGGGCGCACACGATTCCGAGCACCATCACCGACCGTGACCCGGATCGCGCAGCTACGTCACGAGCGAATCGCTGCCACGGATCGAGTAGAGTCCGCGACGCCGCGGTGCGTTTTCAGCCACGGCGGCGCCTTCGTTCTCCGCTACAGGTCGCGGTCAACATCCCTCCCGAGCTCTCCCAGTCTGGAACCGCGTGAACCGCTCGATCCGCGGCTCTGAACGGATGTCGCGACTCGAGACGTTCCTGATTCTGTTGCCGCGGACGTTATGTGGCCGTCCATCATCGACGGGCCGGGGGGA
>CALKVG010000085.1 GCA_937998045.1 uncultured Myxococcales bacterium
CACCCACACCCAGGCCGCCTTTGCGCCGCGTTTGCCCCCGCGCTCCCCCCGCTCCTTTCTGCTAGCTCCTTTGGCCGCGGGTATGCCGGTGCGCAAGGAAAGGGTGACGCCCGAGCTCGCGGGGCCGCTCGATCGGGCCATCCGCGGCCTCTTCGGCGTGAGCTGGGGAAGGGCGCGCGCCTGGATTTCGGGAGGGAAGGTGCGCCTCGGGGGCGAAGTCGTGACGACAGAAACTGCCCGCGCGGCTGCCGGGGTCGAGCTCGTCGTAGACGAGCGCGCGCCGGCGCAGATTCCGCCCCACGACGCCGCCGGGCCTCGCGGCACCGGCCCCTCGCGCCCCGGACGCGGCGCGAGGGGTACCCCACCAACCGTGCAGGTAGTGCACGCCGACCCGCACGTCATCGTCGTCGCGAAGCCCGCGGGGGTGAGCACCGTCCCGTACGAGGGGTCCGCGACCGCCTTGGAGCCGGGGCGGGCGGGCGCCCGTGAGGACACCCTCGAAGCGCGCGTGCGCGCCTGGATCGAGGCGCGACGGCACGTCGCCGGCTCTGCCGCAGCGCGGTCGAAACCTGAAGGCGGGCGCCGGCGCGGGGGACGGCCGAACCTGGGCGTCGTCCATCGCCTGGACAAGGAGACGTCGGGGCTCATCGTCTTCACGCGGACGTGGCTCGCCAAGGAGAGCCTCTCGTCGCAGTTTCGGCGGCACACGGTGCACCGACGCTACCTGGCGATCGCGCACGGCGAGGTGCCAGAGAAGACGATTCGCACTTTCCTCCTCGCCGATCGCGGCGACGGCCTGCGCGGGTCGGCGCGCCAGCGCCGGCGGGACGACAGCGCGCCTCCGCACGCGGGGCGGGAGGCGATTACGCACGTCGAGCCTGTCCTTGCCCTGCGCGGCGCCACGCTCGTCGCGTGCCGTCTCGAGACCGGGCGCACCCACCAGATTCGCATTCACCTGAGCGAGGCCGGGCACCCGGTCCTCGGCGAGCGCGTTTATATCCGCGGCTACGCGGGCCCTCTCATCCAAGGGCCCCGCCTCATGCTCCACGCGGCGGAACTCGGATTCGTGCACCCGGCGACCGGCCGGCCGATGCAATGGGAGCTGCCGCTGCCCGACGACATGGTCAGCCTCATGGCCCAGCTGCAACGTTAGTGAACGAAGAGCGTGTCCGCGCCCGCCTTCACTTCGAGGTGGAAGTGATTGCGATGTGGCCAGTTGAAGTCCGGTGTGAGGGCAATGTTGAAGAGCCGGGCCTCGGCAGCGTCGCAGACGATCTCTCGCAGCTCGATGGCCTCGGACGTTGCCGGATGGGGGCCCGCTCCGGGACCGCACGTCGTCGCGCCGATGCGACCGTGGAAGTCGCGCAGGACGTCCAGCTTGCTGCCATCGCGCTTCACGAAAGTGGCCACGTCGATCGCCAGCGCCCCCGCATGGCGGGTACCGATACGGTCCGCAGGCCAGCCGCGCGGGGGTGGGCGGTACATCGAGAAATGCACCACCCGGACGACGTCGTGCCGCGCGAGCTGGTCGGAGAAGTCGTCGAGCGCAAGGGCGAGACGGCAGTCGACGATCTCGAGTGGGGAGGTGGCGCGTCGGGCCTCGGGCTCGGTCGACGCGAACGTGATTCCGTGCAGTGGGCCGGTCAAGCGGATGGGAAAACGAACGCCGCGCGCCTCGTCGACGGGGACGAAAGGGATCTCGCGCCGCGCGAGCTCCGCCTCGCAGGGCTCACGATCGAGGGCTCCGTACCGGAGCGGGCGTTCGGCGGGAGGCGGAGATGTGTCGTCGCGGCTCTCGAGGCGCAGCGTTGCCGGCACGGGGCGGATGGCGGGAGGCAGCCCGAAGCCCGCGCGCGCTGGCTGCGAGATGGCCAAGGCGGCGAGGCTCGCGAGCGCCGCGACGAGCGGAGCGCATCGCGCCGCCGCCGTCGCCCTTGCGTGCAGGATGCACGGCATGCCGGGAGCGTAGCCGGCGAGCTCGAGCATGCCAAATGCCATGGGCGCGATTCCGCGGTAAAATGCGCGACTGGGTCCCCATGCCGGAGCTCAATCCGCGCGCGCGCCAGGTTCTGTACCACTGCGTGACCGAGTACGTGGCCACCGGCGAGCCCGTCGGCTCGCGAACTCTCGCCAAAAAGTCGGGGCTCGACCTGTCGCCGGCCAGCATCCGGAACGTGCTGGCCGACCTCGAAGACCTCGGCTACCTGCGGCAGCCCCACACGAGCGCCGGGCGCGTCCCAACCGACCGCGCCTTCCGCCTCTTCATCGACGCGCTGATGCACGTGCGCGAGCTCGGCGACGTCGAGGAGGCCTCCATCCGCGAGCGCTTCGCGTCGATGGAGCCCGGTTCGAACGTGATGCGCGAGACCGGCAAGCTCCTCGTCGAGTTGACGGGGACGGCTGCCGTCGTCGTCGCGCCCCGCGCCGAGACGCTCGTCCTGAAGCAGCTGCGCTTCATCCGTACCGGGAACGACGAGGTGCTCGCCGTCCTCGTCATGAAGAACGGCACCGTACAGAATCGCTTCCTGCCCGTCTCGGTGACCGACGCCGAGCTCCAGCGCATGCACAACTTGCTCGACGACGTCGTCGAGGGGCGAACCCTCGGGGATCTGCGCGAGCTCTTCGACCGGCGCTTGCAGAGCGAGCGCGTGCAGCAGGACGAGCTCAAGCGCAGAGCCTTCGAGCTGGGCGGGGCCGCCGTGCAGGAGGCCGTCGGGAGCGAGGCCGACCTCGTCATCGAGGGACAAGACAAGCTGCTCGAAAAGCCTGAGTTCCACGACGCCGGTCACGTCCGTCAGCTCGTGACCGCGCTGGACGAGCGGGAAAAGCTGATCAAGCTGCTCGACCTCGCGATGCAAGCGAAGGGGGGGCACGTCGTCGTCGGTGAGGAGGTCGGCGATCTTGGCGGCGGGCAGCTCGCCATCGTCGGCGCGGCGTACTTGGCGCACGGTCAGGCTGTGGGCACCGTCGGGGTTATCGGACCGACGCGCATGGACTACCCGCGGGTTCTTCCGCTTGTGGCGGCAACCGCGAGCGCGATGAGCGACTTCCTCGAGCGCGCGGAGAGCGGGCGCAAGAACGACGAAGAGGAGTGATAGGCTCAGGGTCCCATCCCGTGATGCGCAATGCACCGCCGGACCTACCCGGCGCTCAGACCCACGACTCCCCGATCGACCGCGCACTGACGCTGTTGCTGGCCGACGAGGCCGAATCCGCCCTGCGGTGGAGCGCCGCGGTCGTCGAGAGCGACCCCTCGAATCCGAGCGCGCTCGTCATCACGTGCCGCCTCCTCGAGCAGATGGGTCGCACCGAAGCCGCCATCGAGGGCTTTGGCCTCGCGGTTCGACGGGCGATCGACGCAGGCAACCTGCCGCTCGCCATCGCCGCCATCGGCGATCTCCGCGCGCTCGGCGTGGACGTCTGCGACCATCTCGACCA
>CALKVG010000086.1 GCA_937998045.1 uncultured Myxococcales bacterium
GATTTCTGCCTGTCTCGTGGGCTCGGAGATGTGTATAAGAGACAGCCACGAGCGCCTCGTCCCCGGAGCTCGCGAGAAGGAAGAGATAGTCGGGACGCTCGAGCACGGCCTGCAGGGCGACCAGGTTCTCTTTGCGATCGTCGACCAGGAGGATCGTCGCGCGCTCGGGTTCGATCGGCGGGTGGGACGACGGCATGGCGACTCACCCCTCCTTCTCGGGTTGCGCCGCGGATCGGGCGCCGCTGCCGTACCGACGCACCATCGCGACAAGAAGCCGGGTGTCGAACGGCTTCGCGATGTAATCGGTGCAGCCGGCCGCGAGGCATGCGGCGCGCGCGGACTCCGTCGCCTTGGCGGTGAGCGCGATCACGGGCAGATCGCGCAGCCGCGCGATCGACCGGATGTGCCTCGTCGCTTGCAGCCCGTCGATGTCCGCCATCATCACGTCCATGAGGACGACGTCGACGTCGGGGTGCTTCTCGAGGATGTCGTAGGCCTCGCGGGCGCTCGCGGCGGGCAGCACGCGGGCCCCGTACGCCTCGAGCACGCTCGTCGTCGCGTAGAGGTTGCGGGCGTCGTCCTCGACGACGGCGATCGTGCGCCCCATGAGGACGTGGGCCTCCGGAGGCGGCTCGGGGGCGCTCGACGCCGTGGGGGCCACGGCGACCGAGGAGAGCGCGGCGGCGGCGCGCGGTAGGTCGCCGCTCGAGAGAGGCAGGTAGAGCGTGAAGGTGCTGCCCACGCCTTCCGTGCTCAGAAGGTCGACCTGGCCGCCGAGGACGCGCGCGTACTCCCGGCTGATGGTGAGCCCGAGGCCGGTCCCGCCGTAGCGGCGGGTGATCGAGGTGTCGGCCTGGTGGAACGCCTCGAAGACGAGCGCTTGCTGGTCGGGCGGGATCCCGATGCCCGTGTCGGACACGGCGAACCCTAGCACCGCCGGCGCGTCGTGGAGCGCCGCCGCCCGAAAGGGCTGCCCGGGCGGGGCGCGGAACACGCGCAAGCTCACGCGCCCGCGCTCGGTGAATTTGAACGCGTTCGAGAGCAGGTTCTTCAGGATCTGCTCGAGCAGCTGCCGGTCGGTGGTGATCGTCTGCGTCCCCACCTCGTCGAGCTGGAGGTAGAACTCGACGCCCTTCTGCTGCGCGATCGGGCGGAACGTCTGCTCGAGGAACCCGCATGTCGTCGCCACGGCGATCGGTTCGGCGTGGGTCTCGATGCGCCCGGCCTCGATCCGGGAGAGGTTGAGGATCTGGTTGATGAGCGCGAGCAGGTCGCGGCCGGCGGTGTGGATCGCGGCGGCGAACTCCTTCTGCTGGGGAGACAGTCGCGCCTCCCGATCCTCGGCGAGCATCTGGGCGAGCACCATCATCGTGTTGAGCGGCGTCCTCACCTCGTGCGACATGTTCGTGAGGAAGTCCGTCTTGTACTGCGACACCTTCGTGAGCTCGCGTGCCTTCGTCTCCAGCGACTGGCTCGCCTCCGCGACCTCACGGTTCTTCTGCTCGAGCAAGGCGGCCTTGTCCTCCAGATCCGCGCGGCGCTTCTCGAGCTCCACGTTGGAGCCCTGGAGCTGCTTGAGGAGGTCCTCGGTCCGCATGCTGGCGCTGATGAGGTTCATCGCGATCCCGATGTTCAACATCAGTTGCTCGAGGAAGGTGAGCTGCACCGGGCGGATCTCGTTGAAGGACGCGAGCTCGACGACGCCCCGCACCTGGTTCTCGAAGAGGATCGGGATGACGACGATGTTGCGCGCCGGCGCCTCCCCCAGCCCGGATACGACGACGATGTAGTCCTCCGGAGCGTTGTTGACGACGATCGGCTTGCGCTCGAGCGCGCACTGACCGACGAGCCCCTCGCCGAGCTCGAAGCGGCTAGTCGCGCGTTTTCTCCACGTGTGCGCGTACGTGCTCGCGAGGCTCAACGTGGGCGGATCGCGCGAGGTGTCGAGCAGGTAGAACGCCCCGTGCTGCGCGCCGATGGTGGGCGTCAGCTCGGTGATCATCAGACGGGCGAGCTCGCGAAGATCGCGCTGCCCCTGCATCAGGGCGAAGAAGCGCGCCAGATTCGTCTTGAGCCAGTCCTGCTCCTTGTTCGAGCGCGTGGTCTCGCGCAGGTTGGCGATCATCTGGTTTATCTTGTCCTCGAGCGCCAGCACTTCGCCGAGCGCCTCGACCGAGATGGTGCGCGACAGGTCTCCTTGCGTGACGGCGGTCGCGACCTCCGAGATCGCGCGCACCTGCGTCGTCAGGTTCGCCGCCAGCTGATTGACGTTGTCGGTGAGATCGCGCCACGTCCCCGCGGCCCCGGGGACCTTCGCCTGACCCCCGAGCTTTCCCTCCGTGCCGACCTCCCGCGCGACGGTCGTCACCTGCGCGGCGAACGTGCGAAGGGTGTCCGTCATGTCGTTGATGGTGTCGGCCAGGGCCGCGATCTCGCCCTTCGCGAACAGGTGGAGCTGTCGGCTCAAGTCGCCGTGAGCCACGGCCGTCACGACTCGCGCGATGCCGCGCACCTGGTCGGTCAGGTTCGAGGCCATGGTGTTGACGCTGTCGGTCAGGTCCTTCCACGTACCGGCGACCCCGGGGACAGCGGCCTGCCCGCCCAGGCTCCCTTCCGTGCCGACCTCGCGCGCCACGCGCGTGACCTCCGACGCGAACGTCCGGAGCTGATCCACCATCCCGTTGATCGTGTCCTTGAGCTCCTGGATCTCGCCGCGCGCTTCCACGACGAACTTCTTCGAGAGATCGCCGCCGGCCACGGCCTCGACGACCGCCGCGATGCCGCGCACCTGGTTCGTCAGGTTCCTCGCCATGAGGTTCACGTGATCGGTCAGCTCTCGCCAGATTCCGGACGCGCCCTTGACGTCCACCTCGCCGCCGAGCTTCCCCTGGGTGCCGACCTCTCGCGCGATCCGCGTGACCTCCGACGCAAACGAGCGGAGCTGATCCACGGTGGCGTTGACCGCGTTCTTCAGCTCGAGAAACTCTCCGGTCGCCGGCGCCGCGATCCTCTTCGAGAGGTCGCCGTTGGCGATCGCGGTGGACACCTGCGCGATGCTGCGCACCTGCAGCGTGAGGTTCTCCGAGAGCAGCTCCGCGTCCTCGACGAGTCCCTTCCACGTACCCGAAAGGTCTCCGGCGACGGGCCCGACGCCGAGCTTGCCTTCGGTTCCAATCTTGCGGAGCACGTGGGAGACATGGGACGCCATTGAAACGAGCCGGGCGATCAACCCGTTGACTGTGCCGGCCAGCGCGAGAGCGTCTCCCCGGAGCGGCCCGTGCGCGGCCTCGATGGCCATGCTCTGCGACAGGTCGCCGCGCGAGAGGCGGTCGAGCACTCGCGAGAGCTCGTGAGTCTGCCACGCCAGCGGCTCGAGCATTGCGTTGGCCGAGGCGACCGCGCTCGCCCAGCTTCCGCCCGCGCCGGGCAGAGACGCGCGCTCGGAGGTGCGCCCGTGCACCTCCACGGCGTCGGCGACTCGGCGGAGCTCCGCGACGAGCGCGGAGTCCTGCGCGACGAGCTCGTTGAAGGCGGTGCAGACTTCGTCCATCGCAACGCCGCCGCCGGCCGAGAGCCGTACCGAGAAGTCCCCTCGAGCCGCGGCGCGCAGCCCGTCGCGTAGCGCCCGAAGGCGCGGGACGCGCCCTCCGCGGGGTTCCCCGCCACCGGCACGGCGGGGGCGCGTGCGCCCTGCGCTCCGGGTCGCGGATCCCTTGGCGTCAGCCTCGGTCGTCGGCTGCATGATTCACCTCGTCGGGACGGCCCGCTCGGCTCGAGATCGACTTGGCGGCCGTCTGCCAGGAATGCACGCGAAGCGAAAAAGAGGCCACGAAGCACGCGCCATGCCGCCATCGCGCCGCTCCAGTCGCTCACAGCGCGAGTGCTTCGTGGCTCGTCCTGCTCTCTCTCGGGTCCAGCAACTCGCCCGGCCCTAGCGACTCGCGGCGACCCTCGCCGTGACGTAGGTCAGGGCGCTGACGATCCATAGCACCGACAGTACGCGCAGCCGCTCCTTGTATCCCCAATAGGGGGCGAGCGGCGCGATCACGAGAGCCACGAGCGCCCGCCACCGGGGCCTCCTCCGCACCAGCTCGGCCACGAGGAGCACGTGCGCCGTCACCAGGGCTGCGAAGGCCGCGACGAGCGCGGCCACGATCGCTTCGTCGCGGGTCATCTTCCCGTGTCCGTGTGCTCGATCCTAGTATCTGTGCTTCCAGACGAAGTCGAGGATCGATGTCCCCGCGTCGCCGACGGTCGCTTGCATCGACCATTGCCGCAGGAAGCGCCAGTTCACCATGAACAGCGTCGTGTCGGGGTTGCTCCCGATGGGCGGATTGCCGAGCACGAACGCGATCTCGAGCGAAATGTCGCGCGCGATCTGGAGCTCCACCTCGGGGCGGGGCGTCGACTGCGACGTATCGATCTTCGTCGAGATGCCGCCCGCCAGCCCGAGGTTGTCGAGCATCTGGTTTACGCCGCCGAGCGCGCGATTCACGGGAGCGGTCGCCGCGCCACCGGCCGCGCCCGCCGCCGCTCCCCCCAGCCCCGAGCTGGCCTGCGACGACGAGCTCGTGGACGAAGTCGGCGACTGATCGCTCGTCCCGAAGAGAATGAGCGAAAGGATCTCCGTCTTGCTGAGCACCGGATCGGAGCTGAGCGTCACCTTGCCGGTCTTGAGCGGGCCCACGAAGTCGGCGTATACGGTCGTGCCGTCCGAGGCTGTCCAGGAGGCACGGAGCTTCACCTGGGGATTGGCGGGATCGTCGACGAACGTGACCAGGCCGTCCTCGATCGTGAAGGGCTTACCCTCGACGTCGATCGTGCCGCGCGTGAGGCGGATCTGGCCGGTCGCGCGCAGCGCTGGCTGCGCGTTCACCGACATCGTTCCGTCGAGGCGGACGTCGAGGTCCGTGCCGCGTCGGACCTCGACGTCTTTCCCGAGGCGAACCGTCACGCGGATCCCCACGCCGCCGCCGGCGGCGCTCGCGGGCGACCCCGAAACGTCGCCGTCGAGTTCCACCGGCACGAAGTCGCTCCCCGGCCGCTGGATGCCGATCCGCACGTCGGCCATGTCTCCCAGCGTCTCCACGTCGTGCGCTGCCGCCAGCGGCAGCTCGAGGTGCGCGCTCGGGACGTCGACGTTCACGTCGAGGCCCGCCCCGGTGGCGCTCGGATCGACGGCGATCCCGAGCTGACCGTCGAACAGCCCGACCTGCACTCCGTCCACCACGAGGGGCAGCTGCTCCTGCTTGGGGACCTGGACGACGCCGCGTGCGCCGGCAAACGCGCCCCCCGCGAGTCGCGCCGTCGCCGCCGCCTGGACCTTGCCGGTCAGTCCTCGAGCCGACGCGTTCTCGAGGCGCACGAGGCCGTCGGGCGTCAGCACGATATGCGCGTTGGCGTCGTGGAACTCGCCGCCGACCGACGTGAGCTCGAAGAGGCCGTCGCGCAGGTCGATCGTGCCGTCCGGCCGTATGGCCTTCTTCGCCGGGTCGACGTGGAGGCGCGCGTTCGCGTCGAGGCGACCGTCGAGCTCCGCGAAGACGCGCGACACGATCGGGAGGAGCAAGCTCGCGCGGAACTCCTTGGCTGCGACGTTTACGTCCACCGGGTGCGACGTGTCGATCTCCGGAACGATCCGCGCCCCCCACTGCGCGCCCACGCGCGCGTCCGCCTGGGCAAAGCCGGTCTCCTCGTCGATGCGCGCGGTCGCCGCGAGCTCGCCGCCGGCGATGGAGGCCTGCACCCGCCCCGACCGGCAGGGCACGTCCCCGACCTGCAGGTCGTCCGCCATCAGCGTGACGGACATCTGCGCGTCGTCGTGCAGGCGCTCGAGCGCCAGCTCCCCGCTGGCCAGCCCCCGCACCTGCCGGTCGTCGAGATAGGAGAGGCTCTGCAGCGGAAAGCGCGACAGCGCCGCATGCAACGAGGCGGTCCAGGGGAGCGCTCCCGAGCGCGACCCGTCGAGGAGATCGGTCGCGCGCGCGTCGAGCGTCCCCTGCGCCACGAGCACGTCCTTTCCGTGCGCCTGCACGTCCAGCGTAATCTCCGCGTGCGCTCCGTCGTAATGAGTGCTCGCGTCGACATCGAGCGGGAGCGCGAGGAGCCTCACGTCCGTTCGCCCGCGGTGCAGGCTCGCGCGCGCGTCGAGGGTCGGGCTCGTCAGCGAGCCGCGGAACGAAGCGCTCGCCGCCACCTCGCCGTGCATCGCGCGCGTTCCGAGAAGCGGGGGCAAGTCCCCGAGGTCGCGGGCGGGAACGGTGACCTGCGCGGCGAAAGGCATCGCGTGCACCAGGTCGAGGATGGGCTGGTCGGTGAGAAAGAGCCCTGCGTAGGGGATGGCCTGTCTCTTATACACATCTCCGAGCCCACGAGACAGGCAGAAATC
>CALKVG010000087.1 GCA_937998045.1 uncultured Myxococcales bacterium
GGCCCCCCCTCGCCGCGCGTTACATCAGGCTCGCGTAGTTCTGCGCCAGGAAGGCGACGAGGGCCGTCTTGTCGCCGCTGAGGAAGAAGTTCTGAGCCTTCGTGTACAGCGTGTTCATGTCGTAGTTCGAGTTCGCGATGACCTTGAAGCCCGCGAGCGGGGCGGTCGAGGCCAGCGCGTCCATGTTGATCTTGATGAGGTAGGGCAGGGTCATCGCGTCGGCCGCCGTAAGGTTACGGGCCGGGATCTCGCCCTTCAGGGTCGCGAACGCGAGCTGGCCCTGTTCGGACGCGAGCGTGTTGAAGAGGTTCGTAACGTCCATGGTGTCGCCTGCCGTTGCGGCCGCGACCATCGCGTCGCCGCCGAAGTCGACGAGATTCTCGGCGCCCGGCCACCCGGAGGCGTCGAAGTCCTTCTGCGCGACGTAGCCGTCCGTCTGCACGAGCTGCGGACCGGCCCAGTCACCCATCGCGGTCATGATGCACGTCTGGTCCATGGTGGGCGGCGCGGACAAGGGCGAAGCCGTCGTCGACTTGTTCATCAGGCGGTCGATGCCCGGCCCCATGGCCAACGTCGGTGTGTCGGACGTGAGATACGGGAACACGTACTGCGCAGCGAAATCGAGGGCGGCGGCGATCTGCGCGCTGTTCGCGCCAGCCGCGTCCTGGCCGGACCAGTACGTCTTCGAGTAGGCGGCCCCGGCGATCGCGGGGACGATGTCTTCGAAGAGGATGTGCGCGTTGACCCACCCGTCCTTGAAGCCGAAGCACAGGGGGTGCGTGTACCCGGCCGCGGCGACTCCGGTCACCCACGTCTTGAACCCGTCGACGCCCTTCGGGATGGCGTTCAGCGGGGCCGGAAGCGTGCTCAGAACCTGGAGGTTCCAGTAGGTGACGTTCTGCCGCGTGAGGCCGAGGGGAACGCCAATGAGCTTGCCGTCCTGCGTGAGGGTGTCGAGAATGGTCGACTGGAAGCTGCCCTTCCACGACGGGGTGCCGAGGCCGAGCGCGCCGGCCGAGAACTGCAGCGCGTTGCCGCCCAGGTTGGCCTGGAGAGCGGCGGGGGGGGTTCCGGCCGCGAACCGGTTGGTGACGTCCGTGTCCATCTGGGCCTGCGACGACGCCGTGACCACATTCACCGTCACGTTCGGATACGCCTTCTCGTGAATCTGAATGACGCTTTGAATCGGAGCGAGCTCGCTCATGCTGGCCCACCACGTGTCCATCTCGAGTGTCACCGGTTTGGGCGCGGTGTTGCCGCCGCCGCCGCCTCCGCACGCAGCCGTACACGCGAGCCCAGCCGTCACGAGCAACCCACGCAATGCGATCGACCTCATGGAATCCTCCTATGTAGGGCCTGCGCGAGGCGACACTCAACGCAAATCAAATAGCCCCCAAATTCGCATTACGGACCCCCCCGGAGTGCAATAAAGCCCCCCGAAGAAGATTCTGTAGCCCCGGGCATCCTTGCCGCTTCGCGGCGAACTCCGGAGCTTTGAAATTGCGCCCGAGAGCGCGCAAATACTGGCGTCGCGCCAAAAAATCTCTGACGCGCGCCCCCTCGGCGCTTCTGACGTGCGCCTACCTGCACCGCCGACGTCGATGTGTGGAATGTCTTCCTGCGGTGTCGTGAGCGGAGAAAGGGCAGCGAAGTGCAGCAAGCTTGCAGCAAGCGCGAAGAGGTGTGCAAGCGCCTGACAGATGGCCGACCACCTATCGCTCGCTCGAAGTCCGTCCCACGAGCCTCATCCGTCGTGAGCCTCGCGCGCGGGCCGCGAGTCCGCATTGCCGCGGACGCGTGCGATCTCGGGCTCGTACGCCAATGAGCGCTGCCCCGCGCGTAGCGGTGCTTGGGTGGGGCTTTGGGGGGGAGCGTCCGCGCTCCCCCCAAAGTTGCGAACCGGAAAGCGGCGCCCCCCCAAGGTGACCGTCACGCCCCGCACGAAAAACTTGTCACCCCACGGTCTACGCCCCTATTGCCACTACGATTGAATGACGTAGTCTCTACGGTAGAGGGGGTCAGAGCGATCTTCCCATGCAACCGTCACCTGTGAAGGATCCTGGTAAGTACAGGGTCATCGCCGAGCTCGGCCAAGGCGGGATGGCGAATGTCTACCTCGCGGTCGCCCGTGGACCGAGCGGCTTCAACAAGCTCGTCGTCCTCAAGTCGCTGCGCGCAGATTTCGCGGTCGATTCCGAGTTGATGGCGATGTTCCTGGAAGAGGCGCGCCTCGCCGCGCGCCTGAACCATCCGCACGTGGTTCAGACCTACGAGGTCGGCGATTACGCGGGCCGCCCGGTGATCGTCATGGAGTACCTCGAGGGTCAGACCCTCGCGAACGTCGAGATGCGCGCGAAGGCGCGCCTGCCGCTGACGCTGCGTCTCCGCGTCCTCATCAACGCGCTCGAGGGGCTCCACCACGCCCACGAGCTCACCGACTTCTCGGGCAAGCCGCTCGGCCTCGTGCACCGCGACGTGTCGCCGCAGAACATCTTCATCACGTTCGACGGCCAGGTTAAGGTGCTCGACTTCGGCATCGCCAAGGTCGTCAACTCGCAGGTGCAGACGGCCACCGGCATCCTCAAGGGGAAGGTCCGGTACATGGCGCCGGAGCAGATGCTCTCGAGCGACAACCTCGATCGTCGCGCGGACATCTACGCGATCGGCGTCATGCTCTGGGAGGCCGCGAGCGGTCAGCGCATGTGGCACGGCCACTCGGACATGCAGGTGATGACGCAGGTGGCGTCGGGCACGGTGCCGCCGCTGCGCTCGATCAATCCCGAAGTGTCCGAGTCGCTCGAGGCCCTCTGCATGAAGGCGCTCGCGCGCGATCCGAACCAGCGATTCTCCACCGCGCTCGAGATGGCCAGCGCGCTCGAGACGGAGCTCGAGGGGCTCGGCACCGGCGCCTCGATTCGCCAGCTCGGGCAGCTCGTGCGCGAGCTCTTCGAGGACGTGCGCGCGCGCACGCGCGCGACCATCGAAGCGCAGCTCCTCGAGGCGAAGTCAGGCCCCGACAGCCAGGAGATGCTCCCGTCCAACCTGGTGAACATCAGCACGCGCATCACGGAAGACTCGCCGTCCGGTCGCTCCGGCAACGGCTCGTACAGCCAGGTCGCCGCGATTGCGGTTCCGAAAAAGTCGCATTTCACCGCGTGGGCCACCGCCGGCATCTCGGCCGCCATCGCGTTCGGCGTCATCGTCTTTTCGACGCTCGGCCACTCGAAGCACCCGGTCGCCCCCGCCTCCCCGGCCATAGTCGATCCGCCGGCCCCGAGCGCGCTCGTCAGCGCGGCCACCGCCACGGCGAGCGCGGTGCCCTCGGCGGCTCCGCAGCCCGGGTCCGTCACCGTCGCGTTCTCCGCCACGCCGTCCCGGGCGACGCTCTTCCTCGACGGCCACGCGCTCCCGAGCAATCCGTACAAGGCTACGATGGCGGCCGATGGATCCGCCCACCGCATCCTGGCAGAGGCCGCGGGCTACGCGCCTCGCACGGTGACGCTCACGCCCGATCATGACACCGACGTGCTCATCGCGCTCGATCCCATCGTGCGCACCGGCGGGGGTCCGGTCCGGCCCACCACGCCGCCGCCTCAGCCGGTGACGCCGCCGCCACAGCCGGAGGCGAACACCCCCCCGAAGAGCAACAGGTGCAACCCGCCGTACATTATCGATGCGGACGGCATCAAGCGTTTCCGTCCCGAGTGCTTGTCTCAATGATTAGGGCGTGACGATGGGCGCCGTGCACGGGCTCGCGCCGAAGTGCACCGCGCTTGCAGGGGATCCAAGGCGAAGCGGGTAGCTGCCGTTTACCTCCGATGAACACGAAGTTCCACTGCGTAGATTGCGGGGCCGACCCTCCCGTGGCGGATACGCAGGTTACCCTGATCAGCACCGCCTACGGGTGGCGCCTCCTGCGTATGAGCCGCCCCGACGGGAGTGTTGTCTTCGAGTGGCGATGCGCTTCGTGCTGGGCCCTGCGAAAACGCCGGCAAACGTCGCCCGACGCGGACGAGCGAACGCCGACGATGCACTCGAAGATCGTGGCGTCGCGGCGTGCGAGTCGTCCGGGTACGGGGTCGTCCGGATCGGGATCGGGATCCTGAGCGCCGGAAGCGCTCGCCCAAACGCGCTGTTGCAACGGCAGCAACGGATATGCCGCTCACGCAACAGCGGTATGTAACATCGCTATCCCTGCGATTGCGCGAGTCCGTTCGTCTCCGGCGTAGAGCGGTGTGGCGCGAACGATGCATTCAAAATGCATCCGCCGACTCTGGCGAGGCCGCGAGTAGAGGACTCCCCTCCAGGGCGACTTGCGGGTAGACCAGCGTGCCCGCAGGCGATCGGCCCACTTGTCGATATTTGGGCGACAAATCGCCGCGCGATCCGATAGCGGTTGCTCAATCGTTCGATACGCGCAACCGTTATCCGGGTATGGGCGTATCTCGCCCGGGACGGAACTCTTGAAATTGGGCGACCAAGAGCGGCGCGTGGACACATCCGACGCGCCTACGCAGATCCGCCAGAACCTCCTGACCGAGCCGACGCGCTTCGGAACGATGGTCGGGAAGTCGGCGCCGATGCGCGCGCTCTTCGCGACGCTCATGAAGGCCGCGCAGAGCGACGCGACCGTCCTCCTCGAAGGCGAGACCGGTACGGGCAAGGAGGCTTCGGCCGAGGCGCTCCACCGGGCCAGCCCCCGGCGCGACGGGCCGTTCATCGTGGTCGACTGCGGGGCGATTCCGTCGAACCTTCTCGAGAGCGAGCTATTCGGCAGCGAGCGCGGGGCGTACACCGGCGCCGTGTCGGCGCGAGCGGGTGCGTTCGAGGCCGCCTCCGGGGGTACGATCTTCCTCGACGAGATCGGCGAGCTGCACCTCGACTTGCAGCCCAAGATCCTGCGCGCGCTCGAGCGTCGACAGATAAAGCGCGTCGGCTCGAACGAGTATCGCCCCGTCGATCTGCGCGTCATCGCGGCCACCAACCGCAGCCTCCGCGCGGAGGCGGAGGCGAAGCGATTCCGCTCCGACCTCTACTACCGGCTCGCGGTAGTACGGATCAAGCTCCCGCCGCTGCGCGAGCGAATCGCCGATCTGCCCCTCCTCGTGGAGCACATGCTCAAGAGCCTCGGCGTGGCCGACTCTCCGGAGTCGGAGCTCTATCGCGATCCCGAGTTCTTGCAGAAGCTCCTGCGCTTCCCCTGGCCCGGCAACATCCGCCAGCTGCGCAATCACATCGAGCGCTGCGTGGCCCTGGGGGACCCGAACCTCCCGCCGATGCTCGACACGTGTCCCCCGCCGCCGGCAGCGGCCGGCGCGCAGCTCCAGATCGATCCCGGCGAGCCGCTACGAGTCGCGCGCGAGCGCTTCATGAGTCGCTTCGAGCGGAGCTACCTCGAGGCGGCGCTTGCGCGCCACGACAACAACGTGGCCGCTGCGGCACGAGCGGCCGGGGTCGATCGCATCCACTTCTATCGCCTGCTCTGGAAGCACGGCCTGCGCGATCACAAGTCGCTCGCCGGCGCCGAAGGGCCGCCCAGCACGACGACGTTGCCGACGCTGCCCGAGGACCCGGAGCCGACTGTCGAGGAGTCGGGTGCCCACCGGCGCGGTTCGGGTTAGCGCTCGCGCCCCTCCGCAGGAGGTCGAATCGGCGCCGAGCGCCGGCCGGCCTACCGGCAAGGGGTGCTTGCGATGAGCTGGCAGCGACCGTTCACGCACTCGGAGAGCGTGTCGCAGGTGTGCGCGGTGTCGCCGGCGGTGCAGTCCTGCCCGTCCGGGACGATCGCGGGGCACACTCCGTTCGGGACGCCGTCTGCTTGCGGACACGAACCGACGAGGCACAGGGCCGCCCCGTTGCAGGGCTCGCCGCTCTTCACCCAGGTCACGGCGACGCATCCTCGCGTCGGGTCGCATCCCAGGCTGGGCGCGCATTCCATGTTGCTCTCGCACGAAGCGCCGACCTGACCCGGGTTCTGGCACCTGGGACGCTCGTTTCCGCTGGCGACGCAGACGAGCGACGCCTTGCACGCCTCTGGCTGTAAGCACACCGCGCCCTCGTCCTGCTGGGCCGTGCACTGCCGGGCCATGTTGTCGCAGTACAGCCCGGGCTTGCACGGCGCGGCCGGCGAGCCGCACGCCGCGCCGACGTCGCCGTAGACGATCGGGCGGCACACGGGCTTGTGGACCGAGTAGTCGCAGACGGTGCCCGTCTCGCACCGGCCAGTCGATCCACTGTCGGCGGAACAGGGCTGGCCGGACGCGATGGTGGCCTGGCACGTGCCGCACCGCTGCAGCGTGGAGTTTCCGTCGCCCGCATCGCCCGCGGAGGGGGCGCACGACCCGCTGGCGCATTGAAAGCCGCTCTCGCACGCAGAGCCCGTGGCCAGCGCTCCGGTGACGGTGCACTCGGCGGGCGTCGGCACCGTGGCGGCGTTCATGTTGCAGCCCTGCGCAGCCAGGGCGGAGGCGCACGCGTCGAGCTGCTGGGCCGTATTCTCGGTGCCCGGCAGCGCGAGGATGTTGCTGCATATCTCGTCGAACCGAGCCTGGACGCGAAGGAGCTCGACCGACGGCATCGCCGGGCCGCTGCACACGGTCCCGTACAGGACGTTGTAATAGTAGTCGCAGACCGGCGACGTCTGGGCCGCGCTCTCCCCCTGCGAAACCGACCCCCCGCACGCGATGACGACGCCGAGCGCGGGTACGAGGCCCGCCCTCGCGGGGGGAAAGCCTCTCATGCACTGCTCCTTACGACCACAGTCCCAGAAACGTAGCACAGCCGTTCCGAGGCGCCCGACACGCACTCACCTTTTTCTTTTCTGCGTGTAGTTCCCGGGCCTTGCTCGTTACTGCGCCATGTACTGGGCGAGCAGCGAGTACCAGGTTCCGCCGTTGGGGATGTTCTGATTGCTGAGGAAGGGCGACGAATCGGGCCACGCGGCGACGCCGGTGAAGCCGACCGCCTGGACGGCGTTCAGCGCCTGATCGAGGAACGGATTGGTCCCGCTCCCGCCGCTTCCTTCGATCATGCCGATGCTGATCGCCGAGGTCGGCGAGACATCGCACATGAGGTTCATGAGCGCTCCGAAATCGTTCGAGCAGTTCTGCTGCGACGGCGGCGATCCCCCGGGGCAGGACATCATGGGGCTGCCCAAGCTGCCGCTGTAGTCCATGATGATCACGCGATCGACGGCCGGCCCGATCTGCGTGAGGTCGACGAGGCCGTCTCCGCCGCACTGGCGGATGTACCAGTCGCCGACGGTGATCGTGATGATCATCCCTTGCGCGTTGAGCGCCGACTTCCACGCCGAGAGGAACTGGACGTACTTCATCCCGTACTGCGAGTAGCCCGTCCCCTGAGGTTCGAAATCCAGATCCCACCCGTCGAAGTGCCGGGTCTGCGCCTCCATCACCATGGCGTTGATGAAGGTGGTCTGCGTGCCCGGGTTGTCGAGGATGTTCGTAATCCCCTGATCGGTGCCGCTGTTCCCGGCTCCGCAATAAATGAGCGGCGTGATCTTCAGCCCTGCGCCGTGCACCTGCTGGACGGCCTGGTCGACGCTCAGCCCGTCGAAGTTCTCGCCGGCGATCTGCGCCGGCCCGGTCGAGTAGTTGAAGTTCAGGTTGTACCAGTCGGGCGCGACGTGCGTGAAGCTCTTCGCGTTGGTCGTGACCGCTTGCAGATTGGCCGAGAAGCTCCCGAGGTATGTCGGCATCCAGACGAGCGATTGCTTGCCGGGCGAGGCCGCCCCTCCGTCTCCGCCTCCCGAGCCGTCGCCGCCGCCGCCGTCGTCGCCGGGCGATGCATCACCCCCTGGACCCGCGTCCATGCGCCCCGATCCCGAGCTGCTGCCGGAGCTGCTCCCCGAGCTGCTGCTGGAGCTGCTTCCCGACCCGCTCGACGAGCTGCTCGACCCGCTGCTCGAGCCGCTCGTCGAGCCGCTGCTCGACCCGCCCGACGAGCTGCCGCTGCCCGCGTCAATCCCCCACGCCCCGGCGCCGCTCGTGTTGCTCGACGAGTCGCAGCCGGTGCATGCGATGGCGGCGACGACGAACGAGGGCAGGACGAGGAGACGGGCTCTGGAAGGCGACGAGTGGTCGTTTGTACGCGACATTGTGCAGAGGCCGAACTGCAGCGCGCATGCCACTAAGGACAGGGCGTTCGCGCGCACGGAACTGCGGCGGTCTCGCGCCGCACGCGCGCACCGCTCGCCGCGAGCTGCACGGCCCGAGCTACGAATGGTGCGTACTCGGATGGGGTACCAACGGTCGCCGGAGGTGCGCGTCTCCAGAGAGTCCACGTGGCCGCGTGCTCTCTGGGCTCCGCACCCAGGGACAGCATACCTTTCGGATGAAGCATGTCGCGCTCGATGGTGGCGGTCTTTTCCGCCTTGGTGGTCGCGGTTCTCGGCGCCTGTGACGTCGCGGGCGTCGACGACTCCGGCGCTCCGTCGGACGCGTCCTATCCCCCAACAGGGGACGCGTCCTCATCCACCCAACCGGACGACGGCGGCGATTCCGGCGCGGACGTGATCCTCGCCGACAGCGCGGATGGCGCGGAGCCCGAGGCCGGGTCGCGGGACGCGGCTCGCCCCGACGCACCCGCGGTCCCGCGGCCGTGCGCGCCCGCGAACGGCGTCGTCACGTCGAGCCTGGGCGACGTGCGCCTCGACGTGAACCTCGGCACGGGCACCGCGACGTTCTCGTATGCAGGCGTCGCGAAGCTCGCCGACTTCTACGCCGGTGCCCAGCTCGCGACGTACGTCACGAGCCGCATGTACTCGAATCGGTCGTGCGTCATGGACGGGAGCACGCTCACGGTGACCAGCACCGGAAGCGGCCTGCCCACGATGACGCAGGTCTACACCCTCGACGGCGGCAGCCACATCCTCACGCAGGTGAGCGTCTCGGGATCCGGGCTCTCGACGAATTGGATCTCGCCGCTCATCACCGATATGGCCGGACAGGTCGACGTGAGCGGTTACGCCGACCCGCGCGTGCTCTCGGTCCCCTTCGACAACGACGCCTGGGTCTCGTACAGCGCGCAGCCGATGAACGGCGGCGGGACCTCGTACGAGGCCGCCGCGTTCTACGACAACACGTCACGCAACGGGATCGTCGTCGGCTCGGTGACGCACGACACGTGGAAGACCGGGGCTTCTACGCGGGGACCAGCACGTCGATCGCCGCGATGCACGTGTTCGGCGGCGCGACCGACCCGACTTCGACCCACGACCCGCTCCCGCACGGCAAGGTCTCGGGCGCGACGATCGCGTCGCCGGTCGTGTTCGCCGGGTACGCGCCCGACTGGCGTGACCTCATGGAGGAGTACGCGGACGCGAATGCGGCCCGCCAGCCGAAGCTCCCGTGGACGGGCGGCGTGCCGTTCGGGTGGAACAGCTGGGGCAAGCTCCAGACGAACATCAGCTACGTCGCCGCGATCGCGGTCTCCGATTTCATCTCGGCGAACCTGCAGCCGGCCTTCGCGAACCAGGGCGTCGCGTACGTGAACCTCGACTCGTACTGGGACAACCTCAGCGCGACGCAGCTGCAGGATTTCGTGAGTCACTGCCACGCCAACGGGCAAAAGGCGGGGATCTACTGGACGCCGTTCGTCGACTGGGGGCTGAACGCGACGCGCGCCGTCGAGGGTTCGTCGGGGGTGACGTACGGGCAGATATGGTTGCGGGACGCGAGCGGGAACCCGATATCGCTCGACGGCGCCTACGCCGTCGATCCCACGCACCCGGCGACGAAGGCCCGCATCGACCAGTTCATCGATCAGTTCAAGTCGATGGGCTTCGAGTACGTGAAGCTCGACTTTCTCACCCACGGCGCGCTGGAGAGCACGGTCCGGGCGGACCCGAACGTCCAGACCGGGATGCAGGCGTACAACCAGGGGATGAAATACGTCGTCGATCGCATCGGGGGCGCGATGTTCATCAGCGAGTCGATCGCGCCGCTCTTCCCCGCAGGGTACGGCCACGCGCGGCGCATCTCGTGCGACGTGAACGGCGCCGCCGTGAACCCGCACGGGAGCTCCTACGAGCTCAACTCGCTCACCTACGGTTGGTGGATGAACGGACGAACGTACGCTTACAACGATCCCGACATGATGGTGTTCGAGGGGTACACGGCGGACGACAACCTGACGCGCCTCCTCTCGGCGGTCATCTCCGGGACCGTCTTTCTCGACGGTGACGACCTCACCGAGGCGACCGGGCAGGCGCTCGCCCGTGCATACCTCACGTCGCCGCGGCTCGACGACATCGCCCGGCTCGGGAAGACTTTCCGGCCGGTGGAGGGGAACACGGGCACCGATCCGTCCGATGTCTTCTTCTTGCAGGACGGCGCGACGGCGTACCTCGCGGTCTTCAATTACGGGTCGGCCGCGGAGGCGAAGGTCGTCGACCTCGCACGCGCCGGACTGAGCGGAAGCGCGGCGTACACGGCGACGGACGTGTGGACCGGCTCGACTTCCTCGGTGACCGGCACCCTCACCGTCGATCTCGACGCCGGGGCGGGCCGCCTCTTCGTGATGCACTGATGCATTGAGGGCGCGCGAGAGGTCGTTCGAGCACGTCTCCCGTCGCGACATGGGCTAACGGTCTACCGGAGGAGAAGGTCATGCGACTTGGATTGATGATGGGCTATTCGGGAGCGCAGGTCTCGGTCGACCTTGCGATGATCCGGGAGGCCGAGCGGCTCGGCTACGATTCGGTCTGGACGGCCGAGGCGTACGGGTCGGATGCCGTTACGCCCCTCGCGTGGATCGGCGCGCAGACGAGCAAGATCAAGCTCGGAACGGCGATTATGCAGCTGCCCGGGCGCTCGCCGTCGAACGCCGCCATGACGGCGATGACGCTCGACGCGCTCTCCGGGGGGCGCTTCCTGCTCGGCCTCGGGACGTCCGGCCCGCAAGTGGTCGAGGGGTGGCACGGCGTTCCGTTCGACAAGCCCCTGACGTGGCTGCGCGAGTACGTGACGATCGTGAAGACGATCTTCGCGCGCGAGCGCCCGCTCGAGTTCTCCGGAGCAAGGTACCAGATCCCGTATCGCGGTCCGGGCGCGACGGGGCTCGGCAAGCCGCTCAAGAGCATCCTTCATGGGCGCAAGGACATTCCTGTCTACACCGGCTCGATGGCCCCGAAGAGCCAGGAGATGAGCGCCGAGATCGCCGATGGACTCCTTCTGACTTGCATGCACCCGGAGCGCTTCGACGTCATCCGGCCGCACCTCGAAGCGGGCTTCGCCAAGGCGGGCGGCGGCAAGAGCCTGAAGACGTTCGACGTCGCTCCCACCGTCGCGTGCATCGTCGGCTCGGATCTCGACGCCTGCCGGATGCCGCTGAAGTTCAGCCTGGCGCTCTACATCGGCGGCATGGGGGCGAAGGACAAGAACTTTTACAACGAATACATGCGGCGAGTCGGCTTCGAGGACGCCGCGCGGAAGGTTCAGGCGCTCTTTCTCGACGGAAAGCGCGAAGAAGCCGTCGCCGCGGTGCCCGACGAGCTGGTCGATGCCCTCAACCTCGTCGGGCCCGAGGAGCGGATTCGCGAGCGGTTCGCTGTCTGGAAGGACCAGCCGATCGGGACGATGATCGTCGGCACCCAGCAGGTCGAGGCGCTGCGCTTGATGGCCGAGCTCGCGCTGTCGTGAAGGACCCATGGCGATCGCGTGCGCAGACAGGCTCGAAGTGTTCGCGGTACCCGGAGTGCCCGTGCTCCGCGCGGGCGACGATTTGCCCGGAGTTGCGGTGCGCTCGCTCGACGCCGCGGGCATACGGCTTCGCGACGGCGACGTCGTCGTCGCCGCGTCGAAGGCGGTGTCGCGTGCCGAGGGTCGGTTCGTCGATCTGGGCACGGTGAGTCCGTCACCCCGCGCGCTGGAGCTCGCGCGCGAGACGGGAGGCGACCCGCGCGTCGTGGAGATTGTCCTGCGTGAGTCCCAGGCGGTCTCCCGCGTCGCGCGGGACGCGCTCATCGTGCGCCACAGGCTCGGCTTCGTCTCGGCCAACGCCGGGATCGACCTGAGCAACGCTATGCCTCCGGGCGCGCCGCCGGGCTCCGGGCCATGGGCGCTCCTCCTGCCGCGCGACCCCGACGCTTCGGCGGAGGCGATCCGTCGGGCCGTCGGGGCGTGGTCCGGGGCGCGCACCGGCGTCGTCGTGAGCGACTCGTTCGGCCGTCCGTTCCGCCTGGGCACCGTGGGCGCCGCGATCGGCGTGGCCGGGTTGCCGCCCCTGTGGGACCGTCGCGGCGAACGCGATCTGTTCGATCGCAAGCTGGAGCACACGATGACGGCGCTGGCCGATCAGGTCGCGGCGGCGGCCGATCTCGTCGCGGGCCAGGCCGGCGAGGGTCGCGCGCTCGTCGTCGTGCGAGGCCTCTCGTTCGACGCGGAAACCCATACGGCCAGCGAGCTTCTTCGGCCCGCGGACAAGGACCTTTACGCATGAAGACGGCGTGGGGCTCGGTCGTCGCTCTGTCGGGAGGCGTGGGCGGCGCGCGCTTCTTGCGCGGGCTCGCGCGCGTCTTGCCACCGGCGGCGCTCACGGCCGTCGTGAACACGGGGGACGACTTCGAGCACTGGGGCCAGTATGTCTCGCCGGACATCGACACGGTGATGTACACGCTCGCCGGGCTCGCCCCCGAGGAGCGCGGGTGGGGCCTGACGGGCGAGACGTTCTCGCTGCTCGAGGGGATGCGTCGTTACGGGGAGGACGACTGGTTCGCCATCGGCGACCGGGACATGGCGACGCACCTCGCGCGCACCCGCGCGCTCGCGCGCGGCGAGCGGCTCACGGACGTGACCCGGCGCCTCTGCGAAGCGCTGAGGGTTTGGACGCGCGTCCTGCCGATGAGCGACGACCGCTGCCGGACGATGATCGACACGCGCGAGCACGGATCGCTCCCGTTCCAGATCTGGTTCGTGCGCCTCCGCGCGGCGCCGGCCGTGCAGCGCGTCTGGTTCGAGGGCGACGCCCGCCCCACCGCCGAGGTGATCGAGGCCGTGCGCCGGGCCGAGGTCGTCGTCATCGGGCCGTCGAATCCGTACGTCTCGATCGACCCGATCCTGTCGTTACCCGGTGTGCGTGACGCTATCTTCGCGCGTCCGGTGGTCGCCGTCAGCCCGATCGTCGGCGGGCGCGCGGTCAAGGGCCCGCTCGCGGCGATGATCCCCGATCTGGCCGGCGTGCCTCCCTCGGCCGGGGCCGTCGCCGCGCACTATCCCGGGTTGCGAGGCATCGTCGTCGAGCGGGGCGACGCCGTCGATGGACTTCGCGTGCTACAGACGGAGACGATCATGCGCGGCGCAGAGGACAGCACCCGCCTCGCGCGGGAGGTCCTGGAGTTTGCCGCCGGCCTGGTCGCCTCCGGAAGGTGAAGCGCGGGAGGGGCGCGGGTTGAGTACGCTTTCCAGCAGGCGCTTCGTCGGCGGAGGTCAACGCCATGAGAACGAAACTCAAAATCACGATGGGATCGGCCGCGCTCCGGCGCAATCGCTGGGTCGGCATTCGCACGGCCTGGGCCATGAGCTCGCCGGAGGCCTGGGCTCGCTCGCAACGCGCGGGCGGCTACGCCATGGTCGTCGGGGGCGCCCTCGTCGCCCTCTCTTCGGCGTGCGACGGGGCCGCGGCGCTCGCCATTCGGCTGTTCGCCATCGTCGGTACGGCGGCCGTCCCCGTCGTCTGGTCCTACTTTGCCGCGAAGGCCTCGTCGTGAAAGGAAAGTCGTGCGCCGAATCGTATTCCTCGCAGCGTTTCTCTTTGCCTGCGGCGGCGCGCCGCGCACCGGCACCAGCGCCGCCGCAGGC
>CALKVG010000088.1 GCA_937998045.1 uncultured Myxococcales bacterium
GGCCCGTGTGGGGAGTGTGGGGAGTGTGGGGAGTGTGGGGAGTGTGGCGGGAGCGCCCTCGAGCGGCGTTGTCCTTTTTTTGTGGGATTCGTCCGCGTGTAGTGCGTGGTAGAGGGGAAGGTCGCGCCGTTGCGTCTTGGTGGCCGGGGGCCGCGCACGGTAGCCCGGAGTTTGTCATGCGTCGAAATGCTTGGTTGTGGGGGGCCCTGCTTCCGGTGCTGGGAGCGGCGGCGGTTCATTGCGGTACGAGTAAGGAGCCCGCCGGCTTCAAGCCATCGGGGATGGACGCCAGCGTCGACGTGCAGGAGGAACCGCCGACGGAGGATGCGTCGGCGACCCTCGATGCGCCCTCGGATCGCGGCAGCATCTTTTCGCTCGATGGTCCGGCACCGGCGCCCCCGCACATGGACTCGGGCGTACCGACCACCTGCATCGATGGCGGCGCCGACGCGAGCTGTAGCGTCGGTTGCGGGAACGGTCGCGTCGAGCCCTGGCTCGGCGAGCAATGCGACGACGGCAACACGAAGCCCGGCGACGGCTGTTCCGCGACCTGCCAGCTCGAGCCGAACTACGTCTGTCCGATGCCCGGCCAGCCGTGCATCTACACGGTCAAGTGCGGCGACGGCCGCATCGGTGGAAACGAGACTTGCGACGACGGCAACACGGCGGACGGCGACGGCTGCTCTTCGACCTGTCAGATCGAGAGCGGCTGGATCTGCCCCCAGCCCGGGCAGCCCTGCATCATCGATTGCGGAGACGGCGTCCTGACCGGTCCGGAGCAGTGCGATCCGCCCAACCCCGGCCATGGCTGCTCCGCGACGTGCATGTTCGAGCCCGGTTGGTTCTGCGCTCCGCCCGCGCCGCGGAGCGCGGACGCCGGACCGCCGCCGCCGGCCACGTGCATGAAGACCACGTGCGGAAACGCCGTGAAGGAGGGCAACGAAGCGTGCGACGACGGCAACCTCGTCGACGGCGACGGGTGCTCCGCGCAGTGCACGCTGGAGCCCGACTGCAGCTCGGGGGCGTGCGTCTCGAAGTGCGGCGACGGCATCCTGCTCCCGCCCGAGCAATGCGACGACGGGAACACGACGAACGGCGACGGCTGCTCGTCGACGTGCCAGATCGAGCCGGGGTGGTACTGCACCCCGCAGACGGCGACGCCGCCCCCGCAGCTCAACCTGGCCGCCACGTTCCGCGACTTCATCAGCTTCCCGATCAACGGCGCGGTGAGGCACGTGGACTTCCAGTCCGACGTCTACGGCGCGGCCATGACGCACACGCCGGGTCTCGCGCAGCCGGCGCTCGACGCCATGGGCAAGCCGGTGCTCACCGGCAAGTGCAGCGACTCGGATCCCGCCGACTGGACCAACACGACGCTCTGCCCGTGGAAGCAGCAGATGAGCAACCAGGCGAACTACAGCCAGTGGTACCGCGACACGCCCAACATCAACCTGCCGCTGGCGGGCGCGATCCTGATGCCCCAGCAGGCCAACGGGTCGTACGTCTTCGACTCCGCGCTCACCGGGATCAACGGCGGCGGCTTCTACCCGCTCGGCAACAACGGGTGGATCGCCGCCGGCAAAGAGACGACGGCGATTGGCGACGACATGCTGCCGCACGACTTCGGCTTCACCACCGAGATTCGGTATTTCTTCCAGTATCGCGGAGGAGAGAGTCTCACTTTCACGGGCGACGACGATGTCTGGGTATTCATCAATCGGGCCCTCGCGCTCGATCTCGGCGGTTTGCACGTGAGGGAGGCGGCGACCGTGTCGGTCGACGGCGCCGCCACCGTGCTCGGCATCGCGAAGGGAGGGCTCTACGAGATCGCCCTCTTCCACGCGGAGCGCCACACGACCGCGTCGAACTTCAAGCTCACGCTGACCGGCTTCGCGCCCACCCACAGCGTGTGCCAGACGAAGTGCGGCGACGGCGTCGTCGCGGGCACCGAGCAGTGCGATCCGGGCATGTCCGACGCCGGCGCCGCGGGCGCGTACAACGGCTGCACCGCGGACTGCAAGCGCGGGCCGTATTGCGGCGACGGCGTCGTCCAGAACCCGCCGGAGAAGTGCGACGACGGATTGAACGTCACGATCTACAGCCCGAGCCCGAACACGACCGCCTGCGGGCCCGGCTGCATGCCCCCCGACTACTGCGGCGACGGAAAGCTCGACGCGCTCTTCGGGGAGCAGTGCGACAACGGCACGGCCAACAGCGACACCGCCTACGACGGATGCACTACGAAGTGCCTCCTCGGGCCGCGCTGCGGCGATTGCATCGTGCAAACGCAGGACGGCGAACAGTGCGACGACTGCAACACCGTCAGCGGCGACGGCTGCGACAACAAATGCCAGATCGAGCGGCCGAAATAGGAGCTACGGGGCAGCGACGTCGCGAACGACCGTGTTGCCTGCCGCGTCGTAGGCGCGGACGGCCACGACGTGGGGCCCCGGCCCGGCGGGGATCAGCGTCGTCAGGTCCGTGTCCACGAGCTCGTCGGCCGTATCGAAGATCCCGTCGGCGGCAGCGAGCGGTTGCCATTGCAGGCGGCCGTCGACGGCGACCTCGACGCGTGCGATGGGCCCGAGTCCGTCCGCCACCTCGGCGCGCAGCCTGCGCCCTTGCACGGCGAGCGACTTGAACACGGGCGGCGTGTTGTCGACGAGCACCGGCGAAGTCTCGAGGGCGTGGTGCGTCGCCTCGCTCGGGGCGTTGGAGATCTCGTCGCTCGCGGCCACCCGGACGCGGTACTTTCCCTCGGGCAGCGCGGCCGTGTCCCAGTCGAGCTCCGCCTTGGTCAGCACCTCGTCGGGGCGCGTCGCCTCGATCCACCGCGTCTCGCCCTCACGCCGGAAGTGGACCCGGTAGCGAAGCTCGTCGCTGTCCGGGTTGTCGACCTTCCACGTGACGTGAACGACGCTGTCGTGCTTCGGGGGCTCGGCTCCGCTCGCGGCGACGCCCTCCTTCCCCTCGTGGGCGGTCCCCTTTTGGCGGGCGGCCACCTCGGTCACGACCGCGCGGAGGTTCTCGGTCACGAATGGCACCGCGATGTCGCCAATCGTGGAGGAAGCGTCGCGCAGACGCGCCCGCAGCTGGACGAAGCGACCGATCGGGCTCGCGATGGCCGCGCCCTGGGCGAGCGGCGCGCTCCACGCGCTCCAGGTCGTGTCGGGCGTCTGGGTATCTCCGCTGCGGGTCGAGACTTCGAGCGAGCCGCTCCCCTGCCAGGTGGGGCGGCCGAATCGCGCGCGAAGGCCCGCGTCGAGCGCCTTGCTGGTCCACACCGCGTCGGGTCCGCCGATGGCGACGACGCGGTGCACGGTCGCGGGGTCGCTGCCCACGACCCAGCGGGCCTTGGCTCCCAGCAGCAGCGCCCCGATCTGCCGCTCGTCGGTGTCGGCGACGAGCGACACGCGGTGGGCCTCGTCCACGGTGTAGACGCGGCCCTCTGCGCCGGTGCCGACGTAAGGGACTCCGCGCTCGTCGAGCGCCAGCGAGAGGTAGTGAAACTCGTCGTGGTGCATGACGCGTTCGGGGCGACCCTGCGCGTCGAACCGCCAGAGAGAGCCCTTCCCCGGCTTCCCCTTCCCCGCGGCCGTTGGCCCCGGCGGGTTGCGACCGCCGGTGGCGCGCTTCGACGAGCTCGACTCCGACGACTCGCTCGAACCGCTCGGCTCCTCGTTGGCGATCGCCCATACGGTGCGGTCGGGCGCCACGGCGACCGCATGGACGTCCTCGACGGGGAAGTCGTAGAGCACCGTCGCTCGGCCCGGGCCGGCGATCTTGTAGAGGACGCCGCCGCCGCTCGTTCCTGCGTAGACGGCGCCGTCGTCGCCCACGGCCAGCGACACGACGAACGGCTCGTCCGTCTTGAAGTAGACGGTGGATCCGCCGCCGGGCGAGACGCGCACGACCTTCCCGCCGTACCCGGTGCCTGCGTAGAGGGCGCCCGCTTTGTCGACCGCCAGCGCGAAGACGCTCTCGACGTCCGGAATCGTCGCGAAGACGTCGGCCTTTCCCTCGGTCACGCGGTATACCTTGTTGCTCGTCGTCCCCGCGTACACGGCGCCGGCCCTGTCGACGGCGAGCGCGTTCACCGCGTTCTCCTTGGTGTCGGCGAAGACCGTCGCGCGGTCGCCCACGACGCGGACCACCTTCCCGCCCGCCGCCGGCCCCGTCCCGACGAGGAGGCTCCCGTCGGCGAGCGCAACGGCGCACGTGGCCGTCGTGCCGGTGCCGGCCGGGAGCGGCACGTTGCTCAGCGTCCAGCCGGCCCGCACGAAGCCGTCGGCGCCGACGCTCACGCCCTTGAGGTCACCGCCCGAGAGCTTTTCCACCGAGTCGAGCTCGAACGTCCGGGTCCCCACCGCGCGTGCGTCGCTCGGGGCCGCGGCGATCGCCGCGACCGTCGCTGCGGCGAGCCAGGGTGCACGAAAGCGCATAGCGTGACTTTTACACCGCTTCGGAGCAAGAGGACGAGGTTACGCTTCGATTTGCACGTTCTCGCGCTGCACCGCGCGCTCCGCCGCCTCGACGGTCACCGCGGAGGGTTGCCTCAGCAACTCTCGCTCGTCGAGTCTGAAGGCCCGCAATAGCAAGGGCGATGGCCGTAGGTCCAGGTCGCTCTCCTCCAGGAACAAGCGCGCGAGCTCCTCGGCGTAGGCGCGGGAGAGGCGCGATCGCGCGATGTGGTCGAAGCGCTCGGCCCGACGCCGGCTGGGTCCCGTCGACGCGACGAGCGCGAGGAAGGTCGCGTGGTAGAGCGCGCGAAGGCGGGCGCGCGTCGAGCGGTCGGGAGCGCGGGCGAGCGCCTGGCGCAGGAAGTGGACGTTGAGCGGGACGTGAAAGGACTCGTCCCGCGTCAGGATCGTGAGCATCTGCCTCACGGTCGGGTGACTCATCTCGCGAAGCGCGATGCGATAGGTCGTCGAGCCGATCGTCTCGAACATGAGGTTCACGAGGACGATGGACTCCATGCGCTTGGCGAGGGAAGCCAGCCGATACAGCGTGCGGGTCGTCCGCCCCATCGGGCGCACGGTCCCGCCGAGCCACCCCAGAAACTCGGTGAGGAGCTGGCGATGCCACCCCTCCTCGTCGCCGTACAGACGCAAGCACTCGGCCAGCTCGGGGTCCCAGCCCTCCACCTCGCCGGCGAGAGCGTGGGCCTGGCGAAGGCCTACTTCCTCAGCCCGGTAGGCCGCGTTGAAGAACGCGATGGCGGCGTTCCGTTCCTCGAGAGACGAGAAGGCCGGCGGACGCGACAGGTCGAGGGACTCGCCCCCCATACGGACGCGCCGCTTGTGGAGGGCGGCCAGCCACCAAGAGGTAGGACGGGTGCGCATGCAATGGCGGCCGCATCATTGCGGCAGCTCGCCGATCGCGCAAGTGCTGTCCCGACTGTCGGTCACCGCTGGGCACGATAGTCGAGAGACTACACCTGGATCGACGTCGCCGAGTCGATCGGCATCGATCGCGCCCCGGCGCCGGCGGCCCCGCTTGTGGGCCCCCGGCGATGCGGCTCCCGCTCATTGTCATGGGTCGCTCCGCGACCCGCCGTCTGAGGGGTGCGTGGGCCACTTTCGCGACGATCGCGCGGGTGGACGCGCCGCTCCGTGCACCAAGTGTCAAGTCATCCAAATGGCTTCGTTGACGTGCGCACGATGTCAGGGATGCTTTGGGCATCGACCCGGCGGTGACTCGCGGGGATCGCGAGGAAGGGCGGCTTAGATTGCCATGGGACGGATTGTGCTTAGAGACAAGGGGAGCCGGTGGCTCCGTGCTGCCGCGATCGCGGCGACCTCCCTCGCCGGGATGGGGGCCGCCGCTGGCGGGTTCGTGGGCTGCGGCGGAGACGACGCAGCCCGGAACGATGGCGCTTCGGAAGCGGGAACGGCGGACGGCAGCGCAGTGGACGCGGTCGCGCGTGACGCGCTGGCGCCCGACGCTCCCTTCGAGGCGAGTGCGTCCGAGGCGAGCGTCTCCGAGGCGAGTGCCGACGCGAGCCCGCCCGATGGGTTTTGGCCTGATGTCGCGTGTCCCGCCCCCACCTTCTCGCCCGCGCCCGGCCCTATCGCCTACAACGCGAACATCGTCATTGCGGCGCCTGGCCTTCCGAGCCC
Source organism: uncultured Myxococcales bacterium (assembly GCA_937998045.1). GTDB lineage: Bacteria > Myxococcota_A > Polyangia > Polyangiales > Polyangiaceae > Palsa-1150. The sequence continues at coordinate 6,120 of CALKVG010000088.1, forward strand.
GACGGACACGCCGCGGGGCTACATCTTTTTCACGACGGACGGCACGTTACCGGGGCGCAAGAGCCCCGCCTATGACGGGGGAACGACGGGCGTCCCGCTCGGAGGCCACTCCCGCTTTCGCGCCATATCGAGCACGCTCGACGCCACGTGCGTGGATTCGGCGGTCGTCGAAGCGCTCTATTTCCCCTCGATCATCCCTCCATCCGTCCCGCCCACGTTCCAGCCGGCCGGCGCGATGGCGACCCAGGAGAATGACTTCGTCGCGCGAATCGTCGCCTCCAATTCTGGAGACATCCTCTGCTACGCCACCGGCAGCGGCGTCCCCGCGTGCAGCTTGAACGATGCAGGGGGAGCGTGCGGTCCCGGCTCGACGACGTACACGGGGCCGATCCCCATCAGCGCGACGTCGCCGCAGACGGCTCCCGGCCAGGTCACCATCCAGGCCGTCGAGTGCGACGCGGTCGGCTCGAGCCCCGTCGGGTCGCAGGTCTACACGCTGCGCGCGGGCACCCCCACGATGTCTCCGGCTCCCGGTGACTGGCCGGCGACGACCATGGGTTCGTTCGCGGACGACACGAGCGGCGCGGTCGTCCACTACACGACAGACGGAACGACGCCGTCGTGCACCTCGGGGACGACCTACTCTGCCCCCTTCGCGCTTTCGACGGGCACGTACAACGCGGTCGCTTGCAAGACCGGCTACGAGGCTTCGGCCGGTGCGGGACCGTTCGCGATTCGCGTGCGCTGACGCCAACCGAGCCCATCGTCGGCGCCTGGGTCATGCCCTACGACAACGTCGTCGCCAACCTGTACTAGGCTGCGCCGCGTGCAAGCCGACCGTCCGAGCCGCACGGCGTCTTTCGTGGCCATGGGGCGAGCGCTTGCGCACGCGCACGCTGCCGTGCCCGGGTTCCGCGATCCCTTCGCGTTGCAGCTCCTGCCCGAGGACGACCGCGCGGCGGTCGAGCGCGTCCTGCGGCACGAGCGGCCACGAACCCGGCGCGAGGCCACGATGGGCATCGTCGCGCGTGCGACCGAACCCATCATGGGCACGCGCACCGTCGAGATCGACGAGGGACTCCGCGCGCTCGCGCCCGGCTTCCAGCTCGTCATCCTCGGCGCCGGCCTCGACGCGCGCGCGTACCGGATGCCGGAGCTCTCCACCAGCGTCGTCTTCGAGGTCGATCACCCGGCCAGCCAGGCCTTCAAGCTCCGGCAGGCGGCGGGCCTTCGGCCGGTCGCGCGCGAGCTGCGCCACGTGTCCGTCGACTTCGCGCGGGAGCGCGTGGAGGACGCCCTCGCGCGCGCCGGGCACGCGACGAACGTCCCCACGGCGTGGATCTTCGAGGGGGTCATCACGTACCTGACGCGATCCGAGATCGGCTCGTCGCTCGACGCGATGGCGCAGCGATCGGCCCCCGGCAGCCGACTCCTCGCCACGTACAACGAGCAGTCCGTGCTGCGGAGGGTCTTCTCCCGCGTGACGATGCGGTCCAGCGAACCGCACCGCACCACGCTCACGCCCGGCGAGATGCGCGCCCTCCTCGAGCAGCGCGGCTTCGTCGTGTGCTCCGATCGCGACGGCGTGCAGCGCGCGTACCGCTGGGGCATCCGGCCGACGGCGATGGATCGCTTCGGGGTGCGCTTCCATCACGTGGTGATCGCGGACTACCTCGGGACGCGCGCGACGCGGGCATAGCTCGGCGCTGAATATAGACGGTCGGCGTCCTGGGCTAACCCTCTGGCAGCCGTCGTGTCGTGCGGTGGCAAACCGATATTGCCCTGGAACGTTTGGGGACCCCCGGGGGACAGTCGGGTACGGGGCAGGTCGCGATGTACGACGAGCCCAGTTGGCGCCGTACGTGGAGCTCCTCGACGAGCAGGCCGCGTTCGGGTCCGCGGTGGTGCAGCTCTCGGCCGAGCAGGCGGCGGACTTGAGCGTCTTCCAGGCGCCGTCGTCGTCGACGTCAGGCACGACGACGAAGGGCGAACGTAGCGTCCCCGGCTATCGTGCCCGGTGAAGACCGCGACTCGGGACGCTACGGCATGACCGGGTCCGCGCAGCAGCGGAAGCCCGTCGAGTAGTCGTGATACGTGAACTCGTGCGCGACGGTGCGGTAGGAGCACCCGTCGCCGTTGATGTGCGTGTCCAGGTAATAGCCGCCCTGGAACGTGCCGTTCGGGTCGCTCGTCCACTCGTGGAGGTTCCCGACCATGTCGTAGACGCCGTAGCCGTTCGTGCACTCCTCGTGAGAACCGGTGGTCGCGAGCGTCCCGTCCAGCTGGTTGAGCCGGGGATCGTTCATCTCCGTCATACCGACGAGCCGCCAGGAGCGCGCGACCTGCGGGAAGAGCCGGAGCATCGGGCTATGGCCGGAGTCGTTGCAGCGGCCGGTGATGCGGTCGTCGCCGTAGCCGAATTTCGCATCCTCCGGCCCCATACACGCCTTGCGCCACTCCACCGGCGCGCAGAGGCGCTTGCCCGCGGACGCGCAGGCGCGGGCGGCTTGCGCGCCGCTGATGTACGCCTGCGGGTACACGTTGGACGCGCTGACGGCGCGGAGCGTGTGGCCATCCTGGATGGGACCGAACGGCGGCCAGGGGACTTCGCGCCCGTCCTCGAGCGTCTCGACGAGCGAAGCCTCCCAGCGGTCGACGCAGAAGCGATCGTCCACGTTGGCCATCTCGGGCGGGCACATCGCGCCGGCCGTCGGCGACCGGAGCTCGCCCTCTTCGTATATCCTCCAGCTCCCGCCGATCGCGATCGCGAGGGTCGGATGCGGCCCGTGAGGATGGCGCGCCTCGCCCGCGCGGCGGTGCTTGTTGGCCTTGGTCGTCCTCTTCGGCCCGGCCTGCGTTCGCTGCGAAGCGGCTGCGGGCGCCGAGTCTTGCGCGCCCGCGACATCTCCGAACGAGAGGCCGAGCGACAGGCTTGCCGCGGCCACAGGCATGGAGAGAGGTGCGAGAAGTCGCCCGCGCCGCGTCATCAGCCTGTTCGAGTTAGCAAACTCGAAGCTCAAGGGCGAGCAAAAGAAAATTCTGGTCCTTCTCATCTGGGAGCGTTTGGAGGAGCTCCTCGCACCGCTGCCGCGCCGCCGCTCGCACCGCGGCTCGCCCCCCCACTGCCCCCGCGTCCAAGCCCACGTTCGCGCCGCTGCCGCAGGCCAATTGGCCCGCGAAAGTCACCGCGCAGCCACGTCAGGGGCCGCGCGCCTTCGCGCGGTTCGAGGCGCGGACCTTTTCTTTCGGAGAGCGCGGATCGGTGGGCTCCCCGTCGGCTTCGGCGCAGCAGCGCGTCGACAGGTAGTAGTACGCGAACCCTTCGTTATGCGTGTAGATCTTGGGCCGGCACTGGTTTCTGACCCCGTAGAGCCACGGGCCACCCGTCGTGACATTGTCGTACGTGCTCGTGGGCTCCGGGGTCTCGCTGGCCGCAAGCTCGTCGGCGTTGCCCGGCATGTCTCGGACGCCGTAGTCGCTCACGCAGCCCGGCTGAGACCCGCTCTCGACGCCCTGCCACAGTCGTTCGAGCTCCGGCTTCGCGATCGCCTCGTCCTTCGAGGCGAACGCATAGATGGGGATGCCCTTGGCGTCGTGAGCGATGACGCGCGGCTCGATGTACGGCCGGTCGCCGTTGCACTCTTTCGGATCCCGCGCGTACCCGTAAGGGTACGGCTTGTACTCGGGCCCCTCGCACGCGAGCGTCCACTCCGTCTCGGTGCACACGCGCTTTGACTCCGCGGCGCACAGGCGCTCGGCCTGCGGGAAGTTGAACATCACGCGAGGCCGCTCGCCTCTCTTGTTCGGAAACTCGTACTCGTCGATGCAGAAGCGCTTGTGCACGCGCCGCCCGGTGCACTTGGACGGCGATTCGAACTCGTCGCATATGGTCTTGTCGTTCCACTTTGCGTACCAGCTCTTCTTGCACGTGAGCTCGAGCTGCGTGCAGTAGTCGCCGTCGACGAGCACCATGCCGTCGGGACACGGCGCGCTCGTCGTTCCCC
>CALKVG010000089.1 GCA_937998045.1 uncultured Myxococcales bacterium
GTGCAGCACCGGGACCGAGATCAATGCGAACTGGTCGGCGGGCCAGGCGGATGGGTCGGCAATCTCGGCGAGCGCCATCGGCTCGCGTGACATCCCAGGGACGACGATGGGTAGCCCGCTCTCTGCGACGCGTCCCGCCACCCCGGCGCCGTATCTTGGCCGGAGGGCGTCGCGCGGCACTCCGTACGCGGCTTCGACGGCGAGCGCGCGTTGGGCGCCGTCCGCGACCAGCAGGGCTGCGCGCGGCGCACCGAGCCGCTCGTCGACCAGGACCATGGTGCGCTGAAAGCTCTCGGCGACCGACCCTCCGGCGACGAGCTCCGTCCCCAGGTCCTTCATGAGGTCGCGCGACATCAACGACAGAACCGCTTCACCCAACGTGCCTTTCCGCTTCTCCCCCGGCTCTCCGCCAACAGGCGCCACAAACGTCGTTTCGCGTCGGTTTCTCCGGAGGGAGCGACCGCGGGTATCGCGACGATCCCGGCGGACGGCCCGTCGCTCGGAGTGGATAACTCCGGTCGAAGGGTCCCGACACTTTCGTCGGTTGCCATCCACCAGTATCTCAATTTCGTAGCAACCATTGATTGCGTAAAGATTTCTTGCTCGTTTCCTTCGATCGAAAGGCGCTTTTTTCACGCTCGGATCGGCCTGGCGCCAGACTTGCTCTCGTTCGCCGCCATGCGATCCAGGCGCTGCGCTTCGCGACGGGAGACATGAGCGGCATCACTCCGCGGGTCGCGATTCTCGAGGCGCGTATGAGCCACGAGCTCGCGCGGTTGGTCGAGCGGCACGGCGGCGAGCCGGTGTGCGTGCCGGCGCTCGAGGAGCGGCACGAGCTCGACGACCGGAGAGCCGAGGAGATCGTCTCCGCGCTGAACTCGGGTGCCTACGATGTGGCCGTCTTCATGACGGGCGTTGCCGCGTCGCTGCTCTTTCAGGCGGCCGAGAGGATCGGCCGGCGCCCGGATCTCGTCGCGGGGCTGCGCCGTGTGACGACCGTGTGCCGGGGACCGAAGCCGACGGCCGCCTTGCGCGGCTTCGGCGTGGTCCCCACGGCCACGGCGCGGGAGTCGTTCACTTCCGCGGAGGTGATCGACGCCTTCACCGGCATCGAGCTCAAGGGCCGTAGGGTGGTGCTCTTCCACTACGGCGAACGGAGCGCCTCTCTCGCCGAGACGCTCGCCGCCCGGCAGGCCATCGTCGACGAGCAGTGGCTCTATCGCTGGCAGCTGCCCTCCGACACGTCGGAGCTCGAAAGGCTCGTCGTCCACATCATCGAAGGGCGCCTCGATGCGATCGCCATCACCTGCCAGATCCAGTTTCGGCACCTCTACACGGTCGCGCGACGGCTCGGCCTCGAGGGGGACCTGGTGCGGACCCTCAACGAGCGGATGGTGGTCGGCGCCGTCGGCCCCACCTGCCAGGCCATCCTTCGCATGCACGGCGTGGAGGTCGACGTCGTTCCGGACCATCCGAAGATGGGGCCGCTGGTCGTCGCGCTGATGCGTCACCTCGAGCGGCACGCGCCGCCGGAGCCGGCGCGCGTGCGGGTGCCGTGATGGGGCCGCAGATCGTCGTCGCCGGCAACGGGATGGTCTCGCACCGGTTCTGCGAGAAATTGCTCGAATACGACCACGAGCGACGTCATCGCATCGTCGTCATCGGCGAGGAACCGCGGCCCGCATACGACCGCGTCCACCTGACGGAGTACTTTGCCCGCCGCTCGCCGGACGCGCTCGCGCTGGGTACGGCCGGCTGGTACGACGAGCGAGGCATCGATCTGCGGGTCGGTACGCGGGTCGTGAGCGTCGACCGCGCGCGTCGCGTCGTGACGACCGACGCCGGCGCCGAGATTGGCTACGACGTCTTCGTACTGGCGACGGGTTCGTCGCCGTACGTTCCGGATGTCCCGGGCGTCCACAAGCAAGGCGTCTTCGTCTACCGCACCATCGAGGATCTCGAGGCGATCCTGGCGCGGGTCTCCATATCGCGCTCCGCCGTCGTGATCGGCGGCGGTCTCCTCGGTCTGGAGGCGGCGCGGGCGGTGCTCGACGCGGGCCTGGAGACCCACGTCGTGGAGATCGCGCCGAGGCTCATGCCGCGACAGCTCGACGCCACCGCGTCCGCGATGCTGGAGAAGACCGTGCGCTCGCTCGGCGTCCGATTGCACGTCGGCGAACGCGTCCTCGCCTTCGAAGGAAACGGCGCGGTGGAGGCCGTCGAGCTCGCGGGTGCCGGCACCATCGACGCGGACCTGGTCATCATCTCCGCCGGCATTCGCCCGCGCGACGAGCTCGCCCGAGCGGCGGGCATCGAGGTAGGGACGCGCGGGGGGGTCGTGGTCGACGACCGTCTTCGCACCAGCGACGAGCAGGTGTTCGCGATCGGCGAGGTCGCCCTTCACCGCGGCTGCATCTACGGCCTGGTCGGCCCTGGATACGAGATGGCCGATGTCCTGGCGCGCAACTTGACGGGCGGCGACGCCGCTTTTGGCGGGTCGGACTCTTCGGCGCGGCTCAAGTTGTTGGGCACCGACGTCGCCACGTTCGGCAACCCCTTCGTCGAGCCCGGGGCGGGGCGGGCGATCCACGTCGAAGACCAGGTCCGGGGAACCTACAAGAAGCTCGTATTCGACAGCGAGCGCCGGCAACTCCTCGGGGGCATTCTCGTCGGTGATGCCGCCGGGTACTCGGCGCTCCTTCAACTGACGCGGTCGAAGACGGAACTCTCCGAGAGCCTCGAGGAACTGGGCCTCCAGCCGGGCGCGCACGCGGCGCCCTGTTCCCTGGCGGACGGCGCGCAGCTTTGCTCCTGCAACAACGTCCTGGCGGGCGCGGTGCGGAGCGCCATCCGAGAGAAGGCGCTCACGACGATCGCGGAGGTCAAGGCATGTACGCGCGCAGGGACCGGTTGCGGCGGGTGCGTCCCGGCGGTCACCGACGTGCTCCAGGCAGAGCTCAAGGCGGCAGGTCGTGCCGTCAAGCCGCGCCTCTGCGAGCACTTCGCTCAAACGCGGCAGGAGCTCTTCCAGATCGTGGCGGCCAAGCGTATCCGGACCTTCGCCCAGTTGCTCGCCGAGCACGGTTCTGGGGTCGGCTGCGAGATTTGCAAGCCTACCGTCGCGTCCATCCTCGCGAGCCTTCACAACGAGCCGATCCTCGACAAGCCCCACCGGACTCTCCAGGACAGCAACGATCGATTCCTGGCCAACGTCCAGCGCAACGGCCTGTACTCGGTCGTACCGCGCGTGCCCGGCGGCGAGATCACGCCGGACCAGCTCATCGCGCTCGGCGCGGTGGCGAAGAAGTACGGCCTCTACACGAAGATCACCGGCGGCCAGCGCGTCGATCTGTTCGGCGCGCGCGTGGACGACTTGCCCAGCATCTGGGAGGAGCTCGGCGCAGCCGGCTTCGAAAGCGGCCACGCCTACGGCAAGGCGATGCGCACCGTGAAGAGCTGCGTCGGCTCGACGTGGTGCCGGTACGGCGTGCAGGACTCGACGGCTTTCGCGATTCGCATCGAGAATCGGTACAAGGGTGTTCGAGCTCCGCACAAGCTGAAGAGCGCCGTGAGCGGCTGCGTCCGTGAGTGCGCCGAAGCGCAAAGCAAGGACTTCGGTCTGATCGCTACGGAGAAGGGGTGGAATGTCTACGTCTGCGGCAACGGCGGCGCCACGCCGCGGCACGCCGACCTCCTCGTCGCGGACGTGGACGAAGACACCGCGGTGCGCCTCCTGGATCGATTCCTCGTCTTTTACATTCGCACGGCCGATCGACTGACCCGTACGTCGGTGTGGCTCGAGAAGATGGAGGGCGGGATCGAGCACCTGCGCAACGTGGTCGTGCGCGATTCCCTCGGCATCGCGGCGGACCTCGAGCGCCAGATGCAGCACCTGGTGGATACCTACGAGTGCGAGTGGGCGGGCGTCGTTCGCGACCCCGAAAGGCGCGTCCAGTTCCGGCACTTTGCGAACGACTCACGGGGCGACGACGGCGCCAGGCTGGTGCCCGAGCGCGGTCAGGGTCGTCCGGACGACCGCCCAAGGCGCGATCCGGTTCACGAGGCGAGGGTGCGGCGGCTCCCGCTGCTGCGTCGCTCGTGGGTGCGCCTCGCGTCGGTGCACGACGTTCCGCCCGACGGCGGCATCGCCGCACGCTATGGCGAAACGCAGATCGCCCTCTTTCGCTTCGCCTCGAGCGGCGCCTGGTACGCGACGCAGAACCTGTGCCCGCACAAGCGCGCGATGGTGCTCGCTCGCGGGATCGTCGGCGATCAGGCGGGCGCGCCGAAGGTCGCCTGCCCGCTGCACAAGAAGACGTTCGACCTCTCCTCCGGGCAGTGCCTCTCGGGCGAGGACCTGGAGATCGCGACGTTCCCGGTCCGCGTCGAAGGGGACGACGTCCTCGTCGAGCTGCCGCCTGTCGAGGACCTGGCCAAGGTGTCCTGCCGCGACGCGAACGGCGGGCATGCTCGGAGCCAAAACGAACTGCACCCCTGACGAGCCTGCGCCCCAAGGAGATGCCGATGTCTGGCCGCGAATCGAAATGGATTGATCACTGGAACCCGGAAGACTCCGAATTTTGGGAGAAGCAAGGGCGAAAAATCGCCCAGCGTAACCTGCTCTGGTCGATTCTCGCCGAGAATCTCGGATTCTCCATCTGGCTCATCTGGAGCGTGGTGGCGACAAAGCTGAACAAGGTCGGGTTCCATTACACCACTGACCAGTTGTTCGACCTCGTCGCCGTCCCGGGCCTGGTCGGGTCTCTCATGCGCTTCCCGTACGCGTTCGCCGTCCCCAGGTTCGGCGGCCGAAACTGGACGATCGTGAGCGCGGCGCTGCTCTTCGTCCCGACGGTCCTGCTGGCCGTTCTGGTCAACCGCCCGGAGACTCCGTATTGGCTCATGGCTGTCGCCGCTGCCACCGCCGGCTTGGGTGGAGGCAACTTCGCGTCGAGCATGGCCAACATCTCCTTCTTCTTCCCCGATCGCGAGAAAGGGCTCGCGCTCGGGCTGAACGCCGCGGGCGGAAACATCGGCGTGAGCACCGTCCAGCTGCTTGTCCCGATTGTGATCGGAGTCGGCTGGCTCAACTTCGGTCTCTTCGAGCCGAAGTCGGGCCTGTATCTGGCGAACGCGGGTCTGATGTGGATGCCGGCCGTCGCCTTCGCCGTCTTCGCGGCGGCTCGGTGGATGAACAATCTCACGTCGGCGCGGGCGAGCGTGCGAGAACAGCTCGTCATCGCCGGGCACGCGCACACCTGGATCATGGCCGTGCTCTACGTCGGTACCTTCGGTTCCTTCATCGGATATTCGGCGGCTTTCCCGCTGCTCATCAAGAGCCAGTTCCCCGCGGTGAGCGTCAACCTCGCCTTCCTGGGCCCGCTCGTCGGTTCGCTGGCCCGTCCCATCGGGGGTCGCCTGGCCGACAAGCTCGGCGGAACGCGCGTGACCTTCTGGAACTTCATCGCGATGGCGCTGGCGACCGCAGGGGTCGTGGTCTTCGTCGACGCGAAGCAGTTCTGGGGGTTTCTCGCGATGTTCCTCGCCCTCTTCGTGACGACCGGGCTGGGCAACGGGTCGACCTTCCGGATGATCCCGGTGATCTTCCGGAACCAGAAGCTGCGCGAGGCCGAGGGACGGGGCGCGGACGCCAGGGAGGCTGCTCTCAAGGCAGCGCGGATCGAGAGCGCCGCAGTCCTCGGGTTCGTCTCCGCCGTCGGGGCCTGCGGGGGTTATCTCATCCCGCGTTCGTTCGGAGCGTCGATCAAGGCGACGGGGTCAGCCCACCTCGCTCTGCAGGGATTCCTGTTTTTCTATGCCGCGTGCATCGCCTTGACGTGGCTCTGCTACATGCGGCGCGCCGCACCGCAGACGGCCATGGCGACCGTCGACGCCCGCGTCTGAGCCCAGATGTCTCCGCGGCCGACCCTCCCGCGCATTCACCCTGCCTCGGAGCAGACGGTCAAGACGCATTGCCCTTACTGCGCGTTCCAGTGCGGGATGCACGTGACGACCACCGACGGCGACGAGCCCGCCTTGAGGATCGCCCCCGACCCCGACTTTCCGGTGAACCGCGGGCAGATGTGTATCAAGGGCTTCACGTCGTCCGCGCTCCTCGATCATCCGAGCCGGATCCGCACGCCGCTCCTTCGCCGCGGCGGAGCACTCGTCCCGGCGAGCTGGGAAGCGGCGCTCGATTTCGTCGCCCAGCGCGTTCAGGAGATCGCCCGCGCGCACGGGGCGTCCTCGGTCGCGGCGTTCGGCAGCGGCGCGCTCACCAACGAGAAGGCCTACCTTCTCGGCAAGTTCGTCCGGGTGGTCTTGCGATCACCGAACGTCGATTACAACGGTCGTTATTGCATGTCCTCGGCGGCGGCCGGACAGAGTCGGGCGTTCGGCGTCGATCGCGGGCTGCCGTTTCCAGTCTCCGACATCGCCGAGACCGGCGCGCTGATGCTCTGGGGGTCCAACTGCGCGGAGACGATGCCGCCGATCATGCAGTGGGTGCTCGCGCAGAAGAGCCGCGGCGGTTCGCTCGTCGTGGTCGATCCGCGCCGTACCGAGACGGCCCGCCTGGCGACGCTGCACTTGGCGCTCACGCCCGGAACGGACCTGGCGCTCGCGAACGGGCTGCTTCACCTCGCGATCGCGCACCGCCTCGTCGACGTCGAGTACGTGGCGAACCGGACCGAGGAGTTCGACGACGTACGGCGAAGCGTCCTCACGTCCGACCCTGCGACGGTCGAGCGGCTGACCGGCGTCTCGGCGGAGGACCAGCTCCGGGCCGTGCGCCTGATCGCAGAGGCGTCGTCGAGCATGGTGCTCTCGGGACGCGGCCCGGAGCAGCAGTCGAAGGGGACCGACACCGTCCTTGCATTGATCAACCTGATGCTCGCGCTGGGTCGGGTGGGTAAGCCCGCGAGCGGGTACGGATGCCTCACGGGGCAAGGCAACGGCCAGGGCGGGCGAGAGCACGGCCAGAAGGCGGACCAGCTCCCGGGATACCGACTCATCGAGGACGACGCCGATCGAGCGACCGTGGCGCGGCTGTGGGGGGTCGAACCAGACGCGCTGCCGCGCAAAGGCAAGAGTGCCTACGAGCTCCTCGATGCGCTCGGACCCGAAGGGGGCGTGCGGGCCTTGCTGGTCCTCGGGTCCAACGTCGCCGTGGCGTCGCCTCACGCATCGAACATCGAGCGAAAGCTCGGCGCGCTCGATCTCCTCGTGGTGTGCGACGCCTTTCTGAACGAGACCGCCGCCGCCGCTCACGTCGTCCTCCCCGTGGCCCAGTGGGCGGAGGAGGAGGGGACGATGACCAACCTCGAGGGACGGGTGATCGTGCGCAACCGCGTCCGCCCGCCGCCTCCCGGCGTCAAGACCGATATCGAGATCCTCGGAGCGCTCGCCCGCCGGCTCGGCGTCGACCGCGGATTCGACTTCGACTCCGCCGAGGACGTCTTCGACGAGCTGCGCCGGGCGACCGCCGGTGCCAGGGCCGATTACAGCGGCATGAGCTACGCGAGGCTGCGCGAGACGAGAGGGATATTTTGGCCGTGCCCGTCGCCCGAGCATCCCGGGACGCCGCGTCTCTTCGCCGAAACGTTCCCGCGCCCCGGCGGTCGCGCGCGCTTTCACGCGGTGCCGTACCGGCCCGCCGCGGAGCTCCCCGATCCCGAATACCCATTTTACTTCACGACGGGGCGATACAAGGAGCACTACAACTCGGGAGCGCAGACGCGTCGCGTCGACGCCCTCGTCGAGGCAAAGCCCGAGCCGCGCCTCGAGATCCACCCGCGACTGGCCGATCGCCTCGGCGTCGTCGACGGGGGCAAGCTCCTCGTAGAGAGCCGCCGCGGAGCGGTGTGCTTCGCCGTCATCTTCTCGGCCGACATCCGCGCCGACACGCTGTTTGCGCCCTTCCATTGGGGAGGCAAACAGGCGGCCAATCTTCTCACCATGCCGGCGCTGGACCCCACGAGCCGTATGCCGGAATTCAAAGTGTGCGCGGTCCGTGCCCGCGCGATCTCATCGCCAAAGGACGTCGCCTGAGCCATGGTCAGAAAAAAGCTCTCGATCATCGGCAACGGCATGGGCACCTGTCGGCTGCTCGACGAGCTCGCGCGGCGCGACGGCATGCGCCAGTACGAGATCACCGTCTTCGGGGAGGAAACCGGGGGGGCCTACAACCGCATCCTGCTGAGCCGCGTGCTGGCGGGCGAATCGCCGGACGCCATCGTGACCAAGCCTCCCGAGTGGTACGAGCGGCACGGCGTGCGGCTGGTCCACTCGTCGCGCGTCACGCGCATCGATACCCTCCGCCGCTCCGTCTTCACCGAGGACGAGCAGAGCCGCCGGTACGACCTCGCGGTCCTGGCGACCGGCAGCCAGCCACTGGCGCCGCCGCTCGAGGGAATGACCCGCGCCGACGGTGAGCTCCGTCCCGGCGTCTTCGTGTACCGCACGATCGCCGACTGCCTTCGGATGCGCCAGCACGCGCGCGTAGGCGACTGCGCCATCGTCCTCGGTGGCGGGTTGCTGGGGCTGGAGGCGGCCAAGGTGCTGTCGGACCGCGGCCTGCACGTCACGGTCGTCCACGTCGCGCCGACGCTGATGAACACGCAGCTCGACGGCCTCGCCGGCGAGATGCTGCGCGGCCAGATCGAGCGGTGCGGGATCTTCGTGCGTGTCGGACGGACCGTCGAGTCGGTCTGCGGGGACGAGAGCGTGGAGGGCGTCGTCCTCGACGACGGCACGGCACTGCCGGCGGACATGGTCGTCCTTGCGTGCGGCGTGCGCCCGCGGGTGGAGGTCGCGCGCGCCTCGGCGCTCCCGGTCAACAAGGGGATCGTCGTGAACGACGCGCTGGCGACCGAGGTGCCGGGCGTGTACGCGATCGGCGAGTGCGCCGAGCATCGGGGCCGGACGTACGGGGTCGTCGCGCCCGTCTGGGAGCAGGCGGAGGTGCTCGCCGATGTGCTCACGGGCACGCGATCGCAAGCACGCTACGTGGGGTCGAAGCTCTACACGCGGCTCAAGGTGGCCGGCATCGACGTGGCGTCGATGGGATTGGTCGAGCCGGAGATCGAGGGGGACGAGGTCCTCCAGGTGATCGAGGAGCGGCGCCAGACGTATCGCAAGCTCGTGGTGCGTGGCGGGCGCCTCCTCGGAGCGACGCTGGTGGGCAACACCGCCGCGGCTGCCACGCTCGTTCAGCACTTCGATCGCGGCGACCCGATGCCCGACGATCCTCTCGAGGTGCTCTGCGCGCTGCGATCGTCGACGGCCGCGAGCGAGCGCGTCGTGTGCACCTGCCACAAGGTGACCGCGACTGCGATTCGCGAGGCGATGGTGGCGGGCGCAGAATCCGTCGCGGCGATCGGCGACGCCACGAGGGCGGGCACCGGCTGCGGCTCGTGCAAGGGCGAGCTCGCGCAGCTCCTCGGGGTCCACGCACCGCATGACAGGACCCCCGCAGCCGTGCCGTTGCGTGCTAACCGGCAATCAGCATCGACCACGACGCCAGCCCCGCCGCTCCCGCAGCGATCGGCAGAGCCTGCGGCCTGAACATTCGCTTCTCGACGACCGTGAGGATCGCGCAGCCCGTCATGACGACGAGCGCGTGCGCGGTGAGCGAGCAGGCGAGCATGAGAGGCCAGCAGACGGCGACGCAGGGCGCACCGCTGACGATCCCCTGGCGCACCGAGTCGACGTCGGCCGCGACGCCGACTGGGCGAAGCGCGATGCGCCTGTGGCAGAGCGACTGCATGCTGGCCCGTGCCGGGACCAGCGCCCAAATCGCGGCCGCTCCGAACGCGACGCCCGCTGCTTTCGATGCGCCCGCGCCGAGCCACGCGAGCAGGGCCACCGCGGGCAGCCCCGCCAGCACCCAGCACGAGAGGTATCCGGCGAGGTACAGGCCGAGGGCACGAAGGCGTCGCAGCCGGTAGCTCCGCAGCGCCATGTCTCGCAGCCCACCGGTCAACGTGGGCACCATCATCGCGACGACCATGCCCGTCCAAGCGACCAGCTCGCCCGTCGCCGAGAACGCAGCACGGCAACAGCCGCCCCGCCCGAGGCCGTGCTGCACCATCGCGATCCAGGCGACCGCCGCCAACGCCAGCGCCCACCACTCGGGATGGCCTCGCGCTGCCGCGCGCAGCCTTGCCATCGCGAGCCGGCCCGCCCGCGTGGTCATGCGAAATAGAGGCTGACGCGGCCCACCCGAACGGGTGCGTTGCGGTCGGCGCGCACGGGAACGAACGAGACGCGCACATGCCGCGGGTCGATCGCCCCCGCCGACGAGAGACGGTTGTAGAGGCGCGTGATGTCGAAGGAGAACGTCTGTCCGCCTCCGCCGTGCGGAGCGGTCCGTCGGCTGGCCTTGGCGATTCCGAACATCGCGGCGCGGCCGACGTGCAGATCCGGATGCTGCTGCGGTGAATCCCCGTCCGGGACGTTCAGGTAGACGTCGTACATCGGTCCAGGGTGGGTCGACGTCACGTTCTCGAGCCGGAGGACGACGCGCTGCACGCCGCCCGCCGCGGGCGCCGCGGCAGCCCGCGATCGCGCGAACGCCGTCGGCGAAACGGGCGTCGGCATCTGGACGTGCACTGTCTCTTATACACATC
>CALKVG010000090.1 GCA_937998045.1 uncultured Myxococcales bacterium
GTCGCCTTGCCTCGCGATCCGAGGCGACGACGATCGCGATCCAAGTCGCCTTGCCTCGCGATCCGAGGCGACGACGATCGCGATGCATGTCGCTTTGCCTCGTGAACCGATAGGACAACGATCGCGATCCCTGTCGCTTCGCCTCGCGATCCAAGGCGACATCCATCGCGACGTCTGTCGCTTCGCCTCGCGATCCAAGGCGACATCCATCGCGATCTTTGTCGCTCAGGCTCACGATCCCTGTCGCCTCCTCTTATTGTGCGCCTTCCAATCGCGATCCGCAACGAGGCGACGAGGTACAGGTACGACGCCAATGGGCGATGCAGACGAAGACGGACGCGCGCGGGGGGCTGTACCAGTTCGGTTACGACTCGACGGGGAGGCTCACGGAAGACCAGAGCACGAGCTACCCACAGAGAACGCTGTCGCGACTGGTGCTCGCAACGACATTGCGCAAAGCGCTCGCCCCCCTGCTCCGCCCTACGGAATCCGCCCCGTCATCTTCCACACCCACTTGGCGAACGAGTCCTTGGGCGATTGGTCGCTCATGTGGCCCGGATCAGGCACGATCTCGGACGCCGTTTTCGGAATCGTGACGCCGAACGTCTCTTTTACCCAGTTTTGAAATGCCACATCGGGCACGAGATGAATTCCGTCCTCCTGACGGGGAGGCTCCGAGAAGTACTCGTCCCAGCAGATTTCCGTGTAGCCGATCGCGATGAGCCGCAGGAAGTCCACCGGTTCGTTTCCGATGAGGCCGACGAAGGTGGATCCCGATCCCGATCCGAGGTGCACCATCCTGGCCTGGTTCGCGTCGTCGAACCAAAGTCCCGCACGCGACCCGTCGCCGCCGGTCTTGGCGAAGATGCAGAGGCGCTCGCGGATCTCGGGGTTCGTGCTTCCGAACCACGATGAGTAATATAAATCGTCCCGGCCGGAGAATTCGATTTGCGTACCGTAGCAGTAGGCCTCCTCCTCGTCGTCGTCGTCGGGCCGCTTCGGGAACCTGTCGGGGTTGTAGAGCCACCCCTTGACGCCTTCGATCCCGCCGTCCCCCACCATGCCGTTCTCGCCGATCCAGACGTAGAGCTTCCGAAGGGCATCGGGCACGGCGAGACCGCGGGGCACGGCCGCTTCGAGTTGCGAGTAGAGAGACTGCGCGGTCGCTTCGCTTTTCATCGCGGCATTGTAGGCCGCTTCCGGGGCCGGCCGATGTTCTTGGTAACCATCGCGCGCGGCGTCGGGCCTCGTAAGTGCGCGTAGTTCCTCCCTCCGGGGCCCCTGGCCTCCCGAAAGATGGAGCAGTCTCGATCACTTGCCTCCTCGCCGGGTCGTCGGATGCGTTCTAGTCTTCCCCATCAACTCAACGGTGGGACCTCGATGTCACTCTCCGATCTTGCGTCTTTGGGAAGCGTCGTTAGCGGCTTTGCTGTACTGACCTCGCTCATCTACCTTGCGCTTCAAGTTCGGCAGACAGAGCGCAATCAGCAAATATCGATCAGGCATAGCCGCGTCACGCGCACCGTTGAGCTGCACATCGCGCTCGCGGACCCCGCCGTGGCGGATGCCTGGCTTCACGGTTTGGGGAGCCCTCAAGAGATCACTCAAACTGAGGTAATCCAGTTCATCAATCTCTGCCGCGCGCTCTTCTTTCATTTCGAAGACTCGTTCTATCAACGGGAAGAAGGACTGCTGAACGACGACGCGTTCGAAACCGTCGTTGCTGGCGCTCGGCTCTTGGCGAGAAGCCCCGGCGTGCGAGCCGCCTGGAGGATCGCGCGGCCCAACTTTGGCGGACGGTTCCTAGACTTCATGGACGGAGTGGTCGCAGGGTCCGCCGCCGAGCCCCCCGTGGACCTGTCGCTGGAGGCGTGGAAGGTCGCTTTCGCGTCCGAAGCGTCGCGGACTTCGTTGGACGGCAACCCCGTGCCAGGCTTCAAGGGCCGTCGGGAGCTCCGAAGCCACAGCTATGACACCTGACGAAGCCATCCGACGCGCCATCGCGCTCCAGCAAGAGGGGCGCGTGGCCGAGGCGGCCGACATCTGCCGGCAGGTCTTGGAGGCGTCCCCGGACCACGTGGACGCGCTTCACTTTCTGGGGGTCGCCGAGCATCAGCAGGGACGCTCGGAGGTGGCGCTGACTCTCCTCGACCGCGCCGTCACGCTGGCACCGGAGCACGCCGACCTGCACAGCAACCGGGGCAACGTCTTCAAGCAGCTGGGCCGCCTCGATGAGGCCCGTCGAAGCTACGCCGAAGCGCTTGCGCTGGTGCCCGATCACGCAAACGCCCTGAACAACCTGGGCTGCGTCGTGCGCGAGCGCGGCGACCTCGAGGCGGCGCTCGAGCTCTTCCGCAAGGTGGTCGCGATGGAGCCGGGCCACGCCGACGCCCATCAAAACCTCGGCAACTGTCTGGGGAGCCTCGGCCGTCTGGACGAAGGCCTCGGTGCCCTTCGCCGCGCCCTCGAGCTGCGCCCCGCGGCCGACAGCGCGTATCGGCACCTCGGCGCCATGCTCTACGCGCGCGATCGGGTCGCCGAAGCGGCGGAGGTGTACAAGGCGTGGCTGTCCCGAAAGCCAGAGAACCCGGAGGCCAAGCACCTCCTGGTCGCTTGTTCTCAGACCGAGCTCCCGGCCCGAGCCCCACCAGAGTTCGTGCGGGGACTCTTCGACCGCTTCGCGCCGAGCTTCGATGGCACGCTGGCGCGGCTCCAGTACCGGGCGCCTTCGCTGGTCGTCGAAGCGATCGGGCAAGCGGTCGGCACCGCTCACTGCGACCTCGACGTGCTCGACGTCGGGTGCGGCACCGGCCTTTGCGCCGAAGGACTCCGGCCCTTCGCCCGGACCCTGGTCGGCGTCGACCTGTCAGCGCGAATGCTCGAGCGCGCGCGCACGCGCAAGCTTTACGACTCGCTCGTGGAGTGCGACCTCGTCGAGCATATGACGCGAAATCCGGGCGCGTACGACCTCCTCGCGTCGGCCGACACGCTCGTCTACTTCGGCGCGCTCGACGGGCTCGCGTCCGCAGCCGCCTCCGCCCTTCGCAAGGGCGGGTACTTTGCGTTCACGACGGAGCGGTCGGAGGAAGCCGCCGCGCCCCTGGGCTACCGGTTGCACCCGCACGGTCGCTACAGCCACACCCGCTCCTACTTGCAACGTGTCTTCGGCGCCGTCGGGCTCGAGCTCTCGACTCCGCGCGAGGTCGAGCCGCGGCTCGAGGCAGGCGCGTGGGTTCCGGGCTGGCTCGCGGTCGCGCTTCGACGCTAGCGTTCGCCGCGTTTCCCCGAATCGTTCAAACTGCACGAAATTTCCCGCGGGGGCGCTCGATTCCTCGCCTACGAGCCAAGAAAGGTAGCCATCGGGCGGGCATTTCGAGCTTTAGAGCGGCGATGAACGATCCTAATGTGATTATCCGCGAGCACTTTTCGAGGTTCTATCCCGAAACCGATGCCCGCGTTCGGCCGCATCTTGGACCGACGGGCACTTCGCGCGGCGTTCGTGGCGGCCTGCCTGGCGCGGACCGCCGGCGTCGCGATCTGGGTCTGCCTGACTAGACCGCCCTCCGAGGAAGGGTCGTCGGCTCTGGCACGAGGGCGACCTCACCGCTCCTTTCCGGCGGGAAATGCTCGAGCGGCTTGCCCTCGATGCCCCCCTGGATGAGGGGGTAAACGTCGCCGCGCGCCGCCTCCCCCCACAGCAGGTCCTGGTGCCCGTAGTTCGGGAGCACGTGCTTGTCCACGTGCCGGCAGCCGTTCGAGCGAAGCCACTCGTACATGAGATCGATTGAATCTCGATGCCACAGCCGGTTCTGCGCGCCCGTGATCAGCGTGATGCGGTGGCGCAGGAAGTGGGTGACGTCGAGATAGCCGTTCGCTTCGACGATCGGCACGCGCCGGGGAAAGCGCGCGCCCAGTCGCGGACGGTCGATCACGTCGGCCGCGTCGAGGGGCGCCGCGAAGCCGCGTCTCACCATTTGGCCGGCGTGCAGGTAGAGGCCGAGGTGCATTCCGCCGAAGAGCGCCCCGAGCATCCGCTCGTGAACGCCGGCCGCGAGGCGCTCGCGCAGGTACGGCTGGCCGAACATGTAGCTCAGGCGGCGAAATACGCGATCAGCTTCGGACTCACCCTCGCAAAGCCACGAGCGAGGCCACGCCTCGTAGGTGCGGCGCATCACCGGGGGCCACTGGTCGAACTTGCGCGGATCGATGGCTCGATGTTTCGGTCGATCGCCCACGATCTTCTCGATGAGGAAGTCCTCCGCCTTCACCCAGCCGTCCCAGGGTACCTCGTAGAACAAGCCAAGGGTGTTGAGGACGACGTTGTCGACATCCTCCACCAGGCCACGCGCGAGCGCGATCGCGAAGGCCCCCGCGCCGAAGCAATGAGCGACGACATCGATCGGCGACTTCTCGCCGCCGCCCCTCTCCTTGTCCAGCGTTTCGCGAATGCAGCGCAGTGCCGTCGGGAAGTCTTGCTCCGAGACGCGGTCGAGGTTGAAGCGCGGGCACTCGTTCGTCGACCAATCCGGGTCGCGTCGCAGACCGTCGACGACGTCGTGACTGCCGCGCCAGTCCAGGGTCCAGACTTCCCAGCCCTCGCCTCGTAGATAGCGCATTAGCCCGCCGTGCGGCACGAGGAAGGTGTCGCCGTTCGCGCTCGCTCCGTGGATGAGGAGGGCGGTCCGTCCCGCGCCGCGCTTCGTGCTGGCTTTCGGGTCGGGTGTATAGCGCCTCAAGAAAATGGGGATCTTGTCGGGAACATCGAGCGGAATGGGCCTCCCCAAGCGCCGCCACCGGCTGAGGTCTTCGAGCGTCATGGGCTCGGTACGCGGCGAGCGACTCACGGCTGCACCGAATTCGGTCGCTTGTGCGGCGCCTGGCCCACCGCGCCGAGCACGGAGTTGAACTGGGGGAGGTAGATGCGTTGCAAGGTGCCGAAGAAGAAGACACCGAATGTCGATACCGCCCAGGCGGTGCGCAGCGGGTCATCGAGCGATGGATCTTGGTCGATCATCCCTTGCAGGTTCCAGGTGACGACGCGAACCGAGTTCAGTTGCCGGAGGAAGTCGAGCAGCTCGACGTGGACCACGCCTGCCAACGCGGGAGGCGTCCCCGGGGACGCGTTGTCGGGGACCAGTTTCAGGAACAAGGACGTGGCGTCGCGCCAGGCGTCGAGCGACGCAGTGTCCCGGAGACGCTTGTACCCGTTCACCCGCCAGGGTCGTCCGCGGTCGTCCCGGAACGAAAGGTCGTAAACCATGAATCGCTGCTCGGAGGGACCAGTGGGACTGGTTGCGGTCGTCGTGTACGGTCGACCCGTTAACTCTTCCAGCGCATCGACCGCGACTTTATCGTGACGCGTCGTGGCGATTCAGGCCGTACGCCTTGTATCGGAACATACCCGCCTGGGGGTTTCCTTTTGGATCATCGACCATGAGCTGGAGAGTTCCCGTTACTTCGTATTCCTTGCGTTCCTGCGCGCCCGGCACTTGCAAAGTGATCGTGCTCCTACCGGACTCCGGCTTGCCGATATTCAGCTCATGGGAGTACGCCTCGAAGAATGCCGCGAGATTCTGGACGCTCGCTGTGAGCTTCAGGTCGACCGTTCGTCCCGGCCGCCCTTCGTTCTCCAGACGGCGGTACTCGTTGTCGTTGTAACCCGGGTCCTTGCAGGGCTCGCTCCAGAAACCCTGCATCGTCTCGTCGAAGGCAAGCCCCACGGGCTCGCTGGTCGGGCCTTCTCCCGGAGCCGGAGGGGAGAGACTCCACTGCGACTCCTTGGCCTCGAGGTACCAATCGTCCGCAAGGTTGACCTGGTGCCTGTACTCCTCGCTCGGCCACTGCCCCTCACGCGAGTGCATTTCAAGGAACCGGTCGATATTTCGTTCGGCCACGGCCGCGATGGTTGCCGACGGGTTCACCCCGACCGACGAGCAGAGAATGGATCCGTCGAGCACGTAGAGGCCTTCGCAGCCGTGAACCTGCCCATCCGGCGTCGTCACGCCCTTCTTGGGGTCATCGCTCATGCGACAGCCCCCGTGGCTGTGCACGGTGATCGGCTTCCCGAGGAACGACCAGGCCGGATTGACCCGGAGCTCACCGCCGAGCGCTCGCGCGACGTCTCGCATCGTGAGCTCCTCATCCATGTAGAGGGGTGCGAGGCGATAGAGATCGAGATCGGCGCGCAGCCGGTCGTGCGCCACATCGTAAGCCAGCCTGCCCTGTGCCTCGTCCCTTCCCATGGCCAGCAGCATCATCCGGTCGTCCGCGCGCTCGCCCGAATATCCCAGCAACCGAGATGCCACGTCCGCGGGGGCCGAACCACCGCGCTCGAAGATCGACTGCAGCGCATCCGCCGCGAGGACCTCCTTGTCGCTGAGCGCCCAGTACGAGATCGCTTTCAGGCGACGAACGAGCCAGCGGAACAGTCGGCGCTCGGGATTCAGCCATTGCCCGACGATCCGCTGCAGCTTCGTCCGGATTGCCTTTTCGATCGTGCGGTCGACGATCGCCGGAAGCACCGGCTTCGCGAGCTCCCGGAGAATCTCCGGCAGCCGGCCGTTCAGCTGCCTCGGTACTGCGATTTGAAATTTGCCCTCGGCGATCGCGACGAGGACGCCATCCAGGGGAGAGCGGAGGAACGCATCGTCTTTCAGAACTTCGCTGGACGCCGGAGGCGGTACGCCGTCGCTCGCGCGAATGGTACCTGACCCGAGCGGAAGGTAACGGTTCCGTCCCGCCCATACGGACGCTCGAAGCAAACCGGTCAGCCGGTCGATCTCCCTCGCATATCCGCCGTCCTGGAGCATGAACCAGCCCTCGGCACCCGAGCCCTTTGCCGACCCCCGGTGCACCGTCGAAGTCGTGATGGTCGGGCCCCAGGACGGAAACTGGTGGTTCTCGGTCTCGTAGACCATGCCCAGCGCGTCAGCGTTCGGAAAGTAGCCGAGGCCGACGTTCGAGCGAAGCTGCTTGAGCTCGTCGGGTGTGCGAGCGCCAAGCCACCGTGCGAGCAACCGGGTGGAATGCACCGCGCCGGCGCAGAGGAAGAGATATTTCGTACATACGATGCGTGTCCGTGCAGCGAGGTGATCGATGTATTCAACCTTCCAGGGTGTCTCTCGGTTGTCCGTTCTCGAGAACTTCACGACCTCGCACTGCGTCCGCACCTTTGCGCCGCGATCTTCGGCGAGCTTGAGGTAATTCAGATCGAGCGTGTTCTTCGCGCCGTTCGGACAGCCGCTGCAGCAGGCGCCGCACGAGACGCATTTTTCTTGCTCGGCTCCGAACTTGTTTTTCCCCTCATCCTCCGGTGGTGGATCGGTGTACCGAATCGCCAGCGGAGGATAGAAAAAATTCGTCCCTTTTTTTGCGACCTGTTCGAGCTGCTGGGCTTTGGTGGGAATTCCCCCTGCGAGGCGCCCATTCGGGAAGTTCTTGTCGACGATGGGCATGGCCTCGAGCATCCACGCCACCAGGTTGTAATAATGCTGGAGCGGGAAGGGGCTCTCCCGGGACGGCGTATAAGCTTTAGGCCACCCCTTCTCGAACGCCTTCATCGGTGGCCGAAGGTGCACGTTCGCATAAATCAGCGAGCCGCCCCCGTACCCGGCTGCCTGGACAGCGATGATCTCCTCGAGATCCTGGATGTCCCAGAGGCCTTGGTCACTCTTCCAGGTCCAGCGACGCAGGTCCGGCATCAACGCCGAGGGCCTCGGCAGCGCGGGGAAATCGGCCCTCCCGTAACGCCGGCCGCGCTCGAGCACCACGGGCTCGAAGCCGGCCTGACTGAGGCGGCAGGCCGCGACGGCGCCGCCGAACCCCGTGCCCACCACGAGAGCTTCGCATTCCTCGGATGTTTCCATCACGCAACACCGGCCTTCCCCCGGCTTCCGCCCCGCTTCTCCGGCGAGACGGCGGGCGATGCTAGCATCCGGCCGGCGGCGCAACGTGCGAACTCGCTCGGCGGAAGAAATGACTACGGCTCCGCGGCTCCAGTCCCTCGATGGCTTCTTCCCCAGGCGTCTCGTGCGACGTCTCGACACCACGGGAACGGCGCCCAACGAGACCTCGCTCCGCGCGGCCGTGCTCTTCGCAGACATCTCGGGATACACGAGGCTCGCCGAGAACCTCTTCGCTCGCGCGGACGAGGGCCTGGGCGAGTTGAGCGCGCTGCTCAACGACGAGTTCGGGCGTTATGTGGCCAGCGTTCACGCGCGCGGAGGGGAGATCGTCTACTTCGCGGGTGACTCTTTCCTCGCGTACTGGGCCGACGATCACGCCCCTCTCTCGAGCTGCATCCGTGAGGCGCGTGCGTGCGCGGAGGAGCTCGTGCGACCGGAGCGGCGGCGCGGGGGAGTCGGCAGGCCGACGCTGCGCACCGGCATCGGCGCGGGGCGCGTCTGGGCGGCCTACGTCGGCGGCGAGGATGACTGCTGGCACGTCGTCTTCGGCGGGCCGGCGGTTCGCCACGCCACCAACGCGGCGGGACGGGCCAGCCCCGGCGAGATCTCGCTCGCGCCGTCGGCCGCAGCGGAGCCCGATGCGCTGCAGGGTGGGCTCCGCCCTGGCTTGCGCGACGCATGGGTGCCGGCGCGGCTCGCCGCCTCGTCGACCGTGAGCGAAACACCGGTGTCGCTGATACCTCGTGTCATGGTGGAACGTGCGGAATCCGACGCGCCGGAGCTCGGCGACCTCCGCCAGGTGACCGCTCTGTTCACGCGTTTCACCGGATTCGACGAGGACGCCGCCGACGCTCTCCGCCGCATGCATCGACTGGCCTCTGCGGTCCATCGCGCGATCGCTCCGTTTTCCGGATCCCCCGGCCACTGGCTCATCGAGGACAAGGGGCTCGTCTTCTTCGTCGTGTTCGGCGTGCCCTACAATGCCCATGCCGACGATCCGCAGCGCGCGGTGCGTGCGGCGCTCGCGCTCCAGGACGCAGCCTGGCCCGAGGGTATCGAGTGTGCGACCGGCATCGCGAGCGGGCGCGCCTTCTGTGGTCCCATCGGAGCGCCGTCGCGGCGTGAATACGTGACGGTGAGTCGATCCATGATCATCGCCGCGCGGCTGATGGTCTTGGGAGGTCGTCTGCGCTACGCAGGACGACCTCCGACTGACGATGGCCGCGCCGACGTCGCCTTCGATCCGGCGCCGCCCGTGGAGGCGAAGGGACTGTCGGAAGCCATCGAGACGTATTTCGTTCGCCGCCGCGTCGTCCCCGCCCGCGCCGAAGCCGCATCCGTGTTCGGGCGAGGCGAGGAGCAGGCCGCGCTCGCGGCGCTGCTGGACCGAGCTCGCCAGGGACAGAGCTGCGTGGCGGTGGTCGAGGGAGAGGCCGGGATCGGCAAGTCCTGCCTTCTGGCGGATCTGCAAGCTCGCGCGCGCGCCGACGGGGTACGGACCCTGCTCGGTCACAGCCACCCCGTGGACTACACGCCCACCCTGCTCCCCTGGCGCGAAATCTTCCGCTCGCTCCTGGGGGTGGGAGCCGGCGTCGACCCCAAGGCCGTTCGCGACGCGCTGGGTAAATGGCTTCGCTCCCACGAAGAGACGGCGCCGCTTGCGCCCCTTCTCAACGCCGTGCTGCGGATCGATCTGGACGAGACCGAAGAAACTCGACACGTGCAGGGGCCGGCGCGTGTGGGGGCCATCCTCCGCTTCATGATCGAGTTTCTCGAGGCTGCAGCGCCGGGCCCGAGGCTCGTCGTCCTGGAGGACTGCCACTGGATGGACAGCGACTCGTGGCGCCTTGCGCGCGCGGTGGCACGACTGCCTCACACGCTGGTTGCCCTGTCGACGCGGCCGACGGTGCCCGGCCGCGAGGCCTCGTGGTTGCGCGAACACCCCGGGTTCCGGGGAATCACGCTGCGCCCGTTGAAGGACGCCGACATCGAGCAAGTGGTGGGTCATAGGCTGCGCGCTCGGTCGATGAGCCGACACTTTGTCGGCACGATAAACCGGCGCGCTTCCGGACATCCGCTGATGGCGATCGAGTACGCCCTGTCACTTCTCGATTCGCGCCGCGCGACCGTACATGACGGCAGCTACACGCTTCGGGGCGGTGTCGATCCGGTCGCCGACGAGACGCCGCCCGCATCGGTCCAGGCGCTCCTCGCCAGCCGCATCGATCACCTCGACGTACCGGAGCAGCTCGCGCTCAAGGTCGCGAGCGCGCTCGGTCAAACGTTCTCTTCCACCATGCTCGGTCTCCTGGCGCATGGCTCCTGGGACGAGGGGGTGCTCGAGCGCCTCATCGAACGAGGGCTGATAGACGCCTCGCCCGACCCGCGGCTTTTCGCCTTTCGCCATTCGCTCGTGCGGGAAGTGGCCTACGGACTCATGCCCGTCAGCCGGCGTCGCGGGCTGCACGGCGCCATCGCCTTCGCGCTCGAGGCCTGCGATCCAACCGAGACCGCGCTGCTCGCGCATCATTTCTATCAGGCCGGCGATCACGAAAAAACCGTTCGGTACGCCGACGCAGCCGCTCTGCATTCGCTTCAGATCGGTGCCTATCGCGAGGCCGCATACTTCCTCGAGCTCTGCATCGAGATCGGTCCCCAGGACGAGCGCTGGAACGCCTCGGGTACGATCGCGCGCTGGCGTCGGCAGCTGGCCGACGCC